>JBBEEK010000150.1:0-2366 GCA_040880825.1 Chthoniobacterales bacterium
CGACATCATGTATAACGAAGGCATTTCCAATGTCGGCTCGCTCATCGACGTCGCATTGGAGAAAGGTGTGATCGAAAAACGCGGCAGTTGGATGAGCTACAAAGGCAACCAATTGGCGCAGGGACGCGACGCGGCCAAGGAAGCGCTCAAGGCCGACGAAAATTTATACAAGGAAATCGAAGAAGCCACGCTTGCCGCGATGAACGCGGTGGAGGCAGCATAGCAGGGTAGGGACGAGCGGCTCGCTCGCCCGCCCGATCCACCCGGACACGCGAACCGCGTGTCCCTACCTTCCGACCACGCCATGAACATCCACGAATACCAAGCCAAGGAACTCCTCACCGAATACGGTGCGGACAACCCGCGCGGTGCGGTGGCGCGGACCGCGGCGGAGGCCGAGAAAGTGGCCCGCGATCTCGGGACGAACTCGATCGTGGTCAAAGCCCAGATCCACGCCGGCGGCCGCGGCAAAGGCACCTTCACCAGCGGCTTCCAAGGCGGCGTGCATCTTTGCAAAACGGCCGGCCAAGCCCGCGACCTGGCGGCCAAGATGCTCGGCCAGACGCTGGTCACGCATCAGACCGGACCCGAAGGCCGCGTGGTCAATCAGGTGCTCGTCGCCGAATCGGTCGAGATCGAAAAAGAATTTTATTTCGCCATCCTCATGGACCGCGCCACTGGCGGACCCGTGATTGTGGCCAGCCGTGAGGGCGGGATGGATATCGAGGAAGTGGCGGCCAAGAGCCCGGAGAAGATTTTGCGCGAGCCGGTCGACCCGGCCTTCGGCCTGCAGCCTTATCAAACCCGCAAACTGGCCAAGGAACTCGGCTTCGAGCCGACCCAGATGCGCGCGGCCTGCAAGCTGTTTGCCTCGCTCTACCGCTGCTTCACCGCCTGCGATTGCTCGATGGTTGAGATTAATCCGTTGGTGCTGACCAAAGGCGGACACGTCCTCGCGCTCGACGCCAAGTTTTCCTTCGACGACAACGCGCTCTTCCGTCACCCCGCCATTGTCGCGCTCCGCGACGAGGCGGAGGAAGACCCTCGCGAAGTGGCCGCCTCCAAACATCATCTCAGCTACATCGGCCTCGACGGCAACATCGGTTGCATGGTCAATGGTGCGGGGCTGGCCATGGCCACGATGGACATCATCAAGCACCACGGCGGCGAGCCGGCCAACTTTCTCGACGTCGGCGGCGGAGCCAATGAAGAGCAGGTCACCGAGGCCTTCAAGATCTTGCTCTCCGATCCCAAAGTGAAAGCGATCCTGGTCAATATTTTCGGCGGCATCATGCAATGCGACATCATCGCGCAGGGGATCATGAACGCGGTGAAGGCTGTGAAGCTCGAGATCCCGCTGGTGGTGCGGCTGGAGGGCACGAACGTGGAGCAGGGACGCAAGCTGCTGGCCGAGTCCGGCCTGCCCATCGTCACGGCCAACGACCTCGACAGCGCGGCCAGTGAAATTGTCAAACTGGCGGCGGGTAACTGAATTTTTTAACCACGGATGACACGGATGACACTGGTAGGGATTGTTTCTGAAGGTCGGGACGAGCGGCTCGCTCGTCCGTCGTTTGCCAAAAGGGCACGCGAGCCGCGTGCCCCTACCTTAGAACCCGCGATCAACACTCTTCCTCTCTAATCATGTCTGTTCTCGTCGATAAAAATACCCGCCTCGTCGTGCAGGGCATCACTGGAAAGTCCGGTGCGTTCCACACGCGCAATTGCCTCGAATACGGCACCAACGTGGTCGCCGGGGTCACGCCGGCCCGCGGCGGCGAGATGTTCGAGGAAAAAGTGCCGGTCTTCGACACCGTCCACGAGGCGCGCGCCCAGACGGGTTGCAACGCCACGATGATTTTTGTCCCGCCGGAGTTCGCGGCCGACGCCATCCTTGAGGCGGCTGACGCGGGGGTCGAATTGATCGTCTGCATCACCGAAGGCATCCCCGTGATGGACATGATGCGGGTCAAAGAAATGCTCAAAGCGAGCAAGTCGCGTCTCATCGGTCCGAACTGTCCCGGCATCATCACCCCCGGCCAGTGCAAAATCGGCATCATGCCCGGTTACATCCACAAGCCCGGTCACATCGGCGTGGTTTCCCGCTCCGGCACGCTGACTTATGAAGCCGTCTGGCAATTGACCAGCCGCGGGTATGGACAATCGACCTGCATCGGCATCGGCGGCGACCCGATCATCGGCACGACAACGCTGGACGCGGTGCAACTTTTCGCCGGCGACCCCGACACCCACGGGATTATTCTCATCGGTGAAATCGGCGGCAGTGCGGAGGAAGAAGCCGCTGCTTGGCTGAAAGAAAACTGCGACAAACCGGTGGCCGGTTTCATCGCCGGCGCGACCGCGCC
>JBBEEK010000151.1:0-15219 GCA_040880825.1 Chthoniobacterales bacterium
TTGGTGCGCGGGCGCACTCACCAAACAGTGAGTCGACTTTGGCCGAGGGGCGCCTCTGGCCGAGGGACGAAAAAGGCAGCCGGTTTTGCCTCGTCACGGCTACGGAGAAGCCGTCGCAGGCGCGACAATCTGGTCGATGATGGACTCGGCAGACAAAGGGGTCGATGCGGCCGGGGTTGGCGCGGGGGCGGACACTTCATTGGCCGGTTGGGCAAGTTGCGGTTCGTGGGCGACGACCTGCACCGTCTCTTCCGCCGCCGGCTGCGGCTGCGGAGTCGCACGCGGACGCGGCCGCGGTTTGGCCGTGACTTCGGCCACCACGACACTGCCCGTGCCGAGCGGTCCGCCGAGGGCGGGCGCGAAGGAATCCACCGTGACCGGCGAGTTGACGTCGAGGATGGAGAAAAGTTGCACCGCCGTGTCTTTCTTCAAGCGGATGCAACCGTGCGAGGCAGAGCGGTGGCCGGGCACGTGGCCGACGTGCATACCCACGCCAGTGGTGGTCATGCGCATCCAATAGGGCATCGGCGCGCCGACGAAGCGTCCGCCCTCCGGCACGCCGTGTTCGCGCGTGTCGGCGTCGGAGACCACGGTCTGGCCCGCATCCGACACGATGCGGCCGTAAAGGTTCGACGCATGCTGCTTTTTCTTCTCGAGAATCTTGTAGGAACCCTTGGGCGTGGGATGGCTCGACTTGCCGGTGGCGACCGGGAAGTCCATGGCCACGGCGCCGTCGACGAGAAGAAGCCCGCGCTGTTCGCGCAGGCTGATCTCGACCGCGCTGTTGGCCGCGGCGGCCCGGGCCATCAAGGCCTCGTGGCGATAAGTTTGTTTGCGCCAACCCGGCTGCGCGCGGAACTCGGCGTGCGGACGGGCGTGGCGCGCCACTTTGTCCTTGGCCCCGCGCTGGCGTGCGTCCTCGACGAGGGCGCAGCCCGGAAACATGACGGCCGCGGCCAAAAATGCGGCCCAGCGGGCGGAGACAGGCGTGTTCATCAGCGTTTGGGGAGGCCGGAAACCGTTTGCATGATACCGGTGATCATGGAATAGGCCACCAGTCCGACAAAGAGCGCGACCATGAGGATGACCATGGGCTGGATGAGGGCGGTGACGCGTTCGATGACGACGGAGAGTTGCTTGTCATAGCTCTTGGCGCTGCGCTCGAGGGCGGCCCCGAGGTCGCCGGTTGTTTCGCCGACCTGCACGATGTCGATCATGGTCGGCGGGAAGAACTCCGTGCGACTGATGGCGCGCGAAAGCTGCGCGCCGTCCTGCACGTTGTCGGACACCTTCTCGAGCAGGTCCTGCAGATGGACATTTGGCGTGGCGTTGCGGATCAACTGCATCGACTGCATGAGCGAGACGCCGTTGTTGAGCAGGGTGGACAGCGTCTGGGTGAATTGGGCGTAAAAGCGCATGCGCAGGAGTGGTCCGAAAATCGGGAGCTGCAGCTTGGTCTTGTCCCACCACGCGCGCCCCTCGCCCGCGCTGGTGAAATGACGGAAGGCGAGGACGGATGCCGCCAAGACGAGGAGGATGACCCACCAGTAGGAACCGAGGAATTCACTGGTGCCGATGAGGATGCGGGTGGCCAGCGGCAGGGTCTGCCCGGTTTTGTTGAGCAGCGAGGTCAACTGCGGCAGGAGAAAAGTCATGAAGATGACCATCAGCGCAATACCGGCGGCGAAGATGACCGACGGGTAAATGAGCGCACTCGTCACGCGGCGCTGCAGGTCACCCATCATGGTGAGGAAATCGACCTGGCGTTTGAGGATCTTCGAAACCGTGCCGCTGGCCTCGCCGGCTTTGACCATGTTGCAATAAAGCTCGCTGAAGCTCGGGCTGGCTTTCTTCAACGCGGCGGAAAACGTCGCGCCCTCGCGCAGCGAATGGCGCGCGCTGGCCGCCACCTGCCGCAAGGCGCTTTTGTCCTGCCGCTGCTCGATGACCTGCAAGGCGCGGTCGAGCTTGAGTCCGGCCTCGAGCAATTCGCACAATTCTTCGGTGAAAAGAAGGACCTGCGGGCGACTGAGGACATTGGACGCGGGAGCTTCGTCGCTTTTGGCCGCGGCGGCCTCCGCACCCTTGGCGGCGAGTTTGAAAGGTTGCAGATTTTGCTGCCGCAGCTTGGCGAAGGCGTCCTGACGACTGAACGCTTCGAGTTCGCCCGAAGTTTTGCCCCCGCCGGCCTGCAACGCCTGGTATTCGAAGACGGGCATGGCCGGCTATTCGTCGAGGGCGCTGAGGTCGGACGTGGTCACGCGCATGACTTCCTCGATGGTGGTCTGGCCGGACGCCACTTTGTCGAAACCGTATTTGCGCAGCGGACGCATGCCTTCTTTTTCCGCGGCCGGACGCAGGTCGGCGGCGGTTTTGCGCTGGGTGATCATTTCCTGCAGCTTCTGCGTGACCATGCAAATCTCGACGATGGCCAGGCGGCCCTCGTAGCCGGACATGCGGCAACTCTCGCAGCCGACGGCACGCATAATTTTCGGTTCGTATTCCGGCGGTAATCCGATGCTGCGCAGGTAGGCCGGCGCGTAGTCGCCGGGTTGCGCGGGAGCTTTGCAAACCGGACAGAGCCGGCGCACGAGACGCTGGGCGATGAAAGCGCGCACCGCGCTGGCCACGAGGAAGGGCTCAACACCCATGTCGAGCAGTCGCGTGATGCCGCCGACGGCATCGTTGGTGTGGAGCGTGCTGAAGACCAAGTGGCCGGTCAGGGCGGCCCGGATGGCGATCTCGGCCGTCTCATAGTCGCGCATTTCGCCGACCATGATGACGTTCGGGTCGCCGCGGAGAAAACTGCGCAGGAGATTGGCAAAGGTATTGCCGATGTCGGGTTGCACGGCGCTCTGGTTGACCCCGGGCAATTTGTGTTCCACCGGATCCTCGATGGTGAGGATGCGGCGCTCCTTGGTGTTGAGGCCGGAAAGGAAGGTGTAGAGCGTGGTGGATTTGCCGCAACCGGTCGGTCCGGTCACGAGAATGATCCCGTTGGGCATGGCCAGCAACTCGCGGATCCTGTCGGCGTAATCGTCGTCGAGCCCGAGCCGCTCGAGGCTGAAGACTTCCTTGCCGAGGAGACGGAGGCTGATGCTCTCGCCGTTGATCGTCGGAATCGACGCCACGCGGACATCGATGGGTTGTCCGCCCAGTTCGAGCGAAATACGGCCGTCCTGCGGGCGGCGGTCCTCCCCGAGGTCGAGGCCGGCGGTGAGTTTGAGGATGTTGATGACCGAGCGCTGCAGCTTGCGCATCTGCGCGGGCACGGGCACTTCCTGCAGCACCCCGTCGATGCGGTAGCGCACGCGCAGGTCGTCGGCCAGCGGCTCGACGTGGATGTCGGTGGCGCGCTCGCGGAGGGCTTCGCGGATGACCTGGTTGATGAATTTTTTGACCGAGGCTTCCTCGGATTCGTTTTCGTCGAGGACATTGACCTCGTCGCCGCGGATCTGGTCGAGCTCCTCGTCGGAGGCGCGGCCCTCGAGCAGTTCCTCGAAGGTTTCGGCCCCGATGCCGTAGACTTGGCGGAGCGCGGGCAGGATGCCTTTGCGCGTGTAGATTTCATAGCGCACGCGCTGCGGCACGGCTTCCGCCACGGCCTGGCGGGCCAGAAGGTCGAAGGGATCGTAGGTCAGCAGCGTGAGCTGATCGTCCTCCGCGGAGACGGGCAGCAGCTGGAAACGCAGCGCGATGCGGGCGGGGAGTTTGGCGCGCAACTCGGGGGTCGCCTTGGCGATGTCGGCCCCGCCCCACGTGAGGTGGAATTTTTCGGCCAGCTCGCGGTAGAAGCCCGTCTCGTCGATCTCGGAGCTGTCGAGCAGGGCGCGGAGCATGGAGGACTGACTGCGCGCGGCCTCGGTCAGCGAGGTGGAGACCTTGCTGCGGTCGCTCGCCCCGTGCCGCGCGGCCATTTCGACCAGTTCGGGAATCAACGCCATGGCGGTAAAGCGCCTACTGCGGGGCGCCGACGGCTTCGCTCTTGCGCGGACGCCGGGAGTTGTCCGGCGCGTATTCCTCGTAGTCCCACCCGGCCGGACGCAACGGGTCGCGCGGTTTGCGGACGGAGGTGTCGGGCTCGAGTTCTTGGGCGTCGAAAACCACCGGCGTGTTGGCGAAGGCGGGGGGGGCGGCATCGGCGTAAGCTTCGTCGCCGATCTTGCTGCGGTAGCGTTCCTGCCAGCTGGCTTGGGCCAGTTCGGCATCATTCTCCACCACGGTGGGCTGGAGCAGGATGAGAAGTTCCTGCCGTTGCACTTTGCGCGAGGTCTGCTTGAAGAGGTAGCCGAGCACGGGGATACGCATGAGGAAGGGAATACCGGAGTCGCCGGCATCCATGCGCTCGACAATGAGGCCGCCGAGAACAACGGTGCCTCCATTGGGCACGGTGACAGTGGTGGTCAACTCCTGCGAGCCGATGACGGGCGTGAGGTTGCCGCCGAGATTCTCGAAGCGCAGGATATCGTTTTTCGTCTGCACGATGACGAGGGTGACGTCTTTGTTGGCGTTGATCAGCGGGAGAACCTCGAGTTTGAGCAGGACGTCTTTGAAGGTGATGTTGGACGTGATGCCGGTGGTGTTCTGGGTCGTGATGGTCGAGGAGGCCAGCGTGCTGCTGACGAACGGGACCTGCTGGCCGGAGCTGATGACGGCTTTCTTGTTATTCGAGGTGTAGACAACCGGACGGGAAAGCACTTTGAATTTGCCGGTTTTCTCGAGGGCGCGGGCGTAGACGTCGACCGCGTCGGCGATGGACCCGTAGACGGTAAGCCCCTGCAGGCCTTGGAAAAGCTGCGGACGGATGAGATCGGCCGGATTGGGCAAGTTGGGGCCGGACAAAACGTTGCCCGGATCGAGATTGAGAGGGTTGATCAGGCTGCCGGCCAGGCCCGTGCCTTCGCCGTTGTTGATGTATTTGAGGAAGTAACTGAACCCGAACTCCATTTCGTCGGCCAGGTTGAGCTCGCCGATGACGGCGGCGATGTAGACCTGCCGCGGTCGCACGTCGAGCATGTCGAGGAGTTGCGATACTTTCTGGCGGCTGTCGGGCGGACCGATGACAATGATGGAGTTCGAACTCTTGTCGGCGATGATCTTCGTCTTGCCGACGATGATCGACTGGGGGGCGCCGTCCTCGGTTGGTTCGCGGATGCGATCGGGGCGGCTGAGGCCGCCGCCGCCGCCAATGCCATCGCCGCCGATTCCTTGGCCGGTTCCGGTGCCGCCTTCGATCACGGCTCGTCCGCCCTGACCGGCACCGGCGGCTCCACCGCCCCCCGTCGTTTGATCGCCTTCGGAAAGCAGATCATTGAGGACAGGCAGGACGTCGATCGCGGAAACAAACTTGAGGGGCCGCTCGAGAACCGAGTCAAGCGGCATGGGAGCATCGAGCTCGGCGATGAGTTTTTTGATGTAAGGCAGGTTGACCGGACGGGTGACGACGAGAATCCGGTTGGTGCGGGGATCGGCGACGAGTTGTGTCTCGCCGACCACGAGGTTGGATTCGAATTGGCCACCGCCCGCGGTGGCGAGCGAGGCTTGGATGATCTGACCTTGGGCGTCTACTTGGGGTTGTCCGGGCTGCTGGCCGGGGGCACGCGGACCACCTTCCTCGCGTGCCTCGGTGAGGCTTTGCAGCACTTCCACAACCCTCTCGGCATCGGCCCGCTGGAGGGTGACAAATTCCGTCACCACCTGCGCCGGCGGCACATCGACCATCGCTTTCAGAGCGATGAGTTTCTGGATGACGGGGATGTTTTCCGTGATGAGCACCGCTTGGACATTGGGCACGGGCATGAAGGATGTGTAGGTTTTGGGGGGATTGATAAAGGTCTGGAAAAGCTGCACCGCCTGCTCGGGAGCAAGGTAGTCGAGCTTCATGAAATAGCTCACCACCTGGTCACCGGCCGGAAGCATGTAGGGCGTGGAATAAATGGGCACACCCTCCGAACGCGGAAATTTAGTGGGTCCGAGGATCTTGTCGGTCTTCTCGTCGACCGGCACGAAGGTGTAGCCATTGAGCAGTAATGACGCTTCGATGAGGCGGATCGCTTCGCTCTTGGGCACTTCGCCGGGCACCACGATGGTGAGTGGCGCGCCTTGCAAAGCGGAGTCCCGCACCAGCCGTTTGTCGGTCAGCACTTCATAAAGACTGAGGATGTCGCTGACCGCGCTGTTGACGAAAGTGAGGCGCACTGACGTCTCGGGTTGCGCCGCGGGAGCAGCCTGGGCCGGCGCTACGGGCGCCGCGACTTGGGGCAACGGTTCCGGCTCAAGGGTTGCGGATCCGGGCTGGCCGGCAGCCGCGGGCTCTTGCCCGTGAAGAGGCCGCATGGCCATCGCGATGAAAGCGACGGCAAAGACAAAATGGGATAAATTGACCAGCCGGATCTGCACAGGAGGCAATTAGAGCAGAGAACTTGGGATTCTCAAGGCGCAGCTGGAACAATCGCCCGCCGCCGGATCACACGGGGGGGCGGCATCGGCTGCTGTCCGGGCTGCTGAACCTGGCCATTTTGGGGCACTCCGGGACCCGGAAAACCAGGGACGACCCCGGGAGGCAAGGGCGCGCCGGGAGGTTGGATACCGACGACCTGGGGTGCCTGCCCCGGAACAAGTGGCGGCACTTGGGCCGCCGGCATACCGCGCGGCGGGGCACCCGGCACATTGGGAGGAGCGTAAGCTTGCGGTTGTGGCGGTGGCATGGGCATGGACGGTGCGGCCATGGCTGGACCGGCATCAAATTTGACCACCCCGACCTCGCTGCCCTGCCGGACCGTGACCGTGGAGTCGTCGTATTTTCGCTGGACCACGTCGATCTGGACGAGCGAGAGGCCACCCTCGCCTTCCTGTTGCTTGACCATCATCCGCTGCTGGGTGGCGCGCTCCATGAGAAAGGCGATCGGCTCGCCGCCGATCTCAGCGATGCCCGTGAGAGCGAAGCGCTGGGCCAGAGCTGCCGACTCGGCGGGGGGCGGCGCGGCAGACTCGAGTTGGAAAGGAGAACGCTCCCACAATTCCTGATAACGGGACGCGGGGAACGGAGGCGGCAGGATGTCTTCCCCGGCATTGTCTGGAGCTACGGGACCCTGCTCGGGATCCACTTGGTCTGCGGTTGCCGGGGCAGGCTCGGCGGAGTCTTTCTTCGCCGCCGGGGGTGGCTCTGCCGCCGGCTCGGCCGGACGGGGTTCGGGCGCTGGCACGACGAGAAGATCCTGCGCCGCCGGAGACTCCGCGGCTTCCTCAGCCCGCACCCAGACGGCACCGAGAAAAATACCAAAGACAAGGATGATCCTTCTCATGGCGCAGCTCCTTCTGTCGGCCGATACCAGCGCGCCACTTCCACGTCGCTAACGACGTCCGGCGGTTTCTCGGTGCTTTTGATGCGGAGTTGCTTGATCACGCGAAACTCTTTCGGTTTTTGCAACTCCGACAACCACTTGACGAGCGCCTCCATCGGGCCCTTCACCGTCGAGGCGTCGTAGACCTCGGCGATGGAACCACGCGGCGGCATCGGTCCGCCCCCCCGGCGCGTGTATTCCAGCCCGCTGTTTTTCGCGCTGACCTCGACAAACTCGGTGAACTTGGTGTCGTCCTCCACCGTGCTGACGTCATCAAACGGTTGATTGGTCTCCAACCAGGCTCCGCGCTCTTCCCAGTAATCCTGGTCGGCCAAAATGGAGCGGTGCTCGTCGAGTTGGATGCGCAACTGCGCGATATTCGACTGCAGCAACCGTTGGCGGTTGAGGAACGCCTGCAAACCGACAACGTTGAGGAGCACGAAAAGCGCCCCGATGAGCAGGAAGAGAAGCTTTTGCTCTTTAGCCGTCAGTGCCCTCATCGAAACCTCCTTCCGTTTCCTCGACATTCGCCCCGAGACGCGCGCCGTCGATTTGGAAACGCGCACTGCCGTTGGGCAGCGAGCGCGGGTTCTCCGCCGTCCACTCGTAGGCCGCCAACTCCTTGGTCTTCCGCACGGCATCCATGTAAAGTTGTGCGGCGGTGAAATCTTTCGCCTCGCCCTGCACCAAAACCCGTCCGAGGTTCATTTCGAAAAGCGTCAAACGCACCCCCTCCTTGGGCAGCAAACGCGCCACCTGATGAAGCACTTCCAGCGGGTAGCCTGCGGGGTCGAGCGCGGCGTTGAGGGCGTTCCAGCGCTGCATCGAGTCCTTCGTGGCTGCGACGTCGTCCACATCGCGGTCGATCTCGGCCTGCAAGGAGCCAGCCTGCCAGTGCAGCCGCAGCGTGTTGGCCGCCAGCGCCAAAACGAGCAGGAAATAGACCGCGGCGGCCGTCAGCGCCCAACGCTGTCGCCGCGCCGAGGCCGCTTTGGCGGTCTGCGCGGTGCGCACCGGCAAGGGAACGCAGTCCAGAGCCCGGGCCGGACGCACCGGCGGCGGCCAGGGGAGTGTATCGATCGCCGGACCGCCGCTGGATCGCCAGTCCGCAAGGTCTGGCGTCGCGTCACCCTCGTGGTAGAGCAGAATGGAGGACACGCCCTCTGTCATATGCCCGGCCTCCAGCGGGGCCAGCAACATCGAGATTTCAAGCGCCATGGCCGCGCCTGGCTCGGCCTCGCTCAAGGGTTGGAAATGCAAAAGTTTGTCCCCACGCGTCACCGCCGCCACCCACGCCCCCTCTTCCCGCCAGATCGTCACTCCGTTCTTTTGCAGCGGCAGACAGGACGGCGAAACCGCATAGTCGGTCACTTCGCCGTGCCAATAGCGCGGAGCCAGATGCGCCGGCAACACGACCGCATGCAACAAGGCCTCGTTATCTTCCCGCGCAACCTCCTGCCAGGCGAAAGCCGTCGCCCCGCGGCTCCGGCCGGCCAGACCGCGCAACTCGAGCTGGGTGAAAAGCAGATCGTCGAAAAGCGAGACGTCGTCCGCCGGCACCCACACCGTGAGGGAAAATGCACGCCGCACCGGCACAGCAATCAAGTTGCCCGCGCCCGGGGAAAGATCCTGCAACTCCGGAGCCTCGCCCGCCGCGCTCCAAACCCCGCCCTCACCCTCCTGCCACTTCTGCCAACCCACGGCAAAAGGACGGTAGAGCGCGCCATGGCGTGGCGCGCGGGATTTTTCTATCTTTCCTCCCATAGCAAATATTCGTTGGACTGACCGCCGTCCCCGGACTCCGTCACGACCGAGATCAGCCTTTCACAGTCGCCCACGATTCCCCGGCTATCAATTCTTTTGACCGTGCTCTCGGTCGTCAGGCGCGATGCCACCTGCTCGGGCGGGAAGACGGATGTCTGCAACCACCCGCCGAGCTGCTCGATACTTTCGAAGCGGACGTCATCCTCCGAAGGCTCGATCTCGTCACCCCCGCGCCTCATCCGCAGGATGTCCGCCGCCATTTCAGGCTTCAGCCCCGTCGCCGCCTGCAACACATCGGCCTGGGCCTCGTTCACGTCGATGCGACCGTCGCCGAAGATCGTGAAAGCGTCGCGCCAACCCGGGTAGCGCGCCGCCAACACTTCCATGCCCAACACGCGCCCCATCTCGTCGACCGAACGGAATGGACGGTTGGCCGGCGCGTCCATGATTCCCAGCGCCTCGTAATCCGCGCGCTCCGCGCCGTTGAGTTGCCGGCCGGCATCGTCATCGACCCAGTCGGTCAGTCGGTCGATCAAGATATCGGCCTCGTCGTTGGTCAGCCCCCAGATGATGAAAAGATTCTTCAAAGGCACGCGATCCTGGTCGATCAGCAGCTGGTTGATATTAAACCGAGCCCCCTCCCCGCGGATGCGCACGCGCATCTTTCCGCCATTGGGCAGATCTTGGTTGAGCAAAGCGATATCCTCGCGCGTCACCCGCGGATGCAGGCCCAGCGCCAGACCACTCAAGGCGATCTGGCGCGCGCTCAAATTCCGCGCATCCGCCGATCCCGACTCCTGCTCGATACCGACCAGATCCGCCACCCACAATACGGAAAAGGAAAGCACCGCGATGGCCCACAAGACCATGAGCAGCGCCGCGCCGGCCGGCTTCCTGCGCGGGATCATCATGGCTGGAACTCTCCTTCCGGCAGCTCCACTTCCAACTCCTCCCCCTCCGGAACACCCGCTAGAGCATCTTCTTTCACCGGCGGAAGCCAGAACACGTAGCTGCGCGGGATCTCCTCGCCGAGCATGACCAGACTCAGCTCGACCAGCGGCGGACGCTCCCCGCCTTCGGGCCATTGGTCCGCCCAGTCCTGCAGGACCGGATTGAAAAACCTCCAACGGGCCGAGCGCAGGTCCGGAAGCAGACGCAGCCACTCTCCCCTCTCCAAAGCATCGCGGCGCTCCACCTCGCCCAGCGAAGACGGCAACAACAGCAGGCTGAACTCCCGGCCACCGCCGAGGCGCGGGCGCGCCGCCAGCACCACCGTGCCGGCCGCCGGACCACCCGTGCCCCAGGCAAAGACACCCGGCGCGTCGCGCAGCACGACTTGCGGCAACCCCTCACCCGCCGTGCCCACACCGCCGGAAATCCGCGCCGTGGCCGGCAAGTTGTGAAAAGTGCGCCGCAGCAAACTGACAAACGCATTGAGGCGCTGGCTGCGCAGGTTTTCCTCGGACAACGTCGCGGTCGCCTGCACCGCCGCACTCACCGTCGTGTAAATCCCCCCGGCCATGAGCACGAAGATCATGATGACGACAACCATCTCGAAGAGCGTGAAGCCCCCGCATCCGCGGCGGAGAGAGATAATTTTCATGGCTGGAAACGCAGGAAGCTCTCCCGCCACGTCTGCTTCTCGCCCTGCTCGGTCCACTCCGCAGCCACCGTGACGCGCCACAGTCCGGCCAGCTCTTCGTCATCCATGTTACGGAACTCGTCGGTCGGCACGGCGATGACGCTATACCTCACCCCCATCGCGTCCGGCCCGGCCTCCCGCCCCTGCTCCAGCGCTGCCACCGGCAGGGCCATGGCCTCGTCGAGCAACGACTCGATCTGCTGCCGAATCTCCACGTCGCGCCGCAGGTAGTTGCTCGCGGCAAAAGCCCGGTCGAGCGCGAAGGCCAGACCGCCCACCGCGAGGACAAACATCCCGAGCGCCACCAGCACCTCGAGCAAAGTGAAACCGCCCCGCTTCATGGAATGTAGTAACTCTCGTCGGCGATACCCGCCGTCAAAGCATCGAAAGTCACCTGCATCCACGCCTCGTCGGCTTCGACGCGCACGCTCAGCGGTTCGCACAACCCCGTGGGCTGGAAAATCCAGCGCTGACCATCCGGCCGCACCGCCTTTTTCGCGCCGAACGGCTCAATGACATAACGCATACCGCGCGGCAGCGATCGCGACTCGGACGGCTCCTCTTCCCCCGGCCGGCGCAAGGCAAATCCTTCTTTGGTAAAAATCACCTCCGCCGCGCGCCCCGTGGTCATCGCATCGGTCCGCGCCGTTTTGGCATAGACCAGCAGGTCGCGCACCACATCGCGCAGCTTTTGCTCGCGCGTGAAACCCGACGTCATCGGAACAGCCGCGCCGATGATCAACACGATGATGGCCACGACCATCGCGATCTCGAGCAAGGTATAGCCGCGCGCGGGCCGCCGCTTCGCTTTGATGCCTGCTCGCGGCGTCCTCATCGTCAACCGGGGCGCGCCCGCGGGATCATTCGACCGACGACTGGTTGGTGATGTCATCACCGCCGCCCTCCGCCCGGTCGGGCCCCTTCGAGATGAGATCAAAGCCTTTCGGATTCAGTTTGCCGGGGTTGCGGTAAAGGTAGGGTTCGCCCCACGGATCGAGCGGCACACGTTCCATCAATTGGATCCACCGGCGCGGCATAGGCTCGGCGGAAGGCCGGCGCACCAGCGCCTCGAGGCCTTGCGCGCCCGTCGGCATACGCATGTTCTGCATCTCGTAAGTGCGCAACTGCGTGCTGATCGCCTGGAAATCCGCATCGACCCGGCTCTGGCGCGCCACATCGATGTTGCCGACCAAGAGATAAATGGCCGAGCCCACGAGCACGGCAATGATGCCGAGCACGAGCATGATTTCGAAAAGGGTGTAAGCGGCCGTGTGACGGGAATGACGGCGGGACCTGCGGACAAATTGGTGCATGGCCATAAAGTGCGCGGCAAACGGGCGGTTGTCAAAAACCGTCAGAGTGACCCGTTGCCGATTCCCCAGAAGCTCCGCAACTGCTCGGCCGGACCCGGCTCGCCCGAGACGGGCGGCAGCGGCGGTTCCTCCGCCACCGGAGCGTCATCTTCCGGCAGATCGGCCACCGGCAGCGAAAGATCCGGTTCGCGCCTTGGCGGCGGATACGACAACTCGAGCACCGCCTCGCGCGCGAAAGTGCGGTTCTGGTAGTCGGCATTGAGCGGGGAGCGCAACTCAAGGAGGAGGGAATTCTCGCCCGGCAGCAGCAAGGCGGACGGAATGTGGGCCGAGGCCCGGCGCCATCCGGCAAACTCAACCTCGCGGCCGGGCATGCCCAGGTGCCCCGGATCCTCCAGCGTGGGAACCTCGATGGCCAGCGGGCCCACCTCGTGATTGTTCACCACCAACCAGACCTCCTGATCAAGATAAACCCCCGCCAGCGAGGCCTCGAAGCGCGCGCCGGTCGGGATCTGCTCGAGCGACGGCACCAACTCGAGCGACGGGGTCAGCAACTCCGCCCCCTCGGTCAAGGCCGCCCGCACCACGCGCTCACGCCACTCGTCCTGCAGCAGCGGACGCGGACCACCATCCACGTCGGCCTCGGCCAAAGTCAGCCGCGAAGCGGTCACCACCACCGGCACATAGCGCGTCGAGGACGCCAGCATCGTACGCTCGGCGACCCATTCGAAACGGACGCGATTGACGCTCAAATTCGATCCCCCTTGCAAAATGAGCGTGCCATTGCCACCCAGTCGCGAGGCGCTGATCAGCAACCGCCGTTGGTTCGCCACCCCGAGCCCTTCGCCCAGATTGTCCGCTACCACCTCTGTCATACTTTGGCCATCCCTCTGCCACTCGACCCGCAAGCCTCCGCCCTCGGTCTCCTCGAAGACAAGATGCACCAGCAGATCGCGATCGGCCGGCGGGGACAGACGGAAAGCAATGCGGTCGCCCGAACCCGGCGCCATCATCGGAGGACCATGCATCCACGCGGGCAGGTCTTGCGCCGCGTCGAACGGCAAGTCCGCGGTGAACACCATATCTTCACCGGCGTGCGCTTGATCGGCCGGAAAGGCCATCGCCGCGAGAACAAAAACCAACGGCAAAATGGCGGGGCGTTTCATGCTTGGGGAGCTAATCTGACTGCGGATTGGTAAAACTACCACCGGGAGGGAAGTCTTGAAAGAAGGAATCCTCCAGGAGTGCCTCGAAAAGCGGCCCCGGCAGCTGTCCGCGGGCCTGCCGCAGGTAATCGTCGGCCCGCCCGCGGTCCCCCCGCAGCAACGCATCGGCCGCACCAAAAAAGAGCTGCTCCGGCGGATATATTCCGTTGATGTCCTGAGGCTTGAACGGGTCCGTGCCCGGCCGGTAATTGAGCCGCAGACCGGCCAAACCGGCCTTCACCGTGGTGACCATGATGCTGTCCGTCTTGGACACCCTCTCGATCGCCCTCCGGTAGGCATCGACGGCCAACTCCGGCTGGCCCGCCGCCCGGTAAAACTCGGCCAGCACGTAAAGCGGCATCGGATTGAGCGGATCGGTTTCACGGGAACTCTCGACCGCCGCCAGCACTTCCTCCCGCACCGCCTCCGCCGCGCCGCTCTCGCGCACGCTCTCCAGCGCGATCAAGCCGCCCAGCGCCTGCGCATTGCTCTTCTCCTCGTTCTTCTCCGCCGAACCTCGCGCCGCCGTCCGTGCCGCCTCGAAATTGCGCAGATCAAGCTGCGTCAGCGCAAACTGGTAGTCCAAGCCACGCAAGGTCGCGTCCTGCCGCGCAGCCTCCTCCAAATACCCCAAGGCCGCCTCGTGCCGGCCGGCAAAACGCGCGGCCAGCGCCTCCTCGACCGCATCCCGCGCCGCTTTCCTCCGCTCCGCCGACACCTCCTCGAAAAAGACCGTGACCGGCGGACGCTCCATCTTTTTCGCCGTGAAAACCCCGGCGACAAAAGCCATGCCCGCCAGCAGGAACACCACAAGGGCATAGAGCATCGCGCGCAGCATTTCCAACCACCTCATACCCTCATGCAAAGCGCGCAACCGCCGGCAGGTCAAGCGAGCCGCCGATTTGCCGCGCCACCCCTCCCCCGCGAACTCCGGCCGCGGCGGTCGGTCAACGTCGCATCCTTCGACTTCCTCCCGCTTTGAGATTGAAGCACCCCCGCGGGAAAGGTAATTCTGTCCGTTTCCGCGCCGACCGCGCCGTCTGACCACTTTATGCCCGGCCTCGACTTTTTCCTGCAACCCGAGCCCCTGCTCATCTGGACCTCCGCCCTCAAGACGGTAGTCATCATGGGTATCGTCCTCACCATGGTCGCCTACTCCGTCTGGGCGGAACGCAAAGTCAGCGCCTTCATCCAAGACCGCATCGGCCCCAACCGCGTCGGCTGGGCCGGCCTCATCCAACCGATTGCCGACGGCGTGAAACTTCTCCTCAAAGAAAATTTCGTCCCGGCCGGCGTGAATAAATTTTATTTCAGCATCGCCCCGAGCCTGGCCATGGTGCCGTCCATTCTGGTCCTTGCCGTCCTCCCCTTCGGCAGCTCGCTCTTTGGCATCCCCATGGTCATCGCCGACCTGCAGATCGGCGTTCTCTGGGTCTTCGCCGTTTCCTCCCTCGGCGTCTACGGCATCGTTCTTGCCGGCTGGGCCTCGAATTCCAAATACCCTTTCCTCGGCGGCATCCGCTCGAGTTCGCAGATGATTTCCTACGAACTCTCGCTCGGCCTCTCGGTCGTTCCCGTCTTCATGATCATCGGCACGCTCAACCTCGGCGAGATCGTGCAATACCAAGTCGACAACGGCTGGATGGTCTTCCCCTTCTGGTTCCAAGGCGGCGCCGGACTCCTCGAAATCACCACCGACCGCGGCGCCATGCTCGGGCTCAGCCTGGAGAAAACCCTCCTTTGGATCCCCATGCTCATTTCGTTCGTAGTGTTCATGATCGCCATGTTCGCCGAAACCAACCGCGTCCCCTTCGATCTGCCCGAGGCCGAACAGGAACTGGTCGGCGGCTACCACACCGAATACTCGTCGATGCGCTTCGCCCTCTTCTTCCTCGGCGAATACGCCGCCATGATCGCCGGCGCCGGCGTCATCGTGACCCTCTTCCTCGGCG
>JBBEEK010000152.1:0-14847 GCA_040880825.1 Chthoniobacterales bacterium
CCAATCACGAAAAGCTTTGGACGACAGCAAAGGCAGGGGGCACGGGCGTCCCGCCGGCGTCCCGCCCGTGATGTCAGATCGTCACAGGCGGGGGCGCCTGTGCCCCTTGGAAAAGGCAAAAGTAAGGAACCTTTTCGTCATTGGTATGAGATGAGAAATGGGCGGGAGTGGATTGGTCGCCGCGGCGACCTGTCTTCGCTTCGCTTCGGCTCGAACGGCGCCCTCATCCACTGGAGGGAAAATGGGCAGGACTGGATTCGAACCAGTGAAGGCATAAGCCAGCAGATTTACAGTCTGCCCCGTTTGGCCACTCCGGAACCTGCCCGAGAAACTTTCCACCGCGGCGCCGTTAAGAGGCCCGGGGTTCCAAGACTATGCTTTTGATGGTGATTTTTTCCAAGGGAAAGTTGTTGGGGTCGGTGACTTTGCGGCTGATGTCGTCGAGGTCTTCCAGGCCTTCGAGGATGCGGCCGAAGACGGTGTATTGGCCGTTGAGGTCGGGCATGGCCTTCAAGCAGATGTAAAATTGGCTGCCGTTGGACACACGGGCGGGGTTGATCGGGCCGTCGATGCGGGAGGCGGCGATGGCGCCTTTGGTGTGCGGGAGACGGATTTCCGCGGGGATGGTGTAGCCGGGGCCGCCGGTGCCGGTGCGGTCCGTCGGGCCGTGTCTGCTCAAGGGGTCGCCGGTTTGCAGCAGGGTGCCGGGGAAGGCGCGGTGGAAGCGCATGCCGTTGTAGTAGCGGCGGGCGACGAGGTCTTTGAAATTTTGCACGTGCTGCGGGGCGGCGCCGTCGTAGAACCCGATGACCACGCGGCGCAGGTCGCGCTCTTTGCCGACTTTGATCATGGCCACGGCAACGTCGGGCCCGAGTTGCTGGGCCTGGGCAACGGGAGCGAGCAGAAGAGCGACCAGGGCGAGAAGCGCTTTCATGGTTGGAGAGGATTCAGGAACGGGGCGGGGGAGGCAAGAGCGGAGGAGGTTTAAGTTTTATGAGGTGGGCGAGGCGACTTTGACCACGGCGGCAAAGTCTTGGTCGGCGAGGCCGTCGGAGCAGGCTTGTTCGTAGAGGTCGAGCAGGGCTGAGGTGAGGGTGCGGTGGGCCGGGGCGGCGGCGTCGCGGGCCAGGCGGAGGTCTTTGCGCATGTTGCGGGCGGAGAAGCGCGGGGCGTAGTCGTCGCCGAGCATGCAGGGCAGTTTGAGGTCGACCACGCCGGAACGGGCGGCATTGGTTTCGAGGGCGGTGACGAGGGTCTGCGGGTCGATGCCTTGGGCGCGGAGGAGGTGGATGGCTTCGGCGAGGGAGACCGCGGCGGCGGCGGCCATGATGTTGGTCGCGAGTTTGACGGCGCTGGCGGTGCCGAGTTCGCCCATGGGGAGGATGGCTTTGGCGCTGGCGGCGAGGACCGGGCGGGCGCGTTCGAGGGCGGCGGGGTCGCCGCTGACGTAGTAGGTGATCTGGCCCTGCGCGGCGGCGTCGCGGCTGCCGGTGAACGGCGCATCGAGGAAGGCGGCGCCGGTGGCGGCGGCTTCGGCGGCCAGGGTGCGGACGGTTGCCGGGGCGACGGTGGCGTGGCTGACTATGACGTGGTTCGGGCCGAGGGCGGGAAGCAGGGCGCGCACGGTAGCACGCAGGGCCTCGTCGTCGGCTACGAAGATTTGCAGGATGTCGGCCGCGCGCGCCACGGTGGCGGGGTCGCGGGCGGTCGCCGGCAGGCCGTCAAACTCGCGGGCGGTGCGGTTCCACACGGTGAGGGGGAAACCGGCGGACTGCACGCGGGCGGCCACGCGCGAGCCGATGAGCCCGAGTCCCAGAACCCCGGCACGCGGGGTGGCATCGGTCATGACACGCTCAGCTGCCGGCCGGGGCCGTGGGGGCGGGAGCGGCCGGGGCGGCAGGCAACTTGTTGTCCACCTTGGCCTCGGAGCGCACACTCTCGATGACACCGCGGACGACATCGCGGCGTTTGCTGCCTTCGAGGTAGGAGCCGACCTGCTCTTTCACTTCGTCGTAGGGCATGGAGCCGGAGTCTTTGCGGTCGGTCACGTTGATGACGTGCCAGCCGAATTTGGTGCGGACGGGTTCCTTGCTGATGTCGCCTTTTTTCATGGCGAAGGCGGCGTCGGCGAATTCGGGGACCATGCGGTCTTTGGGGAAGAAGTCGAGGTCGCCGGAGGATTCTTTGGCGCCGGGCTCTTCGGAGACTTCCTTGGCTACGGTGGCGAAGTCTTCTTTCTTCTCGGTGACGCGGGCGAGGGCGGCATCGGCGGCTTTCTTTTTCTCGGCCACCACTTCGTCGGAGGCGTCCTCGGGCACGAGGATGAGGATGTGGCTGGCGCGGACGAGTTCGGGGTGTTCGAACTCCTTTTTGTTTTCGTCGTAGAATTTTTTGACTTCGTCGTCGGCCACTTTGGTTTGGTCGCCGATCTGGTTTTCCATCCACTTCTGCTGCTGCATCATCTTTTTGACCGTGTCGCGGAAGGAGGTGTCGGTCTCGCCGGCTTTGGTCATTTCGGCTTTGAAGACTTCTTCGCTGGGGAACTGGGATTTGACGCGGGTGACTTCGGCGTCGACTTCGGCGTCGGGGATGTCGACGGAGGAGGCTTTGCGGGAGACGAGTTTGTCGATGATGAGCTGGTCGAGGATCTCGCGGTAGCCGGCCATTTTCTGGTCGGGGGTGAGGTCGTCGGGGCTGATGCCGGAGGCGCCGATGGCCTCACTGAAGGCTTCCTGCAGGTTGGAGCGGGAGATTTTTTCGCCTTCGACGATGGCCACGGGGTCAGGCAGTGAGGTGTCTTCGGCCGGGGCGGCGGGTTTGTCGTCTTGGGCCACGGCGGTGAAACTGAAAGCGGTGGCGAGAGCCAGGAGGCCGCCGAAGCGGCAGAGGTCTGATTTCATAGGAGCGTGGAAGATGGCACGGTCGGCGGAAGTCGGCCAGCGGTTTTTCAGGGGTTTGATGGGGCAAAAGCGGCGCGGGTGGCGGCGTGGCGGGCGGCAAACATGCGGGGGAAGACGAAATGGAGGGCGAACCAGTCGCCGATCGGGCCGCCACGGAACCACGGGAGGCTGAACTCGACGCGGTCGGTCAGCACGGTGCCGTCGGCGTGCGGCTCGAAGATATGGTGGTGGCGCCAGCGGGCGAAGGGGCAGCGGACACCGGTGTCGACGAGGAGTCCGGGCGGGGCCGTGGTTTCCCAACGGCCGGTCCAGCGCAGGGTGAAGGGACCTTGGCGGACGGCGATGGTGAAGTCGGCGCCGGGGCGCGCGGTTTCCGCGGCGCGGATGTCGAGGATGCGGAGTCCGGGTGGCGAGATGAGGCGGAGGTTGTGCGGGTTTTCGTGGAAGCGGTAGAGCGCTTCGGGCGGGGCGGGGATGAGAATCGAGCGGGTGAAAACAGGCACGGGGAGCAGGGGTGAAGGAAGTCTTGCGGGCGGGGCGGCGTTTTCGTTATTGCAATGGATCGGGTTCGCCAATATGCGTGTCCCGTCAAACCAAACAAAATCTTATGTCCGACAAACCCATCGAAGAAAGAGTCAAAGAAATCATCGTCAAAGAACTCAGCGTCAATCCCGAGCAGGTGACGTCCACCGCCTCGTTCATCGAGGACCTCGGGGCTGATTCGCTCGACACGGTCGAGCTGGTCATGGCGTTCGAAGAGGAATTCGGCGTCGAAGTGCCTGACGAGGAAGCCGAGAAGCTCCAGACGGTCGGCGACGTCGTCAAATACATCGAGGCCAACTCCTCGAAGTAAGCGCGAGCGCACATCTTCATTTCACGGCAACCCCGGAGCGCGAGCTTCGGGGTTGTTCTTTTTCGGGGGGAGGTTGCGGCGGTCCCAGACCGCCGCTACAAGGGACGGGATGTTTTCGCAGGATGAATTGCAGCGGTATGCGCGGCAGATGGTGATGCCGGAATTCGGCGTGGCCGGGCAGGAAAAGCTGCAGGCGGCGCGGGTGCTGCTGATCGGCGCGGGGGGGCTGGGGTCGCCGGCGGCGTTGTATCTGGCGGCGGCGGGGGTGGGGACTTTGGGGATTGTCGATCCGGACGCGGTGGAGCTTTCCAATTTGCACCGGCAGATTTTGCATGGCACGGCGGAGGTGGGGCGGCCGAAGGTCGAATCGGCGGCGGCGCGGCTCGGCGGGATCAATCCGCACGTGCGGGTCGAGGCGATCGGCGAGCGTTTCGGCGCGGCCAACGCGTTGGACTTGGTGCGCGGGTGGGATGTGGTGGTCGACGGCTGTGATAATTTTCCCACGCGCTATGCGTCGAACGACGCCTGTGTGGCGCTGCGGATTCCGAATGTTTACGGATCGGTCTGGCGTTTCGAGGGTCAGGTGTCCGTCTTCGCGCCGCACTTGGGCGGTCCGTGTTACCGCTGCGTGAATCCGCGCGCGCCGGAGCCAGGCACGGTGGCGTCGTGCGCCGAGGCGGGGGTGTTGGGGGTGATGCCGGGTTTGGTCGGAACATTGCAGGCGCTGGAGGCGATCAAAGTGCTGGCCGGGACGGGCGAGCCGCTGGTCGGGAGGTTGCTGCACATCGACGGGGCGGCGCTGAAGTTCCGGGAGTTCACGCTGCGGCGGGATCCGGAGTGCGCGCGCTGCGCGGAGGGGCGGCGGCAGTTGCCGGTTGAGGAGGAGGGGATGTTTTGCGAGATTGGGGGTGCGATGGCGGACGATGAAATCACCGTGCAGGAGTTGGCGGCCCGGCGGGCGTCCGGGGTGGATCATATGTTGCTCGATGTGCGTGAGCCCTGGGAAGTGGCGACCGCGCGGCTGGATCCGTGTGTGCCGATTCCGCTGGGGGAGGTGCCGGAGAGGTTGGACGAAATTCCGCGCGACGTGCCGGTTTACGTGATGTGTCACGGCGGGGTGCGGAGCGGACGGGTGGTGGAATTTTTGCGCGGGCAGGGGTTTGCCAAGGCGGTCAATGTGCGCGGGGGGATCGGGGCGTGGTCGGCGGAGGTGGATGCGTCGGTGCCGGTGTATTGAAAGCAGCTGGCGTCCGGCGGTCACACACCGCCGCTACAAGCGGACTACGGACCGCTCGCCCTCCAACGGAGGATCTGTTTAGATGCACGGATGCATTCGATATTGCGCGGTGAAGAGGGGCTGAAGGCGGCGTTGGGGAGGGTTCCCAGCGGGCTTTATGCCGTCGGGGCGATGGACGAGGGACGGCGGATCGGGATGCTCTGCAGTTTTGTCGAGCAGGCGGGATTCGAGCCGCCGACGATTTCGATCGCGCTCGGGGTGGACCGTCCGCTGCGTGCGGTGGTGGAGCGCGGTGGAATGTTTGCGGTCAATATTCTCGGGACGGAGGACAAGAAGTTGCTGGCGGCTTTCGCGTCCGGGCGGGAGGAGGATCCTTTTGCGCGGTTCGCGCTGGTGGAGAACGGCCACGGGTTGCCGCAGTTGGCGGAGGCGCTGGCGTGGCTGGCCTGCCGTCCGTGCGGCTCGGTCGCGGCGGGGGATCATGTGGTTTATGTGGCCGAGGTGGTGGAAGGCTGCTTGCACCGCGAGGACGGCGAGCCGATGATCCGCCTCCGCAAAAATGGGCTCTCCTACTGACATGGATTTTCTTTTGGAAGTCATGCGCTGTCCGCGCACGGGGCAGAAACTGCACGAAGACGGCGGACGTCTGGTGACGGACGATGGCCAGCTGGCTTACCGCCTTGAGAACGGGATTCCGGTGCTCTTGGCGGAAGAAGCGGCGGAGGTGGCGTCGTGACCGGAGTCGAAACGCTGCGTCATTCCTGTGCCCACGTGCTGGCCGAGGCGATCCTGCGGATCTGGCCCGAGGCGCAGTTCGCGGCGGGTCCGCCGGTTGAGCAGGGATTTTATTATGACGTCGATCTGCCGCACCGGATTTCGCCGGAGGACTTCGCCAAGATTGAAGCGGAGATGGCGAAGATCATCGCGGAGGACCAACCATTCGAGCGGAGTGTCGTCACGCGCGAGGCGGCGATGGAGCTGGGCCGGGCGGGCCAGTTGGCGGCGCTCGGCGAACGCGGGGTGCCGAGCCGCTACAAGCTCGATATCCTCGAGAATATTCCGGCGGGCGAGGAGATCAGCCTCTACCGCAACGGCGCTTTCACCGATCTCTGCGCGGGGCCGCATGTGGCTTCGACCGGGAAGATCGGTGCCTTCGCGCTGACGGCGGTGGCCAGCGCCTACTACAAGGGTGACGAGAACAACCCGCAATTGCAGCGCATTTACGGCATCGCCTTCGCCACCCCGGAAGAACTGTCCAAGTGGCGCGAGATGATGGAGGAGGCGCGCAAACGCGACCACCGCAAGCTGGGCAAGGAACTGCAGTTGTTCCACGTTGACGAGGCGGTCGGCTCGGGGCTGATCCTCTGGACGCCGAAAGGTGCGGTCGTGCGGCAGGAACTGCAAAATTTCATCAGCGAGGAACTGCGGCTGCAGGGTTACGAGCAGGTCTTCACCCCCCACATCGGGCGCTTGGAGTTGTTCCGCACCTCGGGCCACTACCCGTATTACGCCGACTCGCAGTATCCGCCGTTGGTCGAGCGTGAGACGCTGCATCGTTTGGCCGAAGAGGGGTGCAGTTGCGCCGATCTGGCCGCGCGTCTGGAGAAAGGCGAGGCCGAGGGCTACCTGCTCAAGCCGATGAATTGCCCGATGCACATCAAGATTTTCGCCTCGCAGCCGCGCAGTTACCGCGACCTGCCGGTGCGGCTGGCGGAGTTCGGCACGGTTTACCGTTGGGAGCAGTCGGGCGAGTTGAATGGTATGACACGTGTGCGCGGGTTCACGCAGGACGACGCGCATTTGTTTGTCACCGAGGAGCAGATGGCGGCGGAGATCCAAGGGTGCCTTGACCTGGTGAAAAAAGTTTTCGGCGCTTTCGACATGCAGGACTACCGCGTGCGGCTCGGTTTGCGCGATCCGGGGTCGGACAAATATGTGGGCCGGGCGGAGGATTGGGACCGCGCCGAGGATGCGTGCCGTCAGGCGGCCAAAACGCTCGGCGTGCCCTACACCGAGGAGCCGGGCGAGGCGGCGTTTTACGGTCCGAAGATCGATTTTGTGGTGCGTGACGTGATCGGCCGCGAGTGGCAACTCGGCACGGTGCAGGTCGACTTCCAGCTGCCCGAGCGGTTCGATTTGCATTACGCTGGGGCGGACAACAAGCCGCACCGTCCGGTCATGATCCACCGTGCGCCGTTCGGCTCGATGGAGCGTTTTGTCGGCGTGCTCATCGAGCACTTTGCCGGGGCTTTCCCCGTGTGGCTGGCGCCCGAGCAGGCGCGGGTGTTGCCGGTTTCGGACAAGGTCGCGGCCTACGCGGAAGAGGTCGCCGCCGCCCTGCGGGTGGCCGGGGTGCGGGCCGGAGTGGACGTCTCGCAGGACAAGTTGGGGGCCAAGATTCGCCTTGCGCAGGTGGAGAAAGTGCCCTACATGTTGGTCGTCGGCGGCAAGGAAGCCGAGTCACGGCAGGTTTCGGTAAGGAGCCGGAAAGCCGGAGACGAAGGTGCCTTGCCCCTCGATAACTTCGTTGAGCGCATCAAAAAAGAAATCAGTGAACGAGTTCTGTAGTCAATCCTGACGTCCCGCACGCTCACGGGACCATCCTCAATGCCTCGACCAGTTTTTTCACGCACTCCCCAGCCGCCGGCTATCCGGGTCAACCACCGTATCCGCGCCCGCGAGGTGCGGGTGATCAATGGCGCGACCAGCGAGCAGCTGGGCGTGATGAAGTTGCCCGACGCGCTGCGCAAGGCCGAGGAACTGGGGCTGGATCTGGTCGAAGTGGCGGCCAACGCCAACCCGCCGGTTTGCCGCATCGTTAACTTCGGCAAATACCGCTACGAACTGGCCAAGCAGGAGAAGGACAAGAAATCCACCGCCGGCAAAGTCAAAGAGGTCAAATTTCGCGTCAACATCGACAACCACGATTACCTGACAAAGATCCGCCACGCCGAGGAGTTCCTCGACAAGGGCAACAAGTTGAAGGTGCAGCTGCAGTTCCGCGGCCGCCAGATGGCGCACCAGGAACTCGGCATGGCCGTGGTGCTGCGCGTCAAAGAAGATCTCGCCACGATGGGCCACGTCGACATGGAGCCCAAGCTCGTCGGCCGCGCCATCAATATGGTGTTGAGCCCGCTGCCGGCCAACAAGCGCAAGCGCCGGTTCAAGCCGATGGATGTCGAACCGGAAGACGACAGCGCGTTGCCGGACGAAGACGAGGACGAGTAGCGGTTGAAACGACCGGCGCCGGGGATGGCGCCGCTAGATCAAGCCGGCAGGCATTCGGTCATCCAACCGAGCAATTCGCCGATGGTGGCTTCGCTTTCGTCGCCCATGTTGGAGACGCGGAAGGTGGTGCCTTTGATTTTGCCGTAGCCGCCGTTGATCGCGACGTTGTGCTTTTTCTTCAGCGCGGAGCAGAAGGCCGCGACGTCGATCTTGCGGTTGTTTTTCACGCAGACCAGCGATTTGGAGCGATAGCCTTCCGGGGCGAAGTGCTCGAAGCCGTTGGCTTCGACCCAGTCGGAGACCATGCGGTTGAGTTTGGCGTGGCGGGCGTGGCGGTTGGCCACCCCTTCCTCGAAGATGTCGTCGAGCTTGGACTGCAGCGCCCAGATGTGGCCGGTGCTCGGCGTGCTCGGGGTCATGAACTTTTCCCAGTTTTTGTGGAACTCGAGGAAATCGAAGTAATACCCGCGGTCCGGCACCGTGGCGGCGCGGGCGCGGGCGCGCTCGCTGGCGCTGAAGAGCGCGAGTCCCGGCGGGAGGGCCAGCGCTTTCTGGCTGCCGGTCAGGAGGACGTCGATGCCGAGTTCGTCCATCGGGACGGGCACGACGGAGAAGGACGACACGCTATCGACGATGAACATGACGTCGGGATACTTCCGCATGACCGCGGCGATGTCGGCCAGAGGGTTGAGCACGCCGGCGGAGGTTTCGTTGTGAATGAGGGTGATGGCGTCGAAGCCGCCCCTGGACAATTTTTCGTCGATCAATTCCGGCAGGATGGGGGAGCCCCATTCGACTTGGAGGGCTTCGGCGTCCTTGCCGCAGCGTTTGCTGACATCGAACCATTTGTCGGAAAACGCACCGCACATGCAGTTGAGGACTTTTTTCTGCACGAGGTTGCGGAGAGCGCCTTCCATCACGCCCCACGCGGAGGCCGTGGCGAGGTAGACCGGGCCAGCTGTGCCGAAGAGCGTCTGCAGGCGCGGGTGGATGGATTCGTAGAGCGAGGAGAATTCACTGCCACGGTGGCCGATTTGCGGATGGCAGAAGGCGCGGAAGGTTTTGTCGGAGACTTCGACGGGGCCGGGGATGAAAAGTTTCACGTGTCCGTCGGCGGTGGCGTTGGTGGTATTGAGCATGAGTTCAGTTTTCCCAGATGAAGTGTTCGAGCCGCAGGCGGCGTGAGCGCTGTTTGAGTTCTTCGCTTTGCGGGCCGTTGGCGGATGCCATGAGATCATAGACGGCGATGGCCGCGGGCCAATCCTGCTGCTGCTCGAGCAGGCGCCCGGCTTCGATGCCAGCCTTGTAGAACCAGAAGAAATCGGTCTTGGTGCCGGGCGGCCGGGCCAACACGTCGCGGTAGGCAGCGAGGGCGGCTTCGTTTTGTCCGGCCCGCGCGAGGGCAGCGGCGCGCTTGCAGGCGGCTTGGTCACGCCAGTCGGCGGGGGCCGAGGCGTTGCCCGCGAGGTCGGTGTAGAGGGCGGCGGCCTGCGTGAACTTTTCCGGTTTCTCCGCGCCGAGGGCCACGAGGGTGTCGCCTTTTTCCATCAGGGCGGCGAGTCGGACTTCCGGCGGCGGGTCGGCGGCGAGGAGTCCGTCATAAAGCGTGATGGCATCATCGAAGCGTCGATCGCGCAGGAGGAGAGTGGCTTGTTCGAAGCGCGCGCGATGGCGCAGCGGGGAATTACTTTGGGCGATTTCGTCAAACCATTGCAACGCGCGACCCGTGCCCTCGGCGCTCATGCTGCGGCCGGCGGATTGCGCGGCGAGGAATTTGGCGAGGTTGGCGGTGTCGGGTTCGGCGACGTCCTGGGCGAGTTGGGCAAAGACGGTTTCGGCCGCGGCGTGGTCGCCGCCGCGGGCGTGGAGTTCGCCCAGCTTGAACGAAACGTCCGGCGCTTCGGGAGCTTCCGGGTGTTCAGCGAGGAATTCGCGGCAGGTGGCGAGCAATTCCTCGCGCGGTTGGGCGGCGGCGTTGTCGGCGGCAAAAATTTCCGCGGCGGCCAAGGCGGTAGCCCGGGTCGGGCTGGTGGCCTCTTCGCGGGCGGTGCGCAGGGTGCGTTCGGCGGCCGGCCCTTCGCCGCGGGCCAGGCGCCACTCGGCGAGGGCGAGCTTGGCTTGGAAGGAATACTCGGTCGAGGGGGCGCGCCGGGCGAGGGCGCCCAGGGCATCAATCTCTCCACCCCGCGCCTCGGCGGCGGCGAGCAGGAAGGACCAGCGCACGAGATCGGGGCTATCCGGCGTGGCGCGGCGGACTTCTTCTAACGACTGGCGGGCGAGTTTGAGGTCGCCGAGGGACAACGCGCAGAGCAGTCCGTTGGTGGCGGCCGCGGCGGCTTCCGCAGGTGTGGTGGCGCGCCGGAGGGCTGAGTTGAAGGCATCATAAGCCTGCCGTTGCTTCCCGCCGGCGGCGAGGGCTCGTCCGCGC
Source organism: Chthoniobacterales bacterium (assembly GCA_040880825.1). Taxonomy (GTDB): domain Bacteria; phylum Verrucomicrobiota; class Verrucomicrobiia; order Chthoniobacterales; family JACTMZ01; genus JACTMZ01. Next base: position 10,647 of record JBBEEK010000152.1, read on the forward strand.
AGGTTGTCGAGACGGTAGGCCGCAGTGCCACCGGCGTCGTAGGCAGCGAGCGCGTCGAGAATTTCCATGGCGGCATCGGTCTGGCCCGAGTTGATGCGCGCCTCGGCGAGGAGCAGGCGGGCGCGCGAAGCGTCCTGCGGTGGGACGTCCGGGTTGGCCGCGATTTTCTCGAGCGCAGCGACTGCGGCTTCGATGTTTTTGCCGTCGAGGTCGAGGCGGGCCAGGCGCAAACCTGATTCCACCGCACGGCGGTTGCCGTCCTCCGCGGCCCAAGTGCGGAGGGCGGCTGTGGGGTCGCCACCGAGCTTGGATTCCAAATCGATCCACTGGCGCAGGCTTTCCGTCACGGTCGGCGCGTCGGGTGCATCGGCGATGGCTTCGCGCAGCACGTCACGGGCCCGGGTGTCGACCCCGAGGGTGATCAGGCTGCGGGCCAAACCGAGTCGCGCGTTGTCACGGACGGGGGCGGGGAGATCGGGTGACTCGAGGACGCGGCGGAAGATTTCGGACGACTCCGAAGCACGGTCTGCGGCCAAGCGCAGGCGCCCGAGGGCGACATCGAGTTCGGCGGCGGGCAGGAGCGCTTTTTCCCGCGCCCGCTCGATGGTCTGCTCGGTGGCCGCGTGGTCGGTGGTGGCGAGTTGCACATCAAGGAGGAGGCGGAGGAGGTTGGGATCTTCGGCCGCGGTGTTTTGATCCGAGCCCGCGAGGATTTCCAGGGCGGCGTCGTGGGCGCCTTGTTCGAACCGGATGCGGGCGAGCAGCAGGGAGGCCTCGGCCTGACCCGCCGCCAACGGTTCGAGCAATTTGGCCGCCGGGCCCAGACTGCCTTGCGCGGCAAAAGCAGCGGCGCGCAGCACGATGGCGTCGGTCGCGGTGCGATCGCTCGAGTTGTCGAGCGTGCGCAGGGCGTCGGCCGGGCGGCCGGCGGCGAGTTGCGCGCGGGCCAGGAGCAGGCCGAGCCCGTGTTTGTCCGCGGCCGGGGCCTTGCGCAGCGCCTCCTGCAGGGGGGCGATGGCGGCTTGGGGCATACCGTCGCGGATGGCGCTTTCCGCTTTTTCGACGACGGTTTGCGCCGTGAGCGGTGCGGCGGCGAGCAGGGCGGCGAGGATGGCAAGGACGGCGCGTTTCATTTTCCCAGCACGGTGCGGAGATAGCGGCCGGTCTCGCTGGCGGGGTTGGCGGCCACGGACTCGGGAGTGCCTTCGGCCACGATGCGGCCGCCGTGTTCGCCGCCGCCGGGCCCGAGGTCGAGGATCCAGTCTGCGCATTTGATCACGTCCATGTTGTGCTCGATGACCATGAGGGTGTTTCCGGCATTGCGCAATTTCATGAGGACCTGCAGCAGGGTGTCCACATCGGAAACGTGCAGTCCGGTGGTCGGCTCGTCGAGCACGTAGAGGGTCTTGGAGCCGCCGCGTTTGGAGAGTTCGGTGGAAAGCTTGATGCGCTGGGCCTCGCCGCCGGAGAGGGTGCTGGCCGACTGGCCGAGGGTCAGGTAGCCGAGGCCGACTTCTTGCATGGTGGCCAGCTTGTCGGCCACGGCGGGCACGGCGCGGAAAAATGACAACGCCTCGTCGACGGTCATGCCGAGGATGTCGGCGATGTTTTTGCCCTTGTAGGTGATCTCGAGCGTCTCGCGGTTGTAGCGGCGGCCGTTGCAGACGTCGCAGGTCACGTAGACATCGGCGAGGAAATGCATTTCCACCTTGAGCAAACCGTCGCCCTGGCAGTGCTCGCAGCGGCCGCCTTTGACGTTGAAGCTGAAGCGTCCGGCGTTGTAACCGCGCACGCGGGCGGCAGGGACTTGGGAGAACAACTCGCGGATCGGGCCGAAGGCGCCGGTGTAGGTCGCCGGGTTGGACCGCGGGGTGCGGCCGATGGGTGCCTGATCGACGACGACGAGCCGGTGGACTTGGCCGGCCCCGAGGATGGCGCCGTGCAATCCGGGGGTTTCTTTGGCCCGGTAGAGGTCGCGGGCCAGGGCGGCGCGCAGGATGTCGTTGACCAGTGTCGATTTGCCGCTGCCCGAGACGCCGGTCACGCAGATGAAGCAGCCGAGGGGAAAATGGGCGTCGACCTCGCGCAGATTATTGGCCTGTGCGCCGGTCACGCTGAGCCAACCGTCGGCCGGACCGGCCACGAGGGCGCGCGGGGTGAGGGGTTGGTTGCGTTTGGGCGGGACGCGGATGCGGAGTTGGCCGCTCAGGTAGCGGCCGGTCAACGACCGCGGGGCGGCGGCGATTTCGTCGAGCGTTCCCTGGGCCACGATTTGTCCGCCGAGCGGACCGGCTCCGGGACCGATGTCGATGATGTGGTCGGCCGCGGCGATGGTGTCGTGGTCGTGCTCGACGACGAGCACCGAGTTGCCGAGGTCACGCAGGCGCTTGAGCGTGGCAATGAGGCGCTCGTTGTCGCGTTGGTGGAGTCCGATGCTCGGCTCATCGAGGACATAGAGCACGCCGGCCAGTCCGCTGCCGATCTGCGTGGCCAACCGGATGCGCTGGGCTTCGCCGCCGGAGAGGGTGCCGCTCTCGCGGTTGAGCGTGAGATAATCGAGGCCGACCTCGCAGAGGAAAGCGAGCCGGCGGGAGATTTCACCGATGACTTCGCCCGCGATGGCTTCCTCTTGGCCCCGCAGGCGCAGTTGCGCGACGGTGTCCGCCGCGCGGGCGATGGTCAGATCGCAGAGTTGGTGGATGCTGAACTCCTCGCCGCCGGTGGTCACCAGCGTCACGGCGAGGATTTCCGGACGCAACCGCGCGCCGCCGCAACGCGCGCAGGGGCGGCGATTTTGCAGGGCCTTGAGCCGCTGGCGCAGAGACTCTCCTTTGGCGCGGGCCAGCAAGTGTTCGAGTTGGGCGAGGAGGCCTTCGAAAGGTTTGTCGGTCACATGCCGCGCGCGGCCCGTGCCAAATTCGACGGCCATGGCCCGGTCGCCCGAGCCGTGGAGGAGGAGGTCGCGGAAGGAGTCCGGCAATTTTCCGAGCGGCAGGTCCGTGCGCACGCCGGCGTCCTTGGCCAGAGCCGCGGTCAATGCGGTGTAATACGCCTCCATCTTCGGCGTTGCCTTGCGCCACGCGACGATGGCGCCGTCGTTGAGCGATTTGTCCGCATCGAGCACGAGGTCCGGATCGAAATACGGCTCGGTGCCCAACCCGTGGCAGGACGGGCAGGCCCCGAGGTGGCTGTTGAAGGAAAAATGCTGCGGGGTCAGCCGCGGCAGAGTGAACCCGGTGCGCGGGTTGGCGAAGGCCGTGGAGAACGGATGATCGGTGAATTTCGTCTGGTCCGGGGCTTGGACGGCGGCGACCAACTGGCCTTCACCCCAGCGCAACGCGGTTTCCACCGAGTCGGCCAGACGCTGGCGCAGTCCGGGTTTGAGCACCACGCGGTCGACCACCGCCTCGATACGGTGGCGGCGCTTTTTATCGAGCCGCACGCGGGTCTCGGTGTCGAGTTCGGTCACCGTGCCATCGATGCGGGCCCGCACAAAACCCTCGCGCCGCAATTTTTCGATGATGTCACGGAATTCGCCTGCTTCGCCGCGCACCACGGGGGCGAGCAGGAGCACTTTGCTGTCCGGCGGGAACGCCATGATGGCGTCGGTGATTTCCTGCGCCGTCTGGCGGCGGACGACCTCGCCGGTTTCCGGATCGTGCGGCACCCCGAGCGCGGAGTAGAGGATGCGCAGGTAGTCGTAGATCTCCGTCGTTGTCGCGATGGTTGAACGCGGGCCGGCCGACGCGGTGCGTTGTTCGATGGCGATGGCCGGGGAGAGACCTTCGACAAAGTCCACATCCGGCCGCTCGAGCCGGTCGAGGAATTGACGGGCATAAGCCGAGAGGCTTTCCACGTATTTGCGTTGCCCCTCCGCGTAGAGCGTGTCGAAGGCGAGGGACGACTTCCCCGAGCCGCTTGGGCCGGTCAGCACGACGAACCGGTTCCGCGGGATGACCACGTCGATATTCTGCAAATTGTGCTGCCGCGCGCCTTTGACGCGGATGACGGAGGGCTCGGAGGAAGTCTTCACCGGTAACCGCTCAGAATACGCCGGCCCCGGCGGGGGCGAAAGGGGATTGTCGGGGAGGGGTGCCCGCGGCATTGACGCCCGCGGAGCGCGATGGCACCTTTCCGCCTCGATCAGGTGAGGTGGCTGAGTGGTCGAAAGCAGAGCTTTGCTAAAGCTCCGTAGGCTTTA
>JBBEEK010000153.1:0-2271 GCA_040880825.1 Chthoniobacterales bacterium
GTCTGCTCCTACAACGGAGCCAAGACGCTGGGCGAATGCCTCCAAGCGCTGGATCACATCGACTATCCTGACTACGAGATCGTCTTGGTCGACGATGGCTCGACCGACGACACCCAGGAGATCGTGGCCGCATGGGAAAAAGCGCGCGACGGACGGGCCAAGCTCCCCGGTTTCCAGAATATCCGCCAAAAAAACATGGGCCTGAGCTACGCGCGCAACGCGGGCGCGGCCGCGGCCCACGGCGAGATCCTCGCTTACACCGACAGCGACTGCATGGCCGACACGGACTGGCTTTATTACCTCATCGGCACGCTCACCTCGGGTGACTACGCCGGCGTGGGCGGACCGAACATTTCGCCGCCGGCCCAAGATTGGATCCAAGCGTGCGTGTCGGCGGCGCCGGGCGGACCGAGCCACGTGCTCCTGACCGACGTGGTGGCCGAGCACATTCCCGGTTGCAACATGGCCTTTCACCGGTGGGCCTTCGACTCGGTCGGCGGCTTCGATCCGGATTACCGCAAGGCCGGCGACGACGTGGACTTTTGCTGGCGATTGCAGCAGGGCGGGCAAGTGATCGCGTTCAGTCCGGCGGCCATCGTCTGGCATTACCGGCGCTTCACCCTCGGCGCCTTCCGCAAGCAGCAGGAAGGCTACGGCGAAGCCGAGTCGATGCTGCGCTTCAAGCACCTCATATTTTTCGGTCCGACCGGCTCGGCCAAATGGAAGGGCCAGATCTACGGCGCGCCGCGTTTCACATGGTTGGTCAATCGCCCGCTCATTTACCACGGCGTCTTCGGCGAAGGCCTCTTCCAGAGCATCTACCCGACGCCGCGCTCGGAGCTGGCCAACTACCTCGCGAGCCTCGAGTGGGTCGTGCTGACCGCGCTGGTCTTCCTCGCCTCCGTCGCCATTCCCGCCCTGCGCATCGTGCCTTACCTCATGTTCGGTGGCACCTTCCTCGTCGCGCTTTCCTACATGCTGCACGCGCGGCTCGAACCGCAATTCGACTCGGTGCGCGCGCGTTTGCTGGTCGTTTTCCTCGCTTTCACCCAGCCCCTGGTGCGCGGCTGGAGCCGCTATTTCACGTGGCTGAAATACAAACGCACGCCGGAACGCGTCATCCGTGCACCCGAGCAGGAACCGGTCCCGCGTCATGCCGCGGGCGGCACCTCCGATTTCGAATTCTGGAACGAGGAGGGCCACGGACGCGAAAAGCTGCTGGCCGAGACCACGCGACTTCTCGAGGACGAAGGTTGGAGTTACTCCCTCGATACCGGCTGGAACGACTGGGACGTGCAGATCTACGGCAGCTTCTGGTGGATCGTGCGTCTGCGGACGGTCACCGAATACCACGGTGGACCCAAGTGCCTGACGCGCGCGACCCTGCGCTTGCGCATGGGCGGCGCCACCTTGATGGCCAACCTGTTGATTCTCGGTGTTCTCGCCTACCAGCAATTCCTCGGTAGCGGGATCCCGTGGTGGCTGGCCGGCGGTTACGCGGTGTTCGTCATTTTCCTCGGTCTGCGCGCCCGCCGCCTCAAGCGGCGCGCTGCCGACCTGCTCTGCGTGGCCGCCCGGCATACGGGGCTGGAACGCCTGACCGGAAAATCCGCCCCGTGAGCACGCGGCTTTCGGACTACGATTTCGAACTGCCGCGCGAACTCGTCGCGTCGCGTCCCCTGCCCGATCGCGCGGCCTCGCGCATGATGGTTGTCGACCGCGCGGCCGGCACCGTGACCGACCGCCTGTTCCGCGATTTGCCCGCATTCATCCGCCCCGGCGATCTGCTCGTGCTCAACAATTCGCGCGTGATCCCCGCGCGCTTGCTGACCGGCGACGGGAAAATCGAACTCCTCCTTTTCGAACACCTCGGGCCGGCGCGTTGGCGCGCTTTCGCCCGTCCCGGCAAACGCACCCGCCCCGGCGCCTCGTTCGCCCTCGCCGGCACCGTCGCACACATCGAATCCGTCGACGAAAACGACGGCACCCGCGTCGTGCGCTTCGACGCCGAACCCGACCTCGAGAAACTCGGGCACATGCCCATCCCCCCGTATTTCGGGCGCGAAGACGACGCGGAGGATCGCGTGCGATACCAGACCGTCTACGCCCGCACGGCCGGCTCGGTGGCCGCGCCGACCGCCGGACTGCATTTCACCACGGAAATTCTCGCCGCGCTGCCCCACGCTTTTGTCACCCTGCACGTCGGACCGGGCACATTCCTGCCGGTGCGGACCGAAAACCTCGACGAGCACCGCATGCACGGTGAGAACT
>JBBEEK010000154.1:0-14528 GCA_040880825.1 Chthoniobacterales bacterium
CAACAAAGTGGAGATCCTGCTCAAGGATTTCCATCCGTCGCCCTACATGGAGAGCCTGCTGGCCTAACCGCTGCAGCGTCTGCTTGGCTGACAACATCTACGAGAGCGACCGGCTGGTCCGCGAATACCTGCTCTTCCACTACGGGGAGCCGGATGAAGTCCTGCCGTGGAAGCACGGACCGCGCGAGTCCCTCGGTTTTGCCGCGCGCTGCGTCCGCGAACTGCTCAACTCCTCCTCCGTGGGACGCGACGCCCGCGCGCTTGATGTCGGCTGCGCCGTCGGCCGCTCGTCCTTCGAGCTGGCCGGCCATTGCCGTGAAGTGATCGGTATCGATTACTCGGCCGCCTTCATCGACGCGGCAGAGCGGGTCCGTCGCGACGGCGAAGTAGCCTACGAATACACGGTCGAAGGCGCTCGCACCGCCCGTGCCGTGGCGCGGGTGCCGGCGGGGGTTGACGTGGCGCGGTTGAAATTCGAAACCGGCGACGCCATGACGCTGCGCCCCGACCTCGGCGCGTTCGATGTCGTGCTGGCGGCCAATCTGCTTTGCCGCCTGCCGGATCCGCGGGTTTTCCTCGCGCGTCTGCCGGGTCTGGTGAAGAGCGGGGGACAGTTGCTGCTGACCACGCCATTCACCTGGCTCGAAGAATTCACCCCGCGCGACAAGTGGATCGGCGGAACCGGGGAACTCGAGAGCGCCGACGAATTGACACGCCTGCTCGAGCCGGATTTCGAATTGAAGTTGTCGAAAGAACTTCCCTTCCTCATCCGTGAGCACGCGCGGAAATACCAGTGGAGCGTGGCTTGGGGTACGCGTTGGGTGAAAAAGTAGAAAGATCCACCGCTCCGGCGTCCCCGCCGACGATCCAACGAGGACTACGCTTCCTCTTCCGTCTCCGCCTCGGGCAGTTCCAGTGGCTGCGCCGTCGTCTTGGCCCCGAGGGCGCGCAGCTTTTCCGTCTGTCCGATCAGATTCCCCCGGCCATCGCGCAACTTGCCCATCGCCGCATCGTAGCTTTCCTGCATCTGGCGGATGCGGAGGCCGACGTTTTCGAGGTCGCGGCAGAAGGCCACAAATTTGTCATAGAGCTTGCCGCCCTGCTCGGCGATCTGGCGCGCGAAGCGGCTCTGGTTGTCTTGCTGCCAGAGCTGCGCAACGAGTCGCGCCGTGGCGATGACGTTGGGTGCCGTGACCAGCACGATATTGCGCTCGAGGGCTTCCTCGAGAATACCGGGGGCTGTTTCGAGCGCGGCATGCAGGGCCGGTTCGACCGGGACGAAGAGAAAAACGAAGTCCGGCGACTTCAGGCCCGGCAGCGAGGCGTAATCTTTGGCGGCCAGTTGCTTGATGTGCCGCCGCATTGACTCGGCGTGCTCTTTGGCCGCGGCGGCGCGCACCTCGTCGGTCTCGGCGCTGCACTGACGCTCGTAGGCGTTGAGGGACACCTTGGCGTCGATGACAACCTGGCGCCCGCCCGGCAGGTCGAGGATGACGTCGGGCAAGAGGCGGCGCCCCTCGGCGTTGGTCTCCGCCGTCTGGGTGTGGAAATGCTGCCCGCGGAGGAGTCCCGCTTTTTCCAAGACGGACTCGAGGATCATCTCGCCCCAGTTGCCGCGGGTCTTGGACTGGCCCTTGAGAGCCTGTGCGAGATTGCCGGCCTCGCGCGAGACCGTCTGGTTGAGTTCGCTCAGGCGCCGGACTTCCTCGGTGAGGGCAAAGCGTGCTTCGCTTTCCTTGCCGTAGGCCTCCTGCACTTGGGTGCGGAATTCCTTGAGCCGTTCGGACAGCGGGCCGAGCAGTTGCTCGAGGTGCTGGCGGTTCTGTTCGGTGAAGCGCTTCGATTTGTCCTCGAGAATATCGGAGGCGAGGTTTTCGATCTCGGCCTTCAGCGCGACGCGCGATCCTTCCAGTCCGGCCGTCTTTTGTTTTTCGGTGGCCAAGTCGGCGGTGAAGGCCTGCAATTGCCCGACGAGTTTGCGCCGCTCTTCCTCGAGGTAATGGACTTGGCGTTCGTATTCATCGCCGCGCGAGCGGGCCGCGGCAGCCTCGGTCGCGGCCCGGACCGAGCGCAGGTGTCCGAGAAGGAAGCCGGCCAGTCCGCCAAAGAGGGCAGCGGCGAGGGCAGGCCAGAGGTATTCGGGGGGCATGGACATTATCTAACATGCGCGTCCATCGGCGCAAAGGGTGGGGGTGGTGGTGCCGCTACATCCGCTCGGGCACATCGACGCCGAGGAGGGCGAGGCCCTGTTTGAGGACGCGCGCCGTGGCTTCGCAGAGGACGAGGCGGGAATGCCGGGTCACTCCTTCGGATTGCAAGACCGGACACGCCTCGTAGAAGGTGTGGAAGGCGTTGGCCGTCTCGAAAAGGTGGTTGGCCAGGAGGTTGGGGCGGAATTCGTGAAGCACGACTGGCACGATTTCGCCGTATTGCAGGAGTTTTTTGGCAAGGGCGAGTTCGGCCGGTTCGGTCAGGACGACTTCTTGCGCGGGGCCGAGTTCGGCCCCGAGTTTGCGGAAGATGGAACGGACGCGCACGTAGGCATTCTGCAAGTAGGGCGCGGTGTTGCCTTGGAGGCTGAGCATTTTGGACCAGGAGAAGACGTAGTCGGTCATGCGGTGCTGCGAGAGTTCGGCGTATTTGACCGCCCCGAGTCCGACGATGCGCGCGATGTGGTCTTTTTCCTCCGCGGGCAGCCCGGGGTTTTTCTCCTCGATCATGGCGCGGGCGCGGGAAATGCCTTCATCGATGAGGTCGCGCAGCGGCACATTGTCTCCCGAGCGCGTTTTCATGAGTTTGTGGTCCTCGCCGAGGATGCTACCGAAGGCGATGTGCTCGAGCTTGGTGGCGATGTCCATGCGCTGCGCCGCGGCGAAGACTTGCTGGAAGTGGAGTTGCTGCGGCGCGCCGGTCACATACCAGACGGCCTGCGGGTCCCAACGTTCGATGCGGTATTCAATGGTCGCGAGGTCGGTCGTGGCGTAAAGAAAACCGCCGTCACTTTTGCGGATGAGGCAGGGCTTATCGGCCAGCGCGGGGATATCGGGAAAGAAAATGCAGGCGGCGCCTTCGCTGATTTGCGCGATGCCGGTGGCGAGGAGTTTGTCGACCAGCGCGGCGAGGGCCGGATCGTAAAAGCTTTCACCGAGACGTTCGTCGAAGCGGACGCCGAGTCTTTCGTAGATGTCCTCGAACTCGGCCCACGAGAGGTCGACGAGTTGTTGCCAAATGGCACGGTTTTCCGGATCGCCCTGCTGGAGTTTGACCAGTTCCCCGCGCGCCGCTTTGTGCACGGCGGGGTCGCTTTGCTCGAGGGCATTGACCTCGCGGTAAAGACGGGTCATTTCGGCGATCGGGTCGCGTTCGAGCGCGGCGCGATCGAGAAGATGTTTCCAGCCGTAGAGGACTTTGCCGAACTGCGTGCCCCAGTCGCCAAGGTGGTTGTCGGTCACGACTTCGTGTCCGACAAACCGCGCGACGCGGGCCAACGCGTCGCCGAGAATGGTGCTGCGGATGTGGCCGACATGCATCGGCTTGGCGATGTTGGGCGAGCTGAAGTCGATGATGATGCGCTGCGGGTGTTCCGTCTCCGGCACGCCGCAGCGTGCATCGCCGGCGAGGTCGCGCAGTTTTTGCGCGATCCATGACGGCTTGAGGCGGAAGTTGAGAAAGCCGGGGCCGGCGATTTCGGGTTTCTCGCAGACGTCGCCGGCTTCGAAGTAGTCGGCGATCTTCGCGGCCAGCTCGCGCGGGTTGGCTTGGGCCTGCTTGGCCAGCACCATGGCGGCGTTGGCTTGATAGTCGCCGAAGCGGGTGTCGGCCGCGGCGGTCACTTCACCGCGCTCGGGGGGCAAGTCGCATGCGGCCATGGCCGCATGCAACCGCTTGGTCAGCACGACCTGCGGCGTGGCGCTCATTCAGCGTTGGACGCCGCGGCTGGCGAAAACTTGCAGGATGGCCGCCGCATCGGGCGCGGCGGCCAGCTCGTCGCGGACCGTGCGGTCGTTGAGGAACTTGGCGATGGCGGCGAGGGTGCGCAGGTGGACCTGGAATTGGTCGCGGGGGACGATGAAAAGAACGATGAAATGGACCAACTCGTTGTCGAGCGAGTCGAATTCGATGCCGGCAGTGGAGCGGCCGAAGGCGGCGACCACTTGGCCGACGTGCTCGGACGAGGCATGCGGGATGGCGATGCCGAAACCGATGCCGGTGCTCATCGTTTCCTCGCGCTGTTTGAGGGCAGCTAAAACGCTCTCGCGGTATTGCGGCTCAATACATTGCGTCGACACGAGCAGGTCCACGATCTCCGTGATCGCCGGCCACCGCTCGGTCGCTTTCATTTCGGGAATGATCTGCCCGACTGTAAGCAAACTAGACAGAGTCATGCGCCTTGACCGTCCAAGTTACCAACACGGCGGGGCATGGCAAGAGTGATTTGCCGGTGGTCAGCGGGTGCCTGACAGCTTGCGGCGGGGGTGTTACAGCTTGCGCCATGAAAGGTTTGCCCGGCACCGATGTTGCCTGACTTGCGCACGGAAATTCCCGGACCGCGCTCACGCGAGTTGGCCGCGCGCCTGCGTTGCGTCGAGTCGCGCAATGTGACGATGCTCGGCGAAGACTGGCCGGTTTTCTGGGAGCGCGCGGAGGGAGTGAACGTGTGGGATGCGGACGGCAACCGCTTCCTTGATTTCACGGCCGGCTTCGGCGTGGCCGGACTCGGTCACTCGGCACCAGCTGTGCGCGAAGCTTTGACCGGTCAATCCGGCCGCCTGCTACACGCCATGGGCGACGTGCACCCGGCGGAGAGCAAAGTCGAGCTGTGCGAAATGCTTGGTGAAATGACCTTCGGTCGCTGGGGAGCGGGCGGCGGCAAGGTGATCCTCGGCAACTCGGGGTCGGACGCCATCGAGGCGGCGCTCAAGACGGCCGTGCTGCACAGCGGCAGGTCCGGCGTGTTGGTTTTCGAGGGCGCGTATCATGGGCTGGGTTACGGTGCGCTCGAAGCCTCAGCCCTCGAGTTTTTCCGCGCGCCCTTCGCCGCGCAGCTCGGACGCTTCGCGGTCCCCGTGCCTTACCCCTATTGCTACCGGTGTCCGTTCGGTCATGGCGGCGGATCGGCCCTGGCAGGCGGCGAGTTTCCGCCTTGCTCTTCCGCCTGCCTCGACGATTTGTCGAAACGGATCCGCGCGGAAATCCGGCATCGCGAGATCGGCGCCATCCTTGTCGAACCGGTGCAAGGGCGGGGCGGGGAGGTGGTGCCGCCGCGCGATTTCCTGCGGTTGCTGCGGCAGATCTGCGACGAGGAAAAGATCCTCCTCGTGGCCGACGAAATCTACACCGGCTTGAACCGCACCGGGCGGCTTTTTGCCTGCGACCACTCGGAGGTGGTGCCCGATCTCATCTGTCTCGGCAAAGCGCTGACTTCCGGCTTCCCGCTCTCGGCCTGCGTCGGTCGCGCCGCGGTGATGGACGCGTGGCCCGAGTCGACCGGCGAGGCGCTCCACACCAGCACATTCCTCGGCAATCCGTTGGGCTGCGCCATGGCGCTGGCTTCGTTGCGCGAGCACGTCAAGCCGGAGACAGCGGAAAAAGTGCGGGCGGCCGGATGCCACCTGCGCACCGCGCTGCAAAGGATTTCCTCGGCGCGCATCGGGGACGTGCGTGGGGTGGGGTTGCTCGTCGGCGTCGAGATCATCGCGGCCGACGGCTCGCCGGATCCTGCCACGGCGGCGCGGTGTGTCACCGGATGCCTGCAGGAAGGTCTTCTGCTGCTGGGCGGTGGACGTCACGGAAACGTGCTCTCGTTCTCGCCGCCCTTCGCTGTTACGCCCGAGGAGACAGAGTTTCTGGCCGGCCGGCTGTCAGGAATTTTGCAGGAGCGGTAGCGCCGCCGCGACAGGATGGTGGGCCGGTTCAGTTGCGCCAGTCGAGCGCGCCTTTTTTGATGGCGTAGATGTAGCCGACGGTCAAGACGGTGACGAAGCCGGTCATGCTCCAAAAAATGATGCTGCCCTGCTGCGCCAGAAAGTCGCGGTAAACAACCGCCCACGGATACATGAAAACGACCTCAATATCGAAAAGGATGAAGAGCATGGCCACGAGGTAAAATTTCACACTGAAGCGCGGTGCCGCGGCCTCGCGCACCGGCATGCCGCACTCGTAGGCCATGTCTTTGTCGGCCGTGCGTTTGCCGACCCGGCCGAGCAGCAGGCTGGCGACGAAAATCGAAGCGGCCAACCCGAGCGCAACCACAACATGCAGCGCGAGCGGCAAGTATTGCTCGGTGAGCATGGAACCGCGGGGTTAGCGCACCGGTGCGTCGAGCGGTTCGAGGGCGTTGGCCAGAGAAGCCAAGCCGCGGTATTTTTTTCCGGTCTTCTTGACCATGCCGCGGGACACGAGATTTTGCAGCTTCTCGTAGGCCCTCAGGCGGAGCATTTCCTCGCCGCCGCTGGCCGCGTTGCGCTTGCGCAGTTTCTCGTGGACCAGATCGAACAGTTGCTTGAACTCGAACGAGCTCTTCTTGGAAAGAACACTAACCAGTTCCTCAGTGACCAGGTCCGGCAGGCGACGTGAAAAAGCGCTTTTTCTCTGAATCGGCATATTCCCAGCACGATAACATGGATCCACCGCGTGGCCAGAGAAAAATGACCGGGCGCCTCCGCAAGGTGGTTCCGTAGTCTCGTTTTTGCTTGTTAACTGGGGGTCAGTTCAGCCACTAACTCTCTAACCGCCAGCGCGATATGCTCCGTTCCGCTCCCCGCCGGCTGGCAGGGGCTCCGGTGACCGCCGCCCAGTAACCGTACGATGGCGTGGGGGCGCCCCGGGATATCGTAGATGTTCCAGTAGCGGATCCGCCCGGCCTTTTGCAGCGCCCGGGCCAGGGCGAGAAATTTCTGTTCGATCATCGGTTGGTGTTCCTCCCGGCAGAGGGCCACGACCAGATTGGCGTCGGTCAGGTCCTCCACGTCGATGACCAGCGGGTCTCGCGGAGGCTCGCCGGTCAGGTGCGACAACTTGGCCCCGTCGAGGTAGGCCGTGGCGTGATTCGAGAGCCCCTTTAACTCGCCTGTCTTGAGCAACCCGCGCGACACGGCGTCCCATGCCAACCCGGCGCGCGCCGCCTCATGGTTGAACAAAATCTCTGCCAGCCGGCTGCGGTAATAATTGCCGCTGCAGATGAACAGGACGCGCTTTTTCGGCGCCGGTGTCGGTTCGCTCCTCACCCTTCGCGCTTTTTGCCGGTCCACATCTGCATGAGCTGCTTGTGCAACTCGCGCACGTCCGCCTCGTTGCCCAGCTTGAACTCGGCCCAGGTGCTGTGTGTGGTCACCGGATAATCTTTCGTCACCCGCGCGGCCTGGCCGTCGTTGCGTTCCACCCCGGTGACCTGCCGCACGGCCTTCTCGACCTCCGCGCGCTGGCGCGCCAGGTCGTCGGGCAATTTGACCAAAGGCTCCGCCTTGTCCTCCCAGAAAAACCGCGCCCGGTTGCCGCCCGTCGTTTCCGCGGTCAGCTCGACCACCCGCTGCACCTCGCCCTCGCGCCGCACGTCGTATTCCTGCAGCGTCACCGCCTGCAGCGCGGTCATCCGCACGGCATATTCGCGCGCCGGATTTTGCATCTGCAAGACCCAGACGTCCTCGACCGGTTGGCAGACCGGCCCGGCGGGCGGCGCGGGATTATCCTGGGCCACCGCGGTCGCGGCGGCGGCGATCGACAGAACGAGGGCGGGGAAGGACGCTTTCACGGGTGCCGAATTTGCCTGCAGGCCTCGTAAAGCACAACCCCAACCGACGTCGCCAGATTCAGACTCCGCGCCACGGGGTTCATCGGAATGGTCAGCAGGCCGTCTTTTTCACGCGCCAGCAGACTCTCCGGGAGCCCGCGCGTCTCGCGGCCGAACACCAGCCAGTCGCCGTCGGCGAAAGACGCCTCCCAATAGGATCGCGTCGCCTTGGTGGTCAGGAAGAAAAACCGCGCGCCGTCCGCCCCGGCCCGCAAGGCGTCCAATGACGGCCACCGCCGCACGTCGCACTGCTCCCAATAATCCATCCCGGCCCGCCGCAACGCCGCGCCGTCGATCTCGAAACCCAGCGGTTCGACCAAGTGGAGCCGCGCGCCCGCCGCCAGACAGGTGCGCGCGATGTTGCCGGTGTTCTGCGGGATCTCGGGTTCGACGAGAACGACGTGGAGCATGCGGTCCTCAGGTGCCGCGCTCGTTGATCACGAGCGACTTCAATTCCGTCATGTCTTCCATCGCGTAGCGCACGCCCTCGCGGCCGAACCCGCTGTCCTTCACCCCGCCGTAGGGCATGTTCTCCGTGCGGAAGGTCGGGACCTGGTTGATCAGCACGCCGCCGACCTCAAGGGTGTCATAAGCCCGGTAGGCCTTGGCCAGGTCATTGGTGAACACCCCGGCCTGCAGGCCGAACTTCGAGTCATTGACCGCGGCCAGACCGTCCTCATACGTGCGGTAGCTCTCCAGCACGACGACGGGCGCGAACGCTTCCTCGCAAGAAATCGACGCGTCGCGCGGGACATTCTCCAGCACGACGGGATGCAGCACTTGGCCATCAATCTTGAGCGGCGTGAGGAGTTTGGCGCCGCGCGCCTCCGCTTCCTTGACCCAACCGACAACATGGTCCAACGCCGCCTTGGTGATCATCGGACCCACCAGCGTCTTGGCTTCGCGGGGATCGCCGGCCACGGCCTTCTCCCGCACTTGGGCGAGAAACGCCTCTTTGAATTCCCCGTAGATCGACTCCTGCGCGAAGATGCGTTGCACGCTGATGCACGATTGACCCGCGTAGGCGAACGCGCCCGTGGCCATTTTGGCGGCATGCCTTGGCCAGTCGGAGTCCGGTTCCACCACGCAGGCGGCATTGCCGCCGAGTTCGAGGGTGATCTTCTGCTTCACCGCCCGGGACTTCAAATTCCACCCGACCTCCACACCGCCGGTGAAGGAAAGCATCTTGACCCGCGGATCGCGCAGCAAAGCGTCGACATGATCGTGGCCGAAGGGCAGGAACGAGATTTGTCCGGCCGGCGTCCCGCACTCGGCCAGCACCTCGCCGAGCAGCAGCGCGCAGAGCGGTGTCTTCATGGCCGGCTTGAGGATCATGGTGTTGCCGGTGGCGAGGCATGGCGCGACTTTGTGCGCCACGAGGTTGAGCGGGAAATTGAATGGGGTGATGCCGAGAATGACCCCCAGCGGGAAGCGCCGCGCCAGACCGACATGACCCGCGCCGGCCGGGGTCGCGCCCATCTCGATCGGATGCCCGTTCGGTTCGAGCGCGGCCGCGGCGGCCAGTTCGAAGGTCGATTGGGCCCGCTGCACCTCGATTTTGGCCAGCGTGACCGGCTTGCCAGCTTCGGCCATGAGCAGTTCGACGAACTCCTCGCCGCGCCGGCCGATGGTGCCGGCAATTTTCAGGAGCAACCGGGAACGATCGATGGGTGTGACCTGGCGCGTTTTTTCGAATGCGCGTGCCGCCAGATCGAGGGCTTCGGCGATTTCTGGCGCGCCCGCGACACAGACTTCGGCGACCAACGCGCCGTTGTAAGGATTGCGCACCTCGGCTGTCTCCACCGTGGTCACGGCGCGGTCACCGAGGAGAAAGGGCTGCGGTTTCATAGGCGCTCGGTTTCGCGCTTCTCCACGAAAATGGGCAAACCTTCGTGACTGAAGTGGTTCATCAACTCATTCGGATCGAGCGCTTCCGGCATCATCACGCCGCGTTCCTTGATCTTGCCCTCGATGAGCAGACGCGCGGTCAGGGCCGGCGGGATGCCGGTTTGCACGAGGGTGAGCGAGTAGCCGTGCTTCTCATAGCAGTCGCGGTGGCTGTCCATCGTATAGATGAAATACTCCACGCGGCGGCGTCCCAGCGTGCCGCGCACTTCCGTGCCGACGCACGAATAGCCGTCGACCGTCGGACCCAACTGCGCCGGCTTGGGCAGGGCGTGCGTGGCCACGCGCACCGGGGAAACCTCCACGCCGTCGACTTTCACTTTTTTCCACGTGTCGAGATCGAGCAGGGCGAGGGACTTCGAGAGGTGCTTCACTTTGTCACTCACGCTGTATTTGAAGACCGAGTAACGCACGCCCTTCTGCACGAAGGGCGGATAAATCCCCAGGCTCACGCCCTCTTCGTGGGCCACCGCGTAAGTCGGTTGCAGGCCGATCGGTTCGGGAAAGCGGATCCATTCGAACTCCGCCTCGAGCGGTTTGCCGGACGTCACTTTGCCGTCTTTGACAAAATACGGCGTGGCGCCGAGTTCCTCGAAGAAGGTCTCCGGCGAAAAGAGCACGGCGAAGCGGTAGCCCTTGACCTCGGCGTTGTCCGCGTCGAGCACGCGGATGCTGGTGGCCGTGTCGAGCCGGTCCATGGCCCAGCGGGCGAAAATATTGACCGCTCCCGGATCCATCCCCATGCAGAGGATACCGGCCAGTTTCTTCTCGCGGAAAATTTCGTCGAACGCCTCGATCTCGGTGTCGAAAGAGTTCTTCGACGTGCGGCGCGCGCCCGGCGGCGCGTAGATGTCGGCCGCCATGTCGAGGTAGTGCGAACCGGCTTCCGCACAAGCGGTGAGCACCGAGTGGTTCGTCGCGCAGATCGTCGCGTTGCACGTCACTTTGACTTTGTGCTCCTTCATCAGCGCGGTCGTGCCCTTGACGTCCATGGCGTCCGCCTTGACGACGACAAAGCGGTTGTTGGGGATGCGCTGGGCCAGTTGCTCGGCGAAGACCGGATCACGGTCGGCGCAGATGATGCGGTCGATGCAATCGTATTCGTGCAATTTCTGCGCGATGACGGATCCGACCCCGCCCATACCGATCACCATTGCGTTGGCCATAAAATGTGTCGCCGCAACTCCGGGTTTTCGGTGCCGCCAGCTGCCTGCAATTTAGCCCGACCCCGGGCGCCGGCAAGCCCGATCGCCCCGCAAGGCCCTTATTTCCTTGCTTCGTGGGCGTTTAACCCGCCGAGAACGGCCACACCTTTCAGGGTCCACCGGGGGTCGACGATCGCTGCCACGCCGGTCAACCGCGCCACCATTTTTGCGTCCCCGCCGGTGAAAACAACATGCTTGGCCGGAAGCTGCCGCAGCAAATGTGTCACCATTCCCGCATAACCCCCGACCACCCCGGCACGCAAAGCCTCGCGCGTGTTGCGGCCGGTGAAAGTCTTCGGCGGTTTCGCCTCAACGACCGGCAATTGCGCGGTATTTTTGGTCAGCGCCATGGCCAGCGTCCGCACACCCGGCGCGATGGCCCCGCCGGCAAAACGTCCGTCTTTGTCGAGCAGGTCGAAGGTGGCGGCCGTCCCGCAATCCACCACGAGAACGCTCGTGCCGAAACGCCGCACCGCCTCGGCCATGTTGGCCAGACGATCCGCGCCGACCGTGCGGCGGTCGACTTCCGTGGCAAACGTGAGTTTGGTGCCGCGCCCGATGATGACCACGCCAGGACAGCCGGCCCGGAGAACTTTCGCGACCCGCGGCACAACGCATGATGCCACGGTGCTGCCGGCCCGCACTTTGCCGCAGAGCGCCCGCACGCGCGCCGCCGTGATTTGCGCCGTGGCCACCGTTCCGACGAGACGCGGCGCCGCTCCCGCGCGCGCGACTGTGGCGAATTTCACCGACGTGTTGCCGGCATCAATCACCAGCATCGGATAAAGCTGTCCCGCACCCATGGTTCCTTTTTAGCGCGCCCGCCCTCCCGGTGACATCGCTTTCTTGCGGCGACGCGACAACTGGTCAGCGTCGACCAATTTCCCGCATGGTCGGATCCTGACCCAGCAAGCGCAGCGCGCGCCCCAGCAGACTTTTCCCCGGCTCCATGCGGTGCCACGTCGATGCCCCGGACGGATGGGGCAGGGCGACGAGATCGAACTTCACCCCGGCGCGCTCCAGCGGGATGCGGCGGCCGATCACTTCGGCCAGCGTCTTGGCTTCGACAAATTGCGTGATGGCCAACTTGCCGACGGGAATGACGAGTTCGGGCCGCAGCAACGTGATCTCGCGCTCGAGCCACGGCGCGCAGTTGGCGATTTCCGTATCGTCCGGCACGCGGTCGCCGCTGCCTTTCGGATGTTTGCCGGGGAAGCAACGGCAGACCGCGGCCATGTAGATGTTGGCCCGGAAGACGTCCTCGCCGAAGCCGCACGCTTCTTCGAACCAGCGGAAAAGAGTTTTGCCGGCCGTCCAGGCAAAGGGACGCCCGAGCTGCGGTTCGCGCACGCCGGGGGCTTGTCCGACCAGCAGCACCTTGCTGGGCACCGGTCCGCCGGACACCGGGGCCGACTCCATGCGCGGGCACTGGCGGCAGGCGTGCAGGGCCTCGACATGCGCCCGCAGCGCGCGCTCGCTCATCGACCTTGGAATTGCGGCGGCCGCTTTTCTTTGAAGGCGCGGATGCCTTCCGCGTAATCCTCGCTGTCGTAAACTTTGCGGCGGATGGCCTGGATCTCCTCGGCCGTCTCGGCATCGATGTGGTGCCCGCGGGTCAGCAGACGGAATTCGGCTTTGATCGAGCGCACGGCCAGCGGAGCGTTGGCCGCGATGTCGGCCGCCATTTTCATGGTGAAAGCCTCGAGTTCTTCCGCCGCGACCACGTGATTGACGAACCCGTTGTTCCACGCGTCATCGACGTGCACCGGTTGCGCGGTGAAAAACATTTCCTTGGCCTTGTTGACACCGATGAGGTTGGTGAAATGGATGAGGCCCGAGGCGTTGTAGGGAATGCCGATCTTGGCCGGGGTCATGGCGAAGGTCACGCCGTGCGCGGCGATGACGATGTCGCAAGAGCAACAAAGGTCGCACGCGCCGCCCCAGACCGAGCCCTCGACCATGGCGATGACCGGCACCGGGCAATCCTGGATTTTGCGCAGCAGCGTCTCGAGTGCGTCAAAGTAACCGAGCGGGTCGCGCCGCGGTTCGGGGATTTCATTGATGTCGTGTCCGGCCGACCACACTTTCACGCCGGGGGCGGCGCGAAGGATGATGACGAGCGCGTCGTCCGCCACCAGCGCGTCGAGCCCGGCCATCATCTCGCGCATCAGCTCGCCATTGAGACAATTGTGCTTGTCCTCGCGGTTGAGACGCAGGACCCCCGTCCTTTCTGCCAGAGATTGCTCGATCAAGGACATGATGATGCCGTTGCTAAGCCAGCGGCGGCGGCGAGTAAAGGCCCGCGGCGCTCACGGAGCGGGGTTTTCCTGCAGTTGTCCCATGATCTCCAGCGCTTCGGCTTGTCCGGCCGTGTTGCCCAGTTCCCCTTCCATCAGCGCCAGATTGCGCGCCGATCCGGGCGTGGGGCGAAGGACGACCGATTGCCGCATGAGCGCGGCGGCTTCCTCGCGCCGGCCCAGTTGCCAGACCATGACGGCCACATCGTTGTAGGCTTCGGCGCTGTCGGGCCGCAAAGCGAGGACCTGACGCATCAACTGTTCGCCTTCCGCCGTGCGCCCGCGGTCGTCGAGGGCCGACGCATAATTGTGCATCGCTTTCCAACTGCGCGGATTGGTCTCGAGGGTGGCGGCGAAAAGTTTGAGATCCTCCGACCAGAGCGGCAGCCGCTGCACGGTGAGCCAGAGCAACCCCGCGACCCAAGCGGCGGCCAGCGCCGTGACCCAACCGCGCCCCGCCTGCACCACGATCATGGCCAGGGCCAAGGCCGGTCCGAGAAGGGCGAAATACGCGTAGCGGTCGGCCACCGTGCTGACCAGTTGGAAGTTGAACGGCACCAAGCCGAGCGTCGGCAGCAAGGCCGCGGCAAAGATGAAGAGTGGCACGAGGTAAGGCCTCAGCGGTTTGATGAATAAAAGCACGGCCGCCAGCGCGGCGGGTCCGAGCCACATCCACCACACCCAGCCGGCCGCCAGCACCACGTCCGGCGCGCGCCCGTAATCGGCCGCCAGGCCGAACGGCATCAACGTCTTGACCAGATAAAACCCGAGCGCATCACCGGCCACGAGCGGACGCATCCACACCGGCACCAGACCGGTGGCCAGTTCCGCCGCCCATTGGGCGCGGCTGGTCAGCAGCACCCAGAGCGCGCCGATGAGCAACCACGGGCCGAGCACGGCGAACATCCGCCGCGCCGGCCAGCGGAACGGCACGACAGCCAGCACCCCCGCCACGAGCGGCAGCGCCACGCCAGCCGGTTTGGACGCGAGCGACGCGACGAAAAGCAAAGTCGCACCGAGGGCCCGCGGCACGGTGAGACGTTCGCCGGCCAGGAGCACGACGAGCGCGGCCAGCCCCAGACAGCCGCCGAGCACATCACGCAATCCGGAAATCCAGGCCACCGGTTCGACTTGCAGCGGATGCCACGCGAAGAACAGCGCCCCGAGCGCCGCCGCAGTCACGACCTTGCCGGCCGCCGCTGACGGAAAAAATTTTCCCACCACCCGCCGCAGCAAGACGAAAGCCAACACCGCCGCCATCGCGTGCACGATCACGTTGGCCCCGTGAAACCACACCGCATTGAGCGCACCGTCCGCCACGGGAAGTCCGTC
>JBBEEK010000155.1:0-14493 GCA_040880825.1 Chthoniobacterales bacterium
CGCCTGCCGATTGTAAGCACACGATTCCGCTTGGGAACCAGTTTGCGTGTCATAGAGCAGCTCACTTTCCCTCAATAGTTTGCGCATGGTGAGGTGAGATCCGAGGACGACTACAGGCGCTTCGGCCCCTTGCCGTCCTGATCGGACTTTTCGTCGAAAAGCCCGGGGAGGTCCCGTGTGGTTTTCGACCGCGGATCTTTGCGAGGTGCGCGGGGTTTCTTCGCCGGCGGTTTCGGCGCTGGGGAGTGGCCCGCAATTACCTGTCTTTTAGGTAGACGAGTTTGGCCCCCCAGTCGGAAGTCTCGAAGACCTCGAGGGGGATCCACATTAGGTCGCTCTTGCCTTGCCAAGTGTTGCTTATGGCGACCTCCTCGGTGTCCTGATTGTATCCGACGACGAGGCAGGCGTGAGTTCCTGGATTGTGTCCGAGGGCGTTTTTTGCTTCTTCCGCGAACACTTTGGAGCGTTTCCGGGAAGGCTTGCCGAGTTCCGACCGTTTCGACGAAAGCTCTTGGAGGAGTGCCGTCAGCTGAGGCGAACTGCGCTGAGCCCACATGAGCGGGGTGCCTGAGTCGATGAGCTTGGACACCCTGCTTAATCCCCTACCCGCGTCCACCTCACCAATGGCCAGCCTATGCCTGAGGGCGAGCTTTCTGCCGATGTCGATGAGCTTCCGCCACCCAGATCCGATTTGGCTGTCCCCACTGCCAACCGCCACGCCGAGTTCGTATTGGTCGACGTTCACCGAAAGCAATCGAAAGAGTCTCTCGAGGCTGGCTGCGCTGCAGTAGGGTTTGTCGCCCTGGTGGACTTCTGGCACGCCATCAATAAAGACGTCACCGTTGGGTTGTGACCTGACTTCACCGAGGCTTGTTCCTCTGCGCCGCACGCTATCCCCGGGCTGATCGCTGTCGGGGGTGATGTCCAAAAAGGTCATCATCCCCTTGGAATGGGAGAGCTCAACCCTGAACCCGTCTGCCTGCCACCATTCCCGTTTTTCGCCTGTATCGATGTCGCGTCTGGCGCGCCCCAAGCTGGGTGTCCCGAACATTTCCGTGAGCGTCGCGCCAAGAGCTTTTGCGTCCGCATCAATACCCTCAACCGCTTCCCGTATCTCCTTACGGTATTCGGTCTTCGCGTCGGCTATGGAGTCAGGTCTGTCTTCTGGCTTATTTCCTTTGTAGATATCCCATAGGTCATCCCCCCTGTTGCCGAAGATGATCCTTATCTTGCGGGGCTTCCCAGTCTCAATGTCGGAGGTCATCTGTATTGCTCTCGGAGTCCTACCGAGGGATTGAAAATCCCTGCCCTTCCATCTCTGTTCGGGGTAGACGATGTGCCGACGCACCCGCCCATCCTCCATTTCCGCGTGCATGCCGAGCATGTCGGCAATCGGCTGTGCGTCAGTCTCCCAGACGGCGGCTCCCGTCAGAACGCTTGAAAGTTCTCCCCAAACCTCGGCACCAACATTCTTACTCTCTTCTGCCAGGCAAGGAAGGGCTCTCAGGAAAATCAGTGTGGCGGCAAGTGTGTGTCTCATGGATGCTGATGCGGGAAAACACCTCCTGAGGCGTCCATTGCTCCGATAGTGCGGCGGATTCCGCAAGCAAAACCAGACCGGCCAGCCTTTTCATCGGCATGCCTGCTCCTCGGGCGATCGGGCCAGAATGATTGTCAACGTATCGCGCATCCCCATCAAACAAAGCGCCAACCGTGAACAGATCCAGATTTCTCCCGCAAACTGGCGAAACTTATCCATGTCTTCCGGCGACCAAGGTGCTTTACCGGCCAGCACATCCTCCAAGGTGTAGCCCGTTTCGACCGGCACCCCCCGCAACGGTTGCTTGGACTTTGTTTCGACCTCGACCAGCTCGCTGGCGGGCAAATCCGGACGCTCAACAATTTCCACGATCTCCATGTAGCTGCGAATCTCCTTACTCCGCCAAATCTTAAGCAGTTCGTTCACATCCCCAGTCTTGTCGGCCTCGTCGACCGCATGCCTCAGCCGGTAGCAGTCGATGGCCACACGGCGACCGCTCGGCAACTGGGGCCAGGCCCAGATTTTCTGCGGCACAGTCATCGCTTGGGGCGAAGCATCAGGCCCGCTGTCAAACGACCACAAGGACTTTTCGTGTCATAGCAGAGACCGTTCGTTCCAACGAAGTTGCCAGAATTTTAGCCCTGGCGAGGTGAGATCCGTGGACGACTACAGACGCCTTGGTCCCTTGCCGTCCCGATCGGACTTTTCGTCAAAAAGCCCGGGGAGGTCCCGTGTGGTTTTCGACTGCGGATTCTTACGGGGTGCGCGCGGCTTCTTCGCCGCGGATTTGGGCGGATGCGGGGCGGGTGCGACTTCACCGGCTTCCTCCGCTTCGGCGTGGACATCCAGTTCGCAGAGATAGACGGCGTCCACCGGGGTATGCCCGGCGAACATAACGCGCGTGACGGCGGGGGAATAGCGGTCGGTGGTGGAGATGGCTGCGGCAAAGACTTTGCCGATGATCTCGTCGTCCAACCCTTCGCCCTGAATGACTTGTCCGAGGTGGAAGTTGATCTCTCCCGAGTCCATATCGATGTCGAGACCTCCGATCGACATGCCGTGATTGGCTCTGGCAAGAGCCTCCGCGACCAAGGGCCTGGTTTTCCGGATCGGCGTGGAACCTGAAATTGTTCGACTCGAAATGGTTCACCAGCACCTCGAACCGCGTGACCGCCCCGTAGGAAGGAACTTCTTCGGACATCCGCGAAAACTCGCCCAAGCCGCGGACAGCGCAAAGCCCTTTGCGTGTCATCGACGCGGGCAGTGCTTATACCGATCACGAAGAAATTCCAGACGATGGCTAAAGCCGGAAAACCGGACCACGGCATGGATAGCCCTTGAGCCAGCGATTGTATCCTCTGCGAGACGCTCCTTGCCTCTGCACCCGCTAGGCTCCTGCGCCACCCCGCGAGGTTGTGGGACAGGTTCTACCGCCTCTCCCGGTCGCGGCTTCCTGCGCTGGCAATCGCTTTTCTTGTTGCGGTGGATTTTGGGTGGAGTCGGGAGCTGGCAACGGAGTTTCCACCCTGACCATGAGGGCAGTTCCGCCGCCGGGCGCCATCGATCGTCCTCCGTAGTGATGGCAATCAAATGGACGCGGACGGCTTTGTCGAAGTGCTTTGCGGCGCTCGGCCCGCGGTCAATCCGGCGTGTCCACAGAAGCCAGACGCTCGGAACGTGGTGCCCCGTGCGTGGCATCCCAAGCAGCGCGCAGGGTTTCGAGATCGACGGGCGGGTTGTTGCCTTTCACGCGCCCGAAAATTTGCGCGCTGTAAGGCGCCATGGTCAGTTCAGCTTTACCCGCACCGTTGATGCGCAGATCGGACAAACCAAGACTGGTCAGGTCCGCGCCGTATTTCGGGTCATCGCTGTTGAAAAGTTGATGCCAACGTCCGGCCGACGGGAATTTGATCGCGTGGTCCTCCAGCGTGCGGCCGGAGAAGTTGATCACGACGAGCAGATCGTCCCCCGTCCGGCCGGGCAAATGACGACGGTAGGCGAGCACTTTGTTTTCTTCGTCGGCCATGACCACTTGGGCCTGCACGCCGGTCAGCCCGGCGCTGTGCCCGCCGACATTGCGGCGCAGATGCACGAGATCCCGGTGCAAGAGGAAGGAACGGAACGCACTCTCACCGCGGCGCCAATCGAGCGGATTGGTGTCGTGAAACTCGCGGTCTTCGAGCAGTTCCTGCCCCATAAAAAGTAGCGGGATTCCCGGTGACGTGAGGGTCAGCACCGCAGCCAGCGCGCTTTTGCGGCGCGCTTTGAGGCCTTGCGGGTCGTAGGCGTCGACTTCGGTGATGAGTCGCCGCTTGCCGTTGAGGCGCCCGGTTTCATCGTGGTTCTCGGTATAGATGACGCGGCGGAAACCGAGGTCCGAATCGATGCGCCGCGCGATGTCCTCGACGCGCTTGGCCGCGTCGGACTCGCGGAGCAGCTGCGGCACCACACCGTCGTCGCCCGCGGTGTGGAAGTCGTATTCCCAAGAAGCGTCGAAGCGGCGGTCACCGACGGAATCCTCGGCGATGCTGATCTTTCCGGGATAGTCGCGCCGGATCATGCGGGCCAGACGGTCGAGCAGCCGCTCGCCTTCGGCGTTGGCCGTGGCGCCGTCGTCGAGGGCGCGGATGCTGATCGTGGAATCCCAACGCAGGCCGTCGATGCGGTATTCGTCGAACCACATGCGGACTTGGTCCTCGATGAAGGCCGCGACCTCGGGCCGGCCGAAGTTCGGACGCGGACCCCACGGGGTCGAGCCGCGGGCGTCATCTTCGTAAAAGTAGATGCCGGCGCCGTTGTCGCCGCCGCCATAGCCGTCGAACTGCCGGAGATGCAGGTCGGACGGGCCGTAGTGGTTGTGCACGACATCGAGGTGGACGGCGAGGCCGCGCTGATGGCAGGCCTTGACGAATTCTTTGAGCGCCGCGGGGCCGCCGTAAGCTCTTTCCACCGCGAACTGGTCGCTCGGGTTGTAGCCCCAGCTGTGGTCGCCGGGAAATTCGTTGACCGGCATGAGCAGGACGCAGTTCACGCCCAAGTCGACGAGATGGTCGAGCTTGGCCGCGGCATCGCGCAACGTGCCGGGCCGGCCGTCGTCCGGATCCGGATCGTGGAAGGTGCCGGGATGCAGTTGATAAATAACCAACTCAGGGAGCGGCGGCCGAGCCGGCGGACGGACCGTTCCCCAGTCGAAAGCCGCCGGATCGTAGATCACGCCTTTGCCGTCGGAGGAAGTCACCTGCCGCGCCCGCGGATCCTTGCGTTCAAGCTCGCCGTTGATGAGGAACATGTATTCGTCCCCGGGTTTGGCCGCACGCACCTCAAGGGACCAAACTCCGGAAGGATGGCTGGTTCTGGGGGAAACGCACTTGATAGGCGTTTCCATGCGCATTGACACAGCAGATCGCGTGCCACGACGGCAAACGATTTCGAGGCAAACTACGGTAACGTTTTTGTCATCATTCGCGCCGGTGAACACCGGCCGGCCCGGGCAATTGCTTTGACTCGTCCGCGCCGACACAGGACAGTGGTAAAGATGCGTGTCATTTTCTTGCTGCTTGCGACGGCCCTTCTCGCGGCCTGCGGCACCCCCTACGGCATGCAGGGCTCCCTCGGCGGGGTCAAAACGTGGACACACCCCAACGGCGATGTCGAAATTCTCGTGGTCGGCTCGCACCATCAATCCTACGACCACCTCGCCAAAATGTGGCGCATCAAAGCCGAGGAGGCCACCATGCTGCGCGGCGCTCGCGCTTATAATGTGATCTCTTTCTCCACCGGGCGCGAGGTGCTGGGCGTCGAATTCATGGGTGAAGGCAGCAACATCGAGCGCTACACCGATGACACCCCGTTCTGGACGCCGAAAGTGGCCCGCGGTGTGATCCGTGTCCAAAAACCTGGACCCCGGCATTCGTAGGCCGACGGGCGCGGACAGACGCCGCTTCTACCCCCTGCCCCGCGGACTTAGGCCTATCACGTAAACCGCATCCGCCATGTCGATTTCCTTCCGCAATCTGCTGGTGACCATTCTGCTCGGGCTCATCGTTGTTTCCACCGGAGCCGTGGCATGACTCGGCATCATGGGCGTAGCCCAGGCCGTCCGGCCGTTGACCCGCGGACAGATGGCCGCTTCCCTCGACGCGGCCGCCGCGCACGTCCAAGCCCTCTTCGACCCGGCCGACCGCACACTGCGTCTGGCGCGGTCGAAGATCCTCGAGGGCGACTACACGCCGCACATGCGCATCGGCCTGCACAGCGGCGAGGCGCTGGTCGGCAACATCGGCACCGCGGAGCGCATCAGCTTCACCGCCATCGGCGATTGCGTGAATCTCGCCAGTCGCTTGGAAGAACGCAACAAAGACTATGGCACCCGCATCATGGCCAGCGACGTGGTCCGGCAGGAGCGCGGCGACGGCGAATTCCTTGGGCGCCTGCTCGACCTCGTGGCGGTGGAAGGACGCCGGGAAAAACTGGAGGTCTTCGAGTTGGTGAATTTCCGCACCGAGGCCACCGCGGAAGAGCAGAAGATCGCGGAGATTTACCCTCAGGCCTTGCGACTTTTCTGGCGCGGCGAATTTGCCGCCGCCCGCGACATGCTCGAGGGGCTCGCCGCGACCGACCCCGCCTCCCGCGCCCTGCTCGCCCGGATGGCCGCCGCCGGCGCAGCCGCGCTTTGACCTGCCGGCCGCAGAGGCGTATGAACATCCCGTGAGCGCGGATATCGCATGGTCCCGGGCGCGGAGTTATCTCGCGCGCGCCCTGCGCCTGGTCTGTCCGGTCTGCGGGAAAACCCCGATGTTCCCCGCGGTCGCCACCACGCGCAACTTGCACGACTGGTTCACTCCATTGGACGGCTGCCCGCGCTGCGGATACGCCTACGACCGCGAACCCGGATACTTCCTGCTCTCGATCTGGGCCATCAACTACGGGATCGCCGCTCTGCTCGGACTTGTCCTTTACCTTCTCTTCGAATGGTTTTTCGACTGGCCGGTGTGGACGCTCATCGCGGCGGTCGTCCTGCCGGTTATCCTCTTCAATCTGCTTTTCGCGCGCCACTCCAAGGCCATCTTTGTCGCGTGGGACCACTTCTTCGATCCGCACGAGCGCGAGGGCGGAGACGACGGCGGCAATGTTCCTGCCCCCGGACCGCCCGCACCGGCGAACCCCCCGCGCCGCGCCCGCGTGCCGGTCGATGCCGGCGTTTGAATCCGGCACCGGTGACGGTCTAGAATTCCGGTATGCCTGAACTGCTCACCGCCCTGCTGGTCAGCGCTTCGCTCGGCGCCCTGCTCGGGTTGGAACGCCAATGGAGCACCGAACGGGCACACCCCGCGGCCGACACCGTGGCCGGCGCGCGCACCTTCGCCCTGTGGGCCTTCATCGGTTGCCTCTGCGCTTGGCTCGCGCAGGAACAACATGCCGGGTTTTTCCTCACCGGCTTCATCGGCATGATCGTCTTTCTTTCGCTTTTCCTCGCGCGCCGCGCGACCCGTGAGCGCGACATCGGACTCACCACCGGCGCCGTCGGCCTCGCCACCTACCTGCTCGGCGGCATGGTCTACTGGGGCTACACCCGCACGGCCGTCATCGTCACCATTTCCCTGCTCCTCCTCCTGGCCTCCAAGGAATGGGTGCACGGCCTCTCGCGCAAATTCACCCGCACCGATGTCTACCAGGCGCTGCAGTTCGCCGCGGTCACCGGCATCGTGCTCCCGCTGGTGCCAGACCAACCCTACGGACCTTACGGCGCTTTCAACCCGTGGATGATCTGGCTCATGGTCGTGCTTGTCTCCGGCCTCGGTTTTGCCGGCTACGTGGCCGTGCGCATCTTCGGCGAGGATCGCGGGATCCCGTTCACCGGCTTGCTCGGCGGGCTGGCCTCGAGCACGGCCACTACCCTGGCCATGAGCCGTCAAAGCCGCGCCGCACCCGAGACCGGACGCCTCTGCGCGCTGGCCATCGTCCTGGCTTGCACCGTCATGCTGGCCCGCGTCGCCGTGCTGGTCGGTGCGGTCAGCCCGGCCACCCTCGGACGCCTCGCGCCCTGGCTGCTCTTCATTGCCCTGCCGGGAATCTTTTTCGCCCTCTGGAGTTATCGCCATTTTTCGCATCGCGAACCCACCGTGCCCGCGGCCGCACGGGAAGTGCGCAATCCGCTCAGCCTGCGCGTGGCCATCCAGTTTGCCATCCTCTACGCGCTCATTGTCCTGCTCGTGCGTTGGGCCAGCGACAGCTTCGGCGGGGCGGGTGTCTACTGGGCGAGCTTTTTCTCCGGCCTGACCGACCTTGATGCCATTTCCCTCTCGATCTCGCAGTTGCAACGGGCCGGCGACATCCTGGCCACCGAAGCCGCCCGCGCCGTGCTCATTGCCGCCGGCGCCAACTCCCTGCTCAAAGCGGCTATGGCCGTGTCGCTCGGCGGTTCCTCCCTTCGCCGGCCGGTCATCATCGTGCTCGGCAGCACGGTGCTGCTCAGTGCCGCCGCCGCGTTGCTGATCTGATCAAGGCGTGCCCGTGCTCTCCCGCGGCACCCCCGCCAACGGCGCCCGCGCCGAAGCGGCCTGCTGCAGCGCCAGCAGTTGGCTGACCGTGGCGAATCCGAATCCCTTGGCCTTGAGCTGCGCGATGGTCGCCGGCATCGCCTCGATGGTGCCCGGATGGATGTCATGCGCCAGCAGGATGCCGCCAGGCCGTGCGCCCTCCACCATGCGCTGGGTCACCACCGCCGGTCCCGGACGTCGCCAATCCAGCGGATCAACCGACCACATGATAACATCCAGCCCGTGCTTTCGCAGCAGCACCTCCTCGACGCGCGCATTGATCGAGCCGTAGGGCGGACGCATGTTGGTCGGCCGGCGCCCGGTGGCGCGCTGGATGGCATCGGTCGTCTTGCTGATCTCTTGATCGATCCGCGCCGCGCCGATTTTGGTCAAGTGCGGGTGCGTGTAAGTGTGGTTGGCGATCTCATGGCCCTCGACCACGATGCGCCGCGCGATGTCCGGATAGGCATCAACATTGCGCCCGACCACGTAAAACGTGGCGCGCACGCCCTGCTGGCGCAGGATGTCGAGCAACCTCGGGGTCAACTCGGGATGCGGACCATCGTCAAAAGTCAGGGCAACCAGCGGACGGTCGATATTGACCGAGCGGTAGGCGGCCGGCACCCGCGGAGGCAAAGGCGGCAACGGGCCGGTGGGACCGATGCTGATCGAAGGCTCGTGCAGTGCGGGCACGGCCGGGCGCGGCCGCTCATCCTGCGCGCAGGCGGCGACCAGCAAGACCGCAAGAGTGACAACCGGGAAAAGGGACTTCATAGGAAGGCGTCCTGATACCATGAACGGGACTAATCCGCCAGAACCGGTCCTTTGGCAAGCCTGCCGCTGCGGGGAGCGCCGCGCAGCAGCTCGAGAAAGCGCCGCAGGGCCAGCGACCCCGCACGGTTGCGTTTGGTCACCACCCCCACCGGACGCCACATGTCCGGGGAGGAAATCTCCACGGGGATGAGCGAACCGGCCCGTCGCTCGTTGGCCAGCGTTGTCTCGGGCAGAATGGAGACCGCGCCGTCAATCTCCACGGTGCGCTTGACCGTCTCGATGTTGTCAAACTCACGCTCCGGCCGCATCACCACGCCAGCCCCGCGCAGCGCACGGTCCAGCGCTTTGCGCGTCGGCAGATCCGCCGCGAAGGCGATGAACTTCTCCCCCGCCAACTCCGTCAAGGACACCCGCGCGCGCCGGGCCAGACGATGCGACGGGCTGCAAACCAGCACAAGGCGATCGCGCCACAACTCCTCGACGACCAAACCCCGGCGCACCGCCGGGTAAGCGACCAGACCGGCCTCGGCCCGGCCCGCCAGCACCACCGCGTAAACCTCCGACGAGCGCAGATAGTCGGTGTGGATCTTGACCTGCGGGTAAAGTCGCGCGAATTGGCGCGTGTAGGGCGGCAACTCGTGCAGACCCACGCTCAGCACCGCGGCCAGACGCAAGTCCCCCTCCACCATCTCCCGCAATTCCTGCAACCGCGCATCAAGCCCGTCCACCACGGCCACAATCTCCCGCGCCGCACCGAGAAAAGTCCGGCCCTCCGGCGTCAGCGAAAAGCTCTTCTTGCCCCGGTCGATCAACCGCACCCCGTAACGCTTCTCCAGAGCCTTGACCTGCTGGCTGACCGCGCTCTGGGTCAGCGCGTTGCGCTGCGCCGCCCGCGAAAAACTGGCGGTCTCGGCCAGATCGCGGAATACTTTGAATAATAACAGCTGCATGGGACTATGAATAAGACTTATGCACGCCACATTCACTATTAGCAAATCTAATGCCTGACCCCGCCGCCAACCTCAACGCTGTCCGTCAAGCCATCGCCGATGCTGCGACCGCCGCCGGACGCGATCCGTCGACCGCGCGACTCGTGGCTGTCTCCAAAACCCACCCGGCCGAAGCCGTCGCCGCCGCGGCCGCCGCCGGCCAGCGCATCTTCGGCGAGAGCCGCGTGCAGGAAGCGCGCGACAAAATCCCCGCCTGCCCGCCCGGCCTCACATGGCACTTCATCGGCCACCTCCAAAAAAACAAAGTCCGCCAAGCCCTCCCGCTTTTCGGTTTTTTCCACAGCATCGACAGCGCTCCCCTCGCCCTGGCCATCGATCGCGTCGCGGGCGAGACCGGTCAAGCCGTCGAAGGACTGCTCGAAGTGAATGTTTCCGGCGAGGGGACCAAATACGGCTTCACCCCCGCACAGTTGCGCACGGAATTTCCCGCCCTGGCCAAGCTGCCGAATCTCCGCATCCGCGGACTCATGACCATGGCGCCTTACAGCGACAACCCCGAGGATGCCCGCCCCGTCTTCCGCGCCCTGCGCGACCTGCGCGACGAACTGCAAACCACCCACGCCCAACCGCTGCCCGAACTTTCCATGGGCATGAGCGGTGACTTTGCGCCGGCCGTCGAAGAAGGCGCCACCCTCGTCCGCGTCGGCTCATCCATCTTCGGCTCCCGCCCGCATCCGCAACCATGACCCCGCAAATCCAAAATCTCCAAGTGATCGGCCGCGAAGTCGCCATCGTGTGGAGCGACGGATACGAAACCTATCTCGCGCTCGAAGACATCCGCAAAGCCTGCCCCTGCGCCGTCTGCAACGGCGAACCCGACGTCCTCGGCCGCGGCGACAAACCACAGGTCAAACACACCCCGGCCAGCTTCGAACTGAGCTCCTACGAACTCGTCGGCGGCTACGGTTGGCAGCCGAAATGGGCCGACGGCCATGCCACCGGCATCTTCTCCGTGGGCTACCTCCGCCGCCTCGACCCCGCCACTCCGCAGTAAACCGGGAGCGGCTTCAACCGTCTCTCCCAGTCCCGGTCTCGGGGAGGACGGCCGCCCCCGGCCGTGGTCAGCGGCGCCCTCGCCGCTGACTCCTTCTCCAAAGCCTCGCAGGCCAACACCACCAAGTTCTACCCACTTGCAAACCGTGATATAAACCACCATTCATGCCGACCAAGCCGACCATCATCTACACCAAGACCGACGAAGCCCCGCTTCTCGCCACCTACTCTTTCCTGCCGGTCATCGAGACCTTCACCGGGCCCGCCGGCATTGCCGTTGAACTGCGCGACATCTCCCTCGCCGGACGCATCCTCGCCGCCTTTGCCGACCGGCTTCCCGCGGATCAAAAGACCGCCGACGCACTCGGCGAGCTCGGCGCGCTGACACTCCAGCCGGAAGCCAATATCATCAAACTGCCCAACATCAGCGCCTCGGTCCCCCAACTCAAAGCCGCCATTGCCGAGCTGCAAAAGCAAGGCTTCGCCCTCCCCGACTATCCCGAGACCAGCCGTCACGACGACGACAGGGACATCAAAGCCCGTTATGACAAAGTCAAAGGCAGCGCCGTCAACCCCGTCCTGCGCGAAGGCAACTCCGACCGCCGCGCACCCAAAGCGGTCAAAGACTACGCGCGGCAACACCCGCACCAAATGGGCACCTGGTCGCCAGACTCGAAAACCCGCGTCGCCACCATGGGCGCACACGACTTTCGCTCCAACGAGCAATCCGTCACCCTCCCTGCCGCCACCACCGCGCAAATCGAATTCCTTCCCGCTGACGGCGGCGCGCCCGTCGCGCTCCAAGCCGGCCTCAAGCTTCAGGCCGGCGAAGTTTTCGACGCAACCTTCATGAGCAAGCAGGCACTGCTCGCCTTCCTCCAGCAGCAAATTGCCGCCGCCCGCGACCTCGGCGTCCTTTTCTCCCTCCACCTCAAGGCCACCATGATGAAGGTGTCCGACCCGATCCTTTTCGGGCATGCCGTGCGGGCCTTCCTCGGCGACTTCGTCGGGAAGCACGCCGCCACCCTCGAAAAACTCGGCGTCGACTTCAACAACGGCCTCGGCGACCTCGTCGCCAAAATGCAAACCCTGCCCGCCGCCGAAAAAGCCGCCCTCGAAAACGAACTGCGCGCCGCGCTCGCCGCCCGCCCGCCGCTGGCCATGGTCAATTCCGACAAGGGCATCACCAACCTCCATGTCCCGAGCGACGTCATTGTCGACGCCTCGATGCCCGCCATGATCCGCGAGGGCGGCAAGATGTGGAACGCCGAAGGCAAGACCCAGGACACCCTCGCCGTTATCCCCGACAGCTCCTACGCCTCCGTCTACCAAGCCGCCATCGCGTTCTGCCAGAAACACGGCGCGCTCGACCCGGTCAAGATGGGCTCCGTGCCCAACGTCGGCCTCATGGCGCAGGCCGCCGAGGAATACGGCTCGCACAACAAAACCTTTGAAATCCCCGCCGCCGGCAAAGTGCGCGTCAGCACCGCCGACGGCCAAGTCCTCACCGAGCATCAAGTCGAGGCCGGCGACATCTGGCGCGCCTGCCAGACGAAAGATGCCGCCATCCGCGACTGGGTCAAACTCGCCGTCAAACGCGCCCGCGCCACCGGCGTCCCCACAGTCTTCTGGCTCGATAAATCCCGCGCCCACGACGCGCAACTCATCGCCAAAGTGGAGCGCTACCTCACAGACCACGACACCGCGGGCCTCGACCTCCGCATCCTGCCACCCGCCGAGGCCTGCCAACTCAGCCTTGAGCGCATCGCCCGCGGCGAGGACACCATCTCGGTCACCGGCAACGTCCTGCGTGATTACCTCACCGACCTCTTCCCCATCCTCGAAGTCGGCACCAGTGCCAAGATGCTCTCCATCGTCCCGCTCATGAACGGCGGCGGCCTCTTCGAAACCGGTGCCGGTGGCTCCGCACCCAAGCACGTGCAGCAATTCACCGCCGAGAACTACCTGCGCTGGGACTCCCTCGGTGAATTCTTCGCCCTCGCCGCTTCGCTCGAGCACCTCGCCGAAACGACCGGAAACAAGAAAGCCAAAGTTCTCGCCGAGACCCTCGACCAAGCCACCGGCCAATTCCTCGAAAATGACAAAAGCCCCGGCCGCAAACTCGGCACGATCGACAACCGCGGCAGCCACTTCTACCTCGCCCTCTACTGGGCCCGAGCCCTCGCCACACAAAACAACGATCCGGAACTCAAAAATCTTTTCGCTCCCCTGGCCGAACAACTCGCGGCCAACGAGAAAACAATCGTCGCCGAACTCATCGCCGTGCAAGGCCACCCCGTCGACATCGGCGGCTACTACCGCCCCGACGACACCAAAGCCACCGCCACGATGCGCCCGAGCGGGACCTTCAACCGCCTCCTCGCCTTCCCACTGTAGCGGCGAACTATGACCGCCGGCGCCTACTCCACCGTCACGCTCTTCGCCAAATTCCGCGGCTTGTCCACATCACACCCTCGATTCACCGCGATCTGGTAAGCCAGCAACTGCAACGGAATGACCGTCAGCACCGGCATCAACCAATCCGGCGCGTCCGGCACCCAAAGCACATCGTCCGTGATTTTCTCCAGCGCTTTGTGTCCTTCGGTCCCGACACCAATGACCGGACCGTTGCGCGCGCGAACTTCCTCGATATTGCTCGCGTTCTTTTCGAACAGCGCATCGTCCGGCGCGATAAAAACCGAGGGCATATCGGGATTGACCAGTGCAATGACCCCGTGCTTCAACTCCGCGCTCGGATAGCCCGAAGCTGACATGTAACTGATCTCCTTGAGCTTCAGCGCGGCCTCCATGGCCACCGGGTATTGGAACTGGCGCCCCATGAAAAGCATGCCGTGCGCATTGTCGTATTTCGCCGCAACTTCCGGCAGATGCGGATTCATCTCCAGCACACGAGCCACCTTGTCGGGCAGCTTTTCCAACTCCTCGATGATGCGCAGACCGTCGGAACTCGAAAGATTGCGGATCCGCCCCATCAAAAGCGAAAGCAGCGTGAGGATGGTCACCTGCGAAGTGAAAGACTTCGTCGCCGCCACGCCGATCTCCGGCCCCGCGTGCATGTAAACGCCGCCATCGCTTTCCCGCGCGATCGTGCTGGCCACATTGTTGCAAATGCCCAGGGTACGATGCCCCTTGCGCTGACTCTCGCGCAGCGCCGCCAGCGTGTCGGCCGTCTCGCCACTCTGGCTCAGGACAAATGTCAGCGTGTATTTTCCAAGCGGCATGTTCCGGTAGCGGAACTCGCTGGCCACCTCCACCTCGGTCGGCAAACAGGCAAGGCTCTCCATCAGATACTCGCCGACCGTGGCCGCATGAAAGGCCGTGCCGCAGCCGATGAGAACGATCCGCTCGACCTCACGTAACTCGGCCGATGTCATATCCAGGCCACCCAGCTTCGCCGTCGCCTCCTCGTGCGAAAGCCGCCCGCGCATCGCATCGCGCACCGTCGCCGCTTGCTCGTAGATTTCCTTGAGCATGAAGTGCGGGTAGTCGCCTTTGGTCGCTTCCTCCGCATCGAAATCGACCGTGCTGATCTCGTAGTCCTGGCCGTCGCCGGCCAGCGATTGGATCTGGAAACTGTCGGGCCGCAACAGGACGATCTCGAAATCTTTCAAATACA
>JBBEEK010000156.1:0-2201 GCA_040880825.1 Chthoniobacterales bacterium
AAGTGCGGGAAAAATTCGGACGCGACACCGAATACGCCATCTACTCGAACGCCTCATTGCGCCAACGCATCTTCGAAATTTTCGATCAAACCTTCGCCGTCACCTACGTCCTACGCACCATCTCGGTGATTGTCGCCGTCCTCGGCGTATCGCTCACCCTCACCACGCTTGTGACCGAACGCGAACGCGAGATCGGCATCATGCGCGCCATCGGCAGTTCCTCGGGCCAAGTCCGCCGCGCCTTCATCGCCGAGTCCGCCTTGATCGGCCTGCTCGCCAGCGCGGTCGGCCTCGCCGCCGGCGCCTGTCTCGCCATGGTCCTCACCTGGGTCATCAACCTCGCCTTCTTCGGTTGGACCGTGCAACTCCGCTATCCGTGGGAACTCATGGCTTGGACCCCCCTCTGGATCATCGCCGCCGCCGCCCTCGCCGGCCTCCTCCCCGCCATCCGCGCCTCACGCATCGCCCCGGCGACGGCGCTCCGCTCGGAGTAACAGAAGTAAGGAAATACCGAGAACTAGGGGGAACGGGCGTCTCGCCCGTTTACGATCAGACAACACGGGCGAGAAGCCCGTGCCCCCTGGCCAAGCCCAGATCTGGCCAACAAAGGGGCAACCACGTATCCGGCTCTACCGAGCCTTCACCTTTGCCTTGAAGCGCACACCGGGCTTGCCGCGAAAGTGCTCGTCCTGCGTCCAGAGGATCGCATTGTGCTTTTTCGCCACCGCATAAATGACCGAGTCCGCAAAGGAGAGCTTCTCCTCCAAACCCAACGCGGCTGCTTCCATGGCCAACTCGCCGTCGAGATTCACCACCAATCCCTCTTCCATGGCGGCCACCGCGGCAAAGGCATCGTCCTCACCACGCTCCCGCAGCACCACTTTGAAAACTTCGTGGATGCACACCGTGGGAACCACCAGCAGTTCGGCATCCTCGATGACGGCGGCAAAATAGGACGCCGTCGGTTCACCGGCGAAATAAGCGAGCCACGCCGAAGAATCGACCAAGTTCACAGCCGGTCGCTTTCGCGGTCAAACGACGCGTCGATTCCTTTGATGTAGCCGCGCAGACGACGGATGTCGCGCGCCGGCACGATTTCGATCCGGTTGCGGAAGGAAAATACCTTCGCCTTCTCCCCGGAGCGCAGGCCCATGGCCTCGCGGACTTTTTGCGGGATGACAACTTGGAACTTGGGTGAGATGGTCACAGTTTCCATACCGTCATACGGTAGCACGATCGATCGATTGTTCAAGATCTTGGTTGGGGTCACGGACAACTTCGTCTCCCACAGAGGCAACTTTTCCCCTTCCGCCCACGTTCCGTCAGTGTAACTTTGTCTCAGATGGCGAACATCAAAATTAACCCCGAGCTGCACCAAGCGAAGAAGCCGGACTGGATCAAGGTCCGTCTGCCGTCGAACCCGGTCTTTTTCTCGACCAAGGCGCTGGTCTCCGACCTCCGCCTGCACACCGTCTGCGAAAGCGCCCAATGCCCGAACCGTTGGGAATGCTGGAGCCAAGGCACAGCCACTTTCATGATCGCCGGCGACCGTTGCACCCGTGCCTGCGGGTTCTGCGCGGTGACCACGGCCAAACCTTTCGCCCTCGAGCATGACGAACCGCAGCGCGTGGCCGAGGCGGTCATGCGGATGAAACTGAAGCACGTGGTCATCACCGCCGTGGCCCGCGATGACACGCCGGACGGCGGGGCGCTCCATTTCGCGCAGACCATCGAAGCAATCCGCCAACGCGACGCCGCGATCATCATCGAAGTCCTCGTCCCCGACTTCAACGGCAAGGACGACTCCCTGCGCACCGTGCTCGAGGCCGCGCCGCACATTTTCAACCACAACATCGAGACGGTCGAACGCCTCACCCCGGTCGTGCGCTCGCGGGCCAAATACAAACTCTCCCTCGAATTTCTCCACCGCGCCAAGGAACTGCGCCCCGACATCACGACGAAGAGCGGACTCATGCTTGGCCTCGGTGAGACCGAGACAGAAATTTTCCAGGCGATGGACGACCTGCGCGAGCACGATGTCGAAGTGCTGACCATGGGCCAATACCTCCGCCCCACCCCGCAGCATCTCCCGGTCGTCGAATACATCCGTCCCGAAGTCTTCAATCTCTACGGCGACATCGCCCGCAACAAAGGCTTCACCCACGTGGCCAGCGGACCGCTGGTGCGCAGTTCCTACCACG
>JBBEEK010000157.1:0-14004 GCA_040880825.1 Chthoniobacterales bacterium
TTTATTCGCGGTTGTTTTACACGATCGAGGCGCGGCGGTTGGGGATTTTGTTTGGGGGGGTGGATATCAATGGGGAGGTGCGGTGTTTTGCGGTGGGGCAGGCAGCGGACGGCTGGGCCAGCCGTCCCTACCGGGAAGATGATTTGATTCATGTGCCTTTGAGTATGATCAAAGGATTGTCGGAGGGGTTGCTGGGACGGATCGGAGAGGGGCAGCCGTTTGCATCGCTGGCGGATTTTTGGCGGCGGGGTCGGCCACAAGGGGAGGAGGGGATGGCGTTGTTGCGGGCGGGGGCGTTTGATGGATTTGGGGCTTCGCGCACGGAGTTGTTTTGGGAATTGCGGGCGCTGGCGCCTTGGGCGGCGGGGCAGGGGCTTTTGCTTGAAACGAAGAAGTCTGCGCCACCCGTGCTGCGGACCGAACCGGATCGTTTGCAAAAGTTGCGGGATGAGATGGAATTGCTCGGGTTTCCGGCGGGCGGGCATCCGGTGGAGCTTTTTCCGGAGGTGGCGTGGGAGACGTATTGTGCGGTGGGGGAGGTGCGGAAGTTTGCCGGTCAGACCATCACGACGTGTGGATTGGTCGTGGCGCAGCGGGTGCACCATCAGTCGGACGGACGGGCCATGAAATTTATCAGCCTTTGTGACCGCACCGATATTTTGGAGTGCGAGATTTTCGCCGATGTTTACCAGCGGTGTGGCGGGGTGCTGGTGCGCTGGCCGGTGGTCGAGGTGACGGGGCGCGTGGAGGCGCTGGGCGGCAGTCGCGGGTGCGTGCTGCGGGTGGATAGCTTGCGCGCGGCGCGGACTACGAAGCGGGACGCTCGTCGTAGGGCATCTCGGTCAGCTGGAACTTCGGCACTGACTGGCGGATGAAGTCTTTGAGCATGTCGAGGGTCTGCTGTTCGGTTTTGGCGCCGGATTTGAATCCTTCGAGAACGGGGGCGCTGACGATGACGTAGGCCCAGCGGTGTTGGAGTTTTTTGACGACCATGTCCCAGTTGGTCTGGGCGAGGCGCACCCAGTGGTAGGGGGTGGAGGTGTTTTTGCCGACGAACCAATAGAGGAAGTAGCTCTTCAGGTTCTTGCGTTCGCCGGGGGCGGTTTCGATTTCGCGGTTGAGGGTGAGTTTCATCACGTCGAGGGTGCGTCCGTTGGCCAGCGTGATGGGCACGACTTCACCGGTCTGAACCGACCAGCCTTGTCCGGGCAGGCAGACTTCGGGCCGGTGGATGCTGCGTTTTTCGCCGCCGCTGAGGACGATTTGCGCGGTGAGAGAATTGCCGGAGAGGTCCTGGTAGATTTTTTTTTCGAACTCGGTGTCGCCAGGCAGCAAGGCGAGTTCGCTGGGCGAAACGGGTTCGCTGGTGCCCCAGTATTCGCCGACGAGGGTGGGCAGATCCATGATGACGCCGGACTCGGGGGCGATATTCGGCGGGGAGCTTTCGCGGCAAGCCCAGATGGTGAGGGCGGCGAGAACGACGATGACACCGGAGCGCCACCAAGGCAGGTGAATGGCGGCGGTCATGGGGTGGCGGGTTTTTCCCCGACGGGCGGCGAGAAACGTTGGAGCAACCAACCGACGCCGAGCATGCCGCCGAGGGCGACGCCGAAGACGAGGAAGCCGGAGGCCATGTGGAAGGTGGTTGGTTCCTCGAGTGTGCCGATGGCGGTTTCGGGTCCGAGCGTGATGGTGCCGAGCGTGAGCATGATGATGCGGGCGAAGTTGCCGGCCACGGCGAGCGGGATGGAGCAGAGAAAGACGATCCATTTTTGCCATGGTTTGTCCATGGCGATGTAACCGTAGAGGGCGCTGACCATCATGAGAGCGAAGAGCGAGCGGATGCCGCTGCAGGGGTCGGCGACGTCGACGGCGAAGCGTTGGCCGGCGGCGAGTCCGGCGGCGAAGTCGGGGGCGGAGACGATGGCGGTGCCTTGTTGCAGGCAGGAGAGACCGAAGAAGTTGAGGAAGCCGACGCTGACGTTGGACATGAAAATACGCAGCGGGAAGGCGAGGAAGTTATCCATGAACGGCAGGGGAAACATGAAAGCGAGGAAGGCGATGGGGAAAGAGAGTTCCTTGAGCCACTTCCAACCGAGTAACCACAGAACGACGCCGCCGACGAAAGCAAGGAGGGCGGCGTAGCCGAGGTAGACATTGTCGGCCAAGTAACCGACCCAATAAAAGAAGAGCGCGCCGAGCAGAGCGGGGAGTCCGAGCCACGATCCCGACACGGGCAGGGCGGCAAGGGATTTACGGCGATAGTAGAGGAGGCCGAGGACGGCGAGCGGCACGAGCCAGCAATGTTCCCATTCCGGATTTTTCCAGACGAAGGCCATGAACTCGAAGATGTGCACGCGGGTCGCACCGTAGCCGGAGGCGTAGGGGAACCAGGCGAAGAGCGCGATGAAGACGCCGATGGCGGCCAGCGCGGCGAAAATGTTCGGCGGGGCGAGCGAGGCGCGCCAATCGGGGGCTGCAGCGGAAGTGTGCATGGGTGACGGAAAGCTTTCACACGGCTCCGGATGCAGCAACCGATTTCCACTCGGAGAGCCATCCATCGAGCGCTTCCCGCCACGGGCGCGGGCCGGGGGGCAGGGCGGAGACGAGCTTGGCGGGGTCGAGACACGAGTAACGCGGGCGCTTCGACCACCCGGGCCCCAGATCCCCGTAGGGCACGTCGATAATATCGTGGCAGACGGGATCGAGTCCGAGAAACTTCATTTGGGCCAACGTGGCCCGGGCGAACTCCTCCCAGGAGGTTTCTCCCGGATTGACGAGATTGAAGAGGCCGGAGCGATTCGCTTCGACCAGGCGCCGGGTCCAGACCGCACCGTCCGCGGCGTAGAGGCAGCATCCTTTCTTGCCGGCGGCCGTGCGGAGCGAACTTTGGTGCGCGAGCAAGTCGGGCAAGCGGCTCATGAAGGTTTTGCCGCCGAGGCCGTAGAGCCACGAGACGCGCAGGATGAGATGGCGAGGGCACAAAGTCGGGATGAGTTTTTCCAAGTCGGATTTTTGGTGACCGTAGACGGAGAGCGGACGCGTGATGTCGGGTTCGGCGAGCGATCGGCCGGCCGTGCCGTCGAAGACGTAATCCGAACTGTATTGCACGAAGAGCGCATTTTGAGCGGCGCAGCGACGGGCGAGATCGAGCGGGGCATCGCGGTTGATTCGACCGGTGGCCTCGGGATGGCTTTCGCATGCATCGAAGTCGCAGGTGGCGGCGGCGTTGATCACGGCGTCCCACCGCCGGGAAAACAGTTCATCGAGGCGTGCGGTATCAGTGATGTCGGCCTCTTGGTGTGTCATGGCCGTCAAATCGTGACAGGAGAATTCCCGCGTGAGATAGCGTCCGAGCAAACCGCCGGATCCGAAAAGGAGAATGTTCATGAGGTTGTCCTCAATCGCTGCAATTGTGCCAGCACCTCGGTGGTCTGGATTGCTTCGAGGCAGAGATAGCTGTCCATCCCGCAGCGATCAATGCACGGGTGCAGCGGACAGACGCGGCGTTGGACGACACGGTCGCGGTTGTTCCACGGGGCGAACCAGTCGGGTTCGCCGGAGCCGAAGATCGTGACGACCGGTTTACCGAGCGCCGCGGCGAGATGTGCCGGAAGGGAATCGTGACAGAGCACAGCATCCGCACCGTGGAGCGCCGTGGCGAGGGCCGCAAGATCGGGGGTGTGTATTTTGCGCACTTGGTCCGGCGTCACGGGGTCCGCACCTTCGGGAAGAATTTCCACCAATTCAAATTGGTCGGTGAGGAAGTGTGAGGCAACGAGTTCGCGCCAGCGAGCCACGGGCCATTGCTTGCTGGGCAAGCGAGCGTGCGCATGGAGGGCGAGGATGGGCCGAACACCTTCCCGCGGCGGCACGCTCTGGCTTGCCCGTATCCACGGTGCCGAATAATTGCAAACAACGCCGAGTGATTCCGCGATTTGTTCCCAGCAGCGCAGATGTGACTGATCCGGTGATCCGCGGTGGATCTGCCGGGTGAGCAGCGGGCGCCCCGGATGCATCACCTGCCAGAATGATTCCAGCACGCGTCCGAGCAGACGGCGATGGCGCCGCCATGGCAAATCAGCCGCGTAATAGTTCCCGCGGGTCATGGGAAAACCGATGCGTTGTCCGGCCTGTGTTTCCGCCATGAGGATTTCGATCCTTGCGTCGGCCCACGCGCAGACAGCAGCGTCAAACTCCAGTGGGCGCAGCACGCGTCCTTCGTCGCCGGCGGCCGCGATGGCTTGGCGCGCGCTGCAGGGTCGGTCGTCCTCCCACGGCGGGGCCCAGGCGTGGATTTTCGGACGATCGGCGAGCAATTGGTAGACGGCGCGGGTGGCAGGACGGCAGAGGACGTGCACGTCGAATGTTTCCTGCGCCCCACGCACGAAAGGCAGGCTCATCACCGCGTCACCGAGGTGGTGGAGTTCGACAACAAGGAGGCGGGGTTTCATCGGGCGAACCAGCGGCGTTTGAGCAGATAGTAATGCCGGCCCCACGCGGCCATGGCGAAGGCGTCCCACCATGGTTGGAGGCGCCAACCGTTGCGCGTCAGCATGCGGGCCGTCTCGCGCCACATGGCGGGTAGCTGGCGGCTGGTTTTGGCGTCGGCGTGCAAACGGGAGACGGCGAGGGGCTCGGGAAGGTAATGCCACTGCACGTTCGTGCCGAGGCGGAGCCAGTATTCGTGGTCCATGCAGTAATGCAGCGATTCATCGAAGCCGCCGAATTTCTGATAAACGTGGCGGCGCCACCAAACGGCGGGTTGGCCGAGCGGGTTGCGGTTGCGGAGGTCGGCCGGCGAAAATTTCGCGGCGGATTTGCGCCGTTTGCGGCCGGACTCGCCCTCGAGAAAGTAATAGTCGGCGTAGACGACATCGGTATGGGCGTCGGCTGCGAACGCGGCGAGAGCCTGCCGGATGGCTGTTGGCTCGTAAAGATCGTCGGCGCAGAGATAGGCGAGAACTTCGCCGCTCCCCATGCCGAGGCCCTTGTTGATGGCTTGGGATTGGCCGGCGTCGGGTTCGGAGATCCACTGGATATCCGATGTGGCGTGCAGGAGGTCGAGTGTGCCGTCCGTCGATCCGCCGTCGATGACGATGTGCTCGACTTCGTGGGGAGCGGCCTGCGCGGCTGCCGTCCGCACCGATGCGAGGCACTGGCCGAGATAGCGCGCCTGATTGAGGGACGGAGTGATGACGGAAAGTTTCATCGGGCGGCGGGGGTTTGGATGCGGCGGAAGATTTTCTCGTAGCGATCGAGGACGGTTTCCCAACGGAACATTTCGGCGCGTTGACGCGCACGGTGTCCGGCGGCGGCGCATTCGTCGGGGTTCTTCTGAGCCCACGCGAGTTTGTCAGCGAGGGATGGCACTGGATGATCCGGACCAAACGGAATCCCGGCGTCGCCGAGAACCTCGCGGGTGGCGGGGCAATCACGGTAGATGATGGCACGGCCCATGCCGAGTTGGTCGAGCAGGACGAGGCGGGTGGCTTCGATGGTGGCGGGCATGATGAAGGCGCGGGCGTTTTGGCTCAACTCGACGTAGGCCTCGGCGAAACGCAGGCCGGTGAAGATGACGCGATCGGTGGCGAGGGACTCGAGGGTGCGGCGGTAGGCGTGCTCGTAGGGATCGCCGCCGACGAGGACGAGGGGGAGGGGATCCGGCGTCTCGCGGTAGGCGCGCAGGAGCAGCTCGGCTTCGTTCTCGGGGGTGAGCCGCGAGACATAGAGGAAGTAACCGTTTTTTTTCAGTCCCCAGCGGGCCAACTCACCGGTTTGCACCGGTTCGTCACGCACGGTGAGTCCGTAGGAAAGATGCTCGGGGCGAACGCCGTATTGCTGCTCGTAGCGGTCGGCGATGGTGGCGTTGTCGGCGATGATAGCGTCGGCCGACCGGGTGGCCCATCTTTCGCTGCGTTGCAACCACGAGCGGGCGAAGCCGCGCCATTTTTTGCGGCGGAAGTCGGCACCGTCGACATTGATGATAACTTTCATCCCGCGCCAGCGGGCGAGGCGACCGAGGATGGCGTTGCCGACACCGCAGAGATAAATAATGTCATACTTCCGCCGCATGGCGTCGAGCATGGAGAGAGTGGTGTGGACGATGGTGTCGAGACTCTTGGTTGGAATGGTGGGCAGCCCGATGATGCGCATGCCTTCCCAGACCGGTTGGGGCGGGCCGAAGTGCGGCAGACGATTGTAGACGGTGACGTCGTGACCGCGCGCGGCGAGGCGTTTGCCGAG
Organism: Chthoniobacterales bacterium; assembly: GCA_040880825.1. Taxonomy (GTDB): domain Bacteria; phylum Verrucomicrobiota; class Verrucomicrobiia; order Chthoniobacterales; family JACTMZ01; genus JACTMZ01. Next base: position 6,247 of record JBBEEK010000157.1, read on the forward strand.
TTCCTCAACGACAACCTCGAAGCCAGAGTAGCGAGCGGGCACACCGCGCGAGCCGAGGAAGGCAATGCTGGGCAGCGCGTCGGGAGCTTTCGGTGCGGCCGGCGTGCCGAACAACGTGTCGCGGACGGTGTAGTAGATGAAGAGGGAGTTGAACCGCATGTAACGCCGCCAGAGTCGGCGCGGTTCTTGCCAGAGCCGGTAAGCCCAGGTGATGCCGAGGCGTTGCATCCAGGCTGGGGCGTAGGCGCGCTGGCCGGCGAGCAGGGCGAAGGCGTCGCCGACGGCGAAGAAAACGCCGCGGTGGTGGCGCCGCAGATTGTCGATGATCCACCGCTCCTGCCGTTCGCCGCCGAGGGCGACCCAGATGAAATCAGGTTGGGCGGCGGCGATGGTTTGGGCGAACGACTGCTCGTCTTCTTCGGTCCAGGTGCGGAAGGGCGGCGACAGGGTGCCGGCGATATCGAGGTCGGGTTGGCTTTCACGCAGGTGGGCGGTGAGGGTTTGCAGGGTCTCTTCCGTTCCCCCGAAGAAAAAATGGCGCCAGGGGCGCGGGGTGGCACGGAGCATTTTCTCCATGAAGTAGGGTCCGTAGACGCGGTCTGTGAGGGCCGCGCCTTGCGCGTTGAGGGACCAGCGCAGTGGCATGCCGTCGGGCAACACGAGGTCGAAATTCCGCATGGTGTTCCCGAAATTCGCATTGTGACGCGCCAGTGAGATGATGTGCGTGTTGCTCGCGGCCACGGCGGCCGGGCGCGGTTCGGCGGCAAGTCGCCGGCCTTCCGCGATGGCGGAGTCGTAGTCGACCGCCGCCACGGGTATGCCGAGGATGGGAATTTTGCGCGGGGCCGTGCTCATGCGCCCCGTCAACCTAGTGGAGCGACTCCCTGGCGGCAATGTCGGGAGGGGCAACCGCTGGCGGGTCTTGGCCGGGGGTGATTAGACCGCATATTTCACGGTATAAAACATGCGCCGCGTCCAAGTTCTTTTTGCCAAAGAACTTGGCGTGGCCAACCGGGAAAAATGGAAAAACCAAAGTGGTTTTTCCATTTTCTCCAACGGGGTCAACCCCGATAGGCCTGTTGCCAGGCCCGTATCGGCCCTTCGGGCGGATATTCCATGCCAAGCATGAAATATCCAGGTTAGGATCCTCGACCATGAGTTTGACCGCAAAAATCGACCAAGACATCAAAGAAGCCATGAAGGCAAAGGAGGCCGACCGGCTCGGCGCCTTGCGCATGCTGAAGTCCTCCCTCAAATACGCCGCCATCGAGAAAGGCGCCGGATCCGAGGCCGATTTGGCCGATGCGGATGTCATCACGGTGGTACGCAAGCGCATCAAACAATGCCAAGATGCGGTGGACGGATTCGTCAAAGGCGGGCGGGCCGAACAGGCGGCGAAGGAGCAGGCCGAGATGGCTTTACTCGAGGCATACCTGCCGGCCGCAATGTCTACCGACGAACTGGCCGCGCTAGTGCGCTCCGCCATCGCCGAAATCGGAGCGACCGGCAAAGCGCAGATGGGCGCGGTGATGAAAATCGTCATGGCCAAAGCCGCCGGCCGCGTCGATGGCAAGGCGGTCAACGCGGAGGTTCAGAAGCACCTTGGCTAAGGAGCGCTCAGCGAAGAATGGCGGTGTGTGGGCCGTCATCGTGGCCGGCGGCTCGAGCCGCCGTATGGGCTTCAACAAGCTGACGGCCGAGCTCGAGGGGCGTCCGGTGCTGGCTTGGAGTGTGTCGGCCTTCAACAATTGCCAAGCGGTCGATGCCCTCGTGCTGGTCTGTGCGGCGAGCGCACGGGCTGAGTTGGAAAAAATCACCCGCGCGGCGGCGCCGACGAAGTTGAAGGCGGTGGTCGAAGGCGGTGCCCATCGGCATCTTTCCGTGGCCGAGGGCCTAGAAGCGGTGGCGGCCGACGCGGCCATGATCGCGGTGCACGACGCGGCGCGTCCGCTGGTCGACGCGGCGATGATCGAGCGCTGTCTCGAAACAGCCCGCAACACGGGTGCCGCAGCCTGCGCGCGGCGGGTCAACGACACCCTCAAGCGCATCAATGACGAAGGATTCATCGTCGAATCGGTCGATCGCGCCAATTTGTGGGCCGTGGAGACGCCGCAAATTTTCCGCGCCGAGTTGTTGCGCCATGCGTATGCCGAGGTCATTGCCACGGGCGGCTACGTGTCCGACGAAACCTCTGCCGTGCAGGCCGCAGGAGCGCCAGTCGCGCTGGTCGACACGCCCGAGTGGAACGGCAAAATCACTTATCCGGCGGACCTCGCACTGGCGCGCGTGGTGTTGAGCGGGCGCGGGGCGGCTTGAGAAATGTTCGGCCGCTTTCTCACCATCGGGCTGGTCTGTCTCTTGGTCGGAGCCGCCATTGCCATGCTGCTCGGTCCGATGCTCCAACCGGCCGCCGACGAGAATCTTCCCGTTTGTCCCTACATGGTGCAGGGCGAGTTCGCCGACCTGCCTCCCGAGGTGGTCACCGCGGTGGGTGCGTATGAAGCGATCCGCGAGACCCTCATGCGCGACTCCTTGGCAGGGGTGGCGACGCAGGCGGACGTGATCTCGCGCGCCTTTACCGGCAACGACCCGCGTATCGCCTCATTGGCCAAGCGCCTGGGGGCCGAGCAAGATGTCGAATCAGCGCGGCGTGCTTTCATGCGTTTGCACAGGCTGATGGAAAGACGCGCCCGCCAGCTTCCGCAGCCCTGAGGCGAGGGCGTGCTTGTCCGTGGCGCCGTAGGCGGTAGATTCGGCGGTCCGATATGGCACACGTTTCGACCGGTTCCGAAATCCGTCAAAGCTTCCTCGACTTCTTCCGCGAGAAGCAGCACTCGATCGTCCCTTCGTCGAGCTTGCGGCCCGACTCGCCGAATCTGCTTTTCACCAACGCGGGGATGAACCAGTTCGTGCCGATTTTCCTCGGCCAGGCCAAGGCGGATGTCTCGCGTTGGCCGGGGGCGGTCGTCGGCGCGGACACACGTGCGGCCGACACGCAGAAGTGCATCCGCGCCGGCGGCAAACACAACGACCTCGAGGATGTGGGGCTGGATACTTACCACCACACGTTCTTCGAGATGCTGGGGAACTGGAGTTTCGGGGATTATTTCAAAAAAGAAGCGATCGACTGGGCGTGGGAATTGCTCGTCGGGCGCTGGAAATTTCCCGCCGCCCGTCTCTATGCCACGGTCTATTCGCCGGGCGAGGGCGATCCGAGTGAGTTTGACCAGGAGGCGTGGGATCATTGGGCCGAGCACTTCCGCGCCGCGGGCCTCGACCCGCAGGTGCATATCGTACCCGGCAACAAGAAGGACAATTTCTGGATGATGGGTGAGACCGGTCCGTGCGGCCCGTGCTCCGAGGTGCATATCGACCTGACCCCGCAGGGAGACACCCGCGGCGTGCTCGTCAATAAAGGCACGGCGGAGTGCATCGAAATCTGGAACTTGGTCTTCATCCAGTTCAATGCCAATCCCGACGGAACTTTCACGACTTTGCCCGCGCGGCACGTCGATACCGGCATGGGTTTCGAACGGGTCTGCTCGGTCGTCCAGGGGACGAAGGGTTTCACCGAGTTCTCCAACGCGCGGATCTCGAATTACGAGACAGATGTCTTTCGTCCGATTTTCGCCGAGATTGAAAAACTCAGCGGGAAAACATACGGATCGACGCTTCCGGAATCCGGATCAACCGGACACAGCGAGCAGGAGAAAATCGACATCGCTTTCCGTGTCATCGCCGACCACGCACGGACGCTGAGCTTCGCCGTGGCCGATGGCATCGCACCCGGTAACAACGACCGCAACTACGTGCTGCGCCGCATCCTCCGGCGCGCTGTGCGCTACGGTCGGACACTCGGATTTCACGAACCGTTTTTTTACAAACTCACTGGTGTGCTGACGCGGACCATGGGCGAGGTGTTCCCTGAACTGCGCGAGAAACAAGCACACGTCGAGCAAGTGCTCCGCGGCGAAGAAGAAGCCTTCAACCGCACGTTGGACAAGGGAATCGCGTTGTTCGCAGCCGAGGCCGACCGTCTTGGCGCGACCGGCCAAATCTCCGGCGCCTTCGCCTTCAAGCTCTATGACGAGCAGGGTTTCCCGCTGGATCTGACCGAACTGATGGCGCGCGAGCGCGGACTGACCGTGGACACGGCGGGCTTCGACAAGCTGATGGACGAGCAGCGCAACCGCGCCCGCGCGGCACAAAAGAAACAGATCATCACGGTCTCGGAGATTGCCACCAAGGAGCCGACGCTTTTCACCGGTTTCGAGGAAACGTTTGTTGCGACCAAGGTCGTCGAGGTCGTCGACCTCAAGGGCAAACTGGCCGTCGTGCTCGAGGCCAGCACTTGTTACGCCGAAATGGGCGGGCAAGTCGGCGATACCGGCGAGTTGCGGTCGGGTTCCAATCTCTGGCGCGTCGCCAACACGCAAAAAGCCGGCGATGTCTGGCTTCACGTTCTGGAAAGTGACGATGCGCCGGAAGCCGGCGCCGAGGTTGAACTCTGCGTCGACGTGCCGCGCCGTGCGGCCATCCAGCGTCACCATACCGTCACCCATCTGCTCCATTGGGCTTTGCACGAGGTGGTCAGCCGCGAAGCGGTGCAGAAGGGCAGTTACGTCGGACCGGACAAGCTGACCTTCGATTTCAGCAGCGCGGCTCTCACGCCGGAACAAGTCGCAGCGGTCGAGCGACTGGTGAATGAAAAGATTTTGGGAAATGCGCCGGTCAGTTGGAGCGAGGTCGCCCATGCCGAGGTGCGCGGGCGCAGCGACGTGATGCAATTCTTCGGCGACAAATACGGCGATCGCGTGCGCGTCGTGCAGATCGGCGGTCAGGCCGGCGCTCTCGACGGCTACAGCATGGAACTTTGCGGCGGCACGCATGTGCGCGGCACGGGCGAGCTTGGACTGTTCCGCATCACGAGCGAAGGCGCGGTGGCCGCGGGTATCCGCCGCATCGAAGCCGTGGCCGGAGACGAAGCGCGCCGCGCGGCGGAGTCGGACCGCGAACGTTTGAAATTGGTCGCAGCCAAACTCGGATCGCCGCTGGCCGACTTGGAAAAGAAATTGGACGTATTCCTTGCGCTGCAGAAAGAAACCGAAAAAGAGCTCAAGTCCGCAAAGCAACGCGAAGCGGTCTCGGTTGCGGCGGAACTTGCGGGCCAAGCAGAGACGATCAATGGCATTCCCGCGGTGATCGCCGATCTGGGAGACGCCGATGGCGAGGCTTTGCAATCGGCGGTCGATGCTTTGAAGGGAAAGTTTGGCGGCGTCATTGTCCTTGGCGGTGTTTCGAGCGGTGCGGTGTCACTCGTTGCCGCCGTGGGCCAAGATCACACGGGCAAGGTGGCGGCTGGGAAAATCATCCAAGCCATCGCCCCGGTGGTCGGTGGCAAAGGCGGGGGCAAGCCGGATCATGCCCGCGGCGGCGGGAGGGATGCGGCGAGACTCACGGATGCGCTGCATGCCGCGCGGGAGTTTATCGCGAAGGCCTGATGCTTGTAGCGGCGGTCTATGACCGCCGGAACCCGGAACGACAAGGCAGCGACAAGCTAAGGCGTTTACGTGCGTCCGCTGCGGACGACGACATTCCAATGCGCCCGGGTGTAGCGCCAGCCGGAGTAGATGGAGAGTATGACACTGGCGGCGATGAGGACTTGGCCGATCGAGAGAAGCCACGTCGGCCACAGGGCAAGACCCATGCACTCACCGGTCGCATCGCGCAGGAGGAAGAAGCCGATCATGACCATCTGCGAGGCGGTCTTGGTTTTGCCGGCGGGATCGGCGGCAAGAACGGTGCCGTGCGTGAGGGCGAGTTGGCGTAGGCCCGTGATGAGAAAATCGCGGGAGATCAAGATGATGGCGGCCCATGCGGGAATGTCGTGCGACCACGCGAGGCAGACGAGCGCGGCGGCGATGAGGACCTTGTCGGCCAAGGGATCCATGAGTCGGCCGAAGTCGGTCTCGCATTGCAGGCGGCGGGCGAGGACACCGTCGAGGTAGTCGCTGAGGACGGCGAAGGCAAACGCGATCGCGGCGATGGTGGCGCCCCAGGGCATGCCGCTTTCACGGGCGGCGACGAAGACAACGGTCAGCGCGAGACGGACGATGGTGAGTTGGTTGGGGATGGTCACAGCCGGGTGCGATAAGGTGACAAGGGAGGCGGACTTAAACAAGGCGGCGGCCGGGTGAAAAAGATTTTTTGAACGTTCGTTTGAGTGGGTGGTCTGATACCCTACGAACTTGGAGATCCGGCCCGCAGGGGAGCCTCGAAAAAGTTTTTTAAGATTTTTTCAAAAAGGCGGTTGACTCTGCGCTTATTTCTGGCAATCTCTCCATCCCCTTAAATGGGGACCGAATCAATCGGTTCGTGTTCTTTCTTTCGGCGACAATCAGTAGCAAGGCCACAACCTTCCCGCTCATTGCGCGCTCGGAGAGAACACACGAAGTTTTTTGAAATCCTGACTCTGAAAGTAAATTCAGAGGGTAACCACAAAAATTGAATTGTGGGTTATCGTCAGCAGTTTTTTTATGCGACATAAATTGGACCGCAAGGTCCGTCGACCGCCGGTATTAGCAACTGGCGGGAGATACTATGTCAGGATTTGATACTCATCCCGCAAGGGGTGATATCAGCTAACTTTCAACGGAGAGTTTGATTCTGGCTCAGAACGAACGCTGGCGGCGTGGATAAGACATGCAAGTCGAACGGGACTTTTTTTTGTAGCAATACAGAGAAAAGTCTAGTGGCGAACGGGTGCGTAACACGTGAGCAACCTACCGTGAAGTGGGGGATAGCTCGCCGAAAGGCGAATTAATACCGCATGTGGCCAAGGAAGACATCTTCCTGACGCCAAAGCCGGGGTAACCTGGCGCTTCTCGAGGGGCTCGCGGCCTATCAGCTTGTTGGTGAGGTAACGGCTCACCAAGGCTATGACGGGTAGCTGGTCTGAGAGGACGACCAGCCACACTGGAACTGAGACACGGTCCAGACACCTACGGGTGGCAGCAGTCGAGAATTTTTCACAATGGGGGAAACCCTGATGGAGCGACGCCGCGTGGAGGATGACGGTTTTCGGATTGTAAACTCCTGTCATTAGAGAACAAGGCACATGGTTTAACTGGCCGTGTGTTGATAGTATCTGAAGAGGAAGGGACGGCTAACTCTGTGCCAGCAGCCGCGGTAATACAGAGGTCTCAAGCGTTGTTCGGATTCATTGGGCGTAAAGGGTGCGTAGGTGGCGAGGTAAGTCGGATGTGAAATCTCCAAGCTCAACTTGGAAACTGCATTCGATACTGCTTTGCTAGAGGATTGTAGAGGGCATTGGAATTCACGGTGTAGCAGTGAAATGCGTAGATATCGTGAGGAAGACCAGTGGCGAAGGCGAATGCCTGGGCAATTCCTGACACTGAGGCACGAAGGCCAGGGGAGCAAACGGGATTAGATACCCCGGTAGTCCTGGCAGTAAACGGTGCACGTTTGGTGTGGGAGGATTCGACCCCTTCCGTGCCGGAGCTAACGCGTTAAACGTGCCGCCTGGGGAGTACGGTCGCAAGATTAAAACTCAAAGAAATTGACGGGGACCCGCACAAGCGGTGGAGTATGTGGCTTAATTCGATGCAACGCGAAGAACCTTACCTGGTCTTGACATGCATCTCTAAACCGGTGAAAGCTGGGGAGTGTAGCAATACACAATTTGCACAGGTGCTGCATGGCTGTCGTCAGCTCGTGTCGTGAGATGTTGGGTTAAGT
>JBBEEK010000158.1:0-2172 GCA_040880825.1 Chthoniobacterales bacterium
ACCATCCGGTCCGACGAGCAGGATATCCAAATCACCCGGATAGGTGTGCGACAGACCGACGAGAGTCACCGCAACTTTGCTCACCACGCCGGACCGCCCAGCGACATTGATGATCGACGGATAAGGTGTGGCCGCACCGCTGTCCGGTATGGTCATACCAGCCGGATTGGCCACTTGGGCGGATTCCGTGGCCGTGGTGCCGAGCACGAATTCGAAGGCCACCGTGCCGAGGCTGGTCGCGCCATCCTGCAAAGCCAGCACGGCACGGACCGTCGCCCCGCACTCGCCTTCGGCGACGAACTCAAAATTCCGCGCCACGGCCGCTCCGCCCGCCGACAGCACGCCGTAGGATTGCGGATCGCCCGTCAACGCGGTCACCCCGTTGCCATCGAGCAAGGTGGCGGTCAGGTTGCCCGTGTTGGCCGTGCCGTTGTTCTTCAAAGCCAGAGCCACGGTGACAATTTCCCCGGGATCCGGGACTGCGTTGCCCGCGCCACAACTCTCGGCGACCAACGTGCTACCGTTCGCCACCACCACCGGCACCGAGGCCGTCGCCCCGCCGGTGACGACCAACGAATAGGCCTGCGTCGAGGTGGTCAAAGAGCCGTCCAACGACACGGTCACGGTGTAAGAACCGGCCTGAACCGGCGACGCCAGTAGCACCTGTTCGGTGTTGTCCACGTTGTTTTTGCCGCGCGTGGCGGCCAGCGCCATGGAGGCGTCCGACCACGTGCCGACGAAAGGCATGACAAAAGGCTGGGTGACCGTCGTGCCGTCCGGTGCAGTGATCTTAAGGTCGAGATTGTGGACGAGATTCGGCACGCGGCTATTGTCAGCCTGCGCCGTGCCGGCCGGATCAGTCCAACTCAAGGTGGCACGGATCGGGCTCGAGCCGTCCCATTGGAAAGTGTGGGACCGCGAGCGCACGGTCGAGGTGAGCGTGTTTTCGATCAGCTTCGGGGTGCCGGGAAATTGCTTTTGTTGCAAGATCACGTCGGCGGCGGCCTTCACATTGATCAAGCCCCAGCCGAATTTGTAGTCGGGCCCGGCCGTCCCGAGGTCGTCGGCGGTGTGAATGAGCAACGCCTTCATCATGCTGGCCGGCATGCGCTGTCCGCCGAATTCGCGGGCGTAAAGCTGGGCCAGCAAGGCCGCCGATCCGGCGGCCGAGGGTGTGGCCATGCTTGTGCCATTGTAGGACGAGTAGGCCGAGTCGCTGGTGTCGATCGGTGAGTAAACACTCACGCCATTGGCCACCACATCAGGCTTGATCCGGCCGTCGTCGCTGGGACCCCAGCTAGAGAAGGACGACATCGTCCCGGCCGCCGGTGAGCGCACCCCGCCGCTCACCGCGTCGTTAACCGCGCCGACCGTCATGATGTTTTTGGCCAACCCGTTGAAGGTGATCGATTGGTAGCCATTCTTCGCGGTCAATTCGTCCTGCTCGTTGCCCGCCGCCCAGAAGACCAAATAGTAAGGCATGCTCACCGCCAGCGTGTCGGTCGTGCGCGACTCCGCGTTGTAACGCCCCATGTCGGACGTCGTCGCATTGTAGCCGTAGGAGTGGTTGGAGATGGGAATCTTCGACGAGTCGCCGGTCGAGGTGGCCGCCCCGGAGGAGGTCATTTCCGCGTAGTCGCTGTTCCAGTCCCACGAATCGATGGCCACGTTCGGCGCCATGCCCTTGGCCAGATTGGTGAAGCCCAGCGCGCCGACCGTGCCGGCCACGTGGGTCGCGTGGTCGTCGAGGGCCACGTTGTTGCGCTTGATAACACGCGTTGTGTTGAACTCGCGGTGCGTATTGCGCACCGCCCCCGCGTCCCACACGCCGACCTTCACCCCCGTGCCATCGAGACTGTACGGCGCCGGATAAACTAGGTTGGCCGCACTGGAAATGGCCGCATTGCGGTTTTGTGTCACCCGGTAAAGCGGCTCGGTGCCCCGGATGTCATAAAGAATGGCCACGCGATGACCCGGACCATCCACCCGCACCGGAATCCCCAGTTCCCCGGCCTGGGCCAGCACCGCTTCGTGGCGGACTTCCTCGGCCTCGGCCAACTCCGCCACAGCCAGCGCCCGTTGCGCCGGGTCAGCCAGATCTTTGCCGGCCAAAATCTCCGGCGGCGTGCGGTAAACGCTAAAGCCATCCGGCCATGCTGGACCACGATCCGG
>JBBEEK010000159.1:0-13885 GCA_040880825.1 Chthoniobacterales bacterium
TGTCTCGGCCGATTTCGACGCCGTATTGGAATTTCACGCCGAGGCGTTCGATCATCTTGACTTCGTCGAGGCTGATCTGGGGAGGCATCTTGTAGTAAGCGATGCCGTAGGTGTTGAGCCCGCCGCCTTCCTTCTTTTTGTCGAAGACGGTGGCTTCGTAGCCGAGTTGGGCCAGTTCGGCGGCGCAACCGAGACCGGCGGGGCCGGCGCCGAGGATGGCGACTTTTTTGCCGTTCTTTTTGCTTGGGGCGTGGAGGACGTCGATGTGGTGGTCGAAAACGTAATCGGTGGCATGGCGCTGGAGGCGCCCGATTTTCACCGGGTCGCCTTCGAGGTCGAGGACGACGCAGGCTCCTTCGCAGAGGACCTCGGTCGGGCAGACGCGGGCGCAGCTGGCCCCGAGAACGTTGGCCGTGAGGATGGTGCGGGCCGAGCCGACGAGATTGTCGGTCGTGATTTTTTTGATGAACGACGGGATATCGATCCCCGTCGGGCAGGCCATGATGCAGGGGGCGTCGAAGCAGAACAAACAGCGATTGGCTTCGATGACGGCTTCTTGGCCGGTGTAGCGGGGGGATTTTTCCGCCATGTTTCTGGCGGCAGTCTCGGCGTCGAGGAGCGGTTGAATGGACATAAACTACAGGGTGCTTGCCGCGCGGGGGTTAGGGAGGAACACACGCCGCATCCTCAACGTAGAAATGGGGCAGAGTGGCGGCAAGTTCAAAAAGCGCTTTTTTTTCAGAAGCTTGGACCCACAATTCGTTTTGTGAGCATCTCCCTCAACCCCCAACGAACCATCGACGAACTCAAAGAACTGCGTGAACTGACCGGCAACGAAGACGGCGCGCAACGGGTGGCTTTCACCCCCCGGTGGACCCAAGCGCGGGTCTTTCTAAAAAAACGCTTCGACGGCCTGCCGGTCGAAATGCACGAAGATGCGGCGGGAAATTTCTGGGCGACCTTGCGGGGCGAGAGCGACCGCGAGTTGCTCATCGGCGGGCATATTGATTCCGTGCCGAATGGCGGTTGGCTCGACGGCTGCCTCAATACGTTGGCCGGAGTCGAGGTGCTGCGGCGTATCGCGGCACAATACGACGGCAAGCCGCCGGTCACGGTGCGCGTCGTTGATTGGGCGGACGAGGAAGGGGCGCGTTTCGGCAAGAGTCTTTTCGGCTCGGCGGCTTGCTCGGGCAATCTCGATATGGACGAAGCGCGCGGGCTGGCCGATCGGGATGGGATCACTTTGCCGGATGCTCTGCGGGAGGTCGGGATTGATTTCGATAAGGTCAAAGATAGCGGCGCGGAGCTGAAAAACGCGGCGGCTTATCTCGAGCTGCACGTCGAGCAAGGGCCGGTCCTGCTCGACAAGAATCTGGCTTTGGGCGCGGTCCTCGGGACGTTCGGCGTCGAGCGTCATGCCATCACCTTTCACGGCCAAGCCGCGCATTCCGGCAGCACGCCGATGGACCGGCGCAAAGATGCGTTCCTCGCGGCGGCGCGGATGAGCCCGGAGATTTACGAAATTGCCAAGCGCAGTGGCATGGGGGTCTGCACGATTGGTTCGTGCACGACCAAGCCCGGCATCGTGACCAGCGTGGTGGCCGAGTGCCGCATCACGCTCGACCAACGGCATCTCGATGCGGACAAGCTGGCGACGATGCACGCCGAGGCCAAAGCGGCCAGCGAGCGGTTTGCCAAGGAGGCGGGGTGCACGGTTTCGTGGGAGCGCTTGTGGCATATCCCGCCGGCACCGTTTGATCCGGATCTGGTCAATTTTTGCGACGAGGCCATCAAGGAAACCTGCGGCGTCTCCCACCGGCTGCCCTCTGGTCCGCTGCACGATGCGGCCGAGATGGCCATGGCGGGGGTGCCGACGGTCATGATGTTCACGCAAAGCCTGCACGGGATCAGCCACAACAAAATCGAGGACACGAAAGAAGAGCACTTGGCCATGAGCGTCGAGGCGCTGGACCGGCTGGCGGAAAAGGCGATGGCTTGGATCAAAGCGAAATCATGACGACAAAATTGGCCGAGTTGAATGCGGGGACGGAGGAGGCATTCGTGGCGGTCCTTGGTCCGGTTTACGAACACTCGCCGCATTTCGCCCGGCGGGTGGCGGCGCAGCGGCCCTTCACCGACGTCGAGCACTTGCGCCACGCACTGCAACAGGAGGTCAATCATGCGCCGGAGGACGAGCAAATGGCCCTCATCCAGGCGCACCCCGATCTGGTCGGGCGCACGGTGTTGACCGCCGAGTCGCAGGGCGAGCAGGCGGCGGCGGGGCTGGCGGATTTGACGGGGGACGAGGTGGACGCTTTCCGCCAGCACAATGCGGCTTACCGCGAGAAGTTCGGGTTTCCCTTCATCATCTGTGCGCGGATGAACAAGAAGGACGCGATTTTGGAGGCCTTTCCCCGGCGCTTGCAAAATGACGCTGAGGCGGAGAAGAAAGCAGCCTTGGACGAAATTCACAAAATTGCCGCGCTACGGCTGCATGACATTTTATGGGAAAACTGAGCACACACGTTTTGGATACTGCGCGCGGGCGTCCGGCCGCGGGGATGAAAATCGAACTGCGGCGTCTGCCGGAGGGGGACGTGGTGAAAACGTTGACCACGAATAGCGACGGGCGGACGGACGAGTTGGTTTTGGGGCCCGAGGAAATCACGGAGGGGGATTACGAGTTGGCTTTCCATGTGGGAGATTATTTTGGAGAGAGCAAGTTTCTTGATGTTGTGCCGGTAAGGTTCCGGATCAGCGACGCGGCGCAGGGGTATCATGTGCCGTTGCTTTGCACGCCTTGGAGTTATTCGACTTACCGGGGGAGTTGAGCGGGATTATGAAAAAAGCACGCGGCTCGCGGGGACGCTCGCCCTCCAGACCAGCGTCTTTGGAGGGCGGCCGTCCCCGGCCGCCGCTTGCCGTCGCCCGCAAGATCATGCGGCGCTGCGAGGAGTTGGGTGGGGTTTCCGATGAGTCGGGGTGTTTGACGCGGACTTTTCATTCGCCGGCTATGGGGCGGGCCAACAAGTTGGTGGGGTCTTGGATGCGGGCGGCGGGGATGAAGGTGCGGGAGGATGCGGCGTTTAATTTGATCGGGCGCTTGGCATCGGCGAAGCGCGGGGCGAAATGTGTTGTGCTTGGTTCGCACCTCGACACGGTCCGCCATGCGGGGAAATACGATGGTCCGTTGGGAGTTTTGTTGGGGCTCGCGGTGGCGGATCGCTTGCGGGGGAGGGCCTTGCCGTTCCATTTGGAGGTGGTCGGATTCTCGGACGAGGAGGGCGTGCGGTATCAGACGACTTATTTGGGCAGCCGTGCGATGTGTGGTTTGCTGCCGGCGAAAGATTTGGCCCGGATCGAGGAAAAGGGATTGTCGCGGGCGCGGCGGGGGCGGGGTGAGTTGCTCGCCTACTTCGAGGCGCACATCGAGCAGGGGCCGGTGCTCGAGCATGCCAATGCCCCGGTGGGGGTGGTGACGGCGATTGCGGGGCAGACGCGGATCCGGGCGGAATTTGTCGGGCGGGCCGGGCATGCCGGCACCACGCCGATGAACTTGCGGCAGGATGCGCTGGCGGGATCAGCGGAGGTGGTGCTGGCGGCGGAGAAAGTGGGCGTCATTGCCACGGTCGGCCAATGCGAGGTTGTTTCCGGTGCGAGCAATGTGATTCCCGGGCGGGTGGGCTTCACGCTCGACGTGCGTGACGTGAAAGATGCGAAGCGCCGAGGCGCGGTGGGGAAGTTGCATCGGGTGGCGGCGGCTGTGGCGCGGAGGCGCGGGCTGAAGTTGCGCTGGGAAGTGATTCAAGAAACGCCGACGGCGTCGATGGATGCGGGGCTGACGAAAATTTTGCGGCGTGGTGCGGGGCGGCAGATCCGGGCGATGCCGAGCGGGGCCGGACACGATGCGGCGGTGCTGTCGAAGGTGTGTCCGGCGGCGATGCTTTTTGTGCGTTGCCGGGGCGGGGTGAGTCATCACCCCGACGAAAGCGTGAAGACGAAGGATGTGGCTGTTGCGCTCGACGTGTTGACCGCGGCTGTGCTGGAATTGGCGAAACGTCATGGCGGAGGCTGATCTCATAATTCGCGGCGCCACGGTGTGCCTGCCGGACCGTATGGTCGAAGCCGATGTGGCCGTGGCCGGGGGCAAAGTCGTGGCCGTCGGCGGGGCGGTCTCGGCGGCTATGGAGATCGACGGTCGCGGTCAGTTTTTGCTACCCGGAGCAATCGACGCGCACGTGCACTACAACGAACCGGGGCGGACGGATTGGGAAGGCTGGGCCACCGGTTCGCTGGCCTCGGCGGCGGGTGGGGCGACTTGTGTTTTCGAAATGCCGCTCAATGCGCATCCGCCGACGCTGGATGCGGAAAGTTTCCGGATGAAGCAAGCGTCGGCAGAGGCGTCCTCGGTGGTTGATTTCGCACTCTGGGGCGGGATCACGCCGGTGAATCTCGACAAGTTGTCCGAGTTGGCCGACTGCGGCGCGATCGGTTTCAAGGCATTCATGTCCTCGAGCGGGATGGATGACTTTCAGCGGGCCGACGCGAGGACTTTGCACCAGGGGATGAAGCGAGCGGCGTCGTTTGGCTTGCCGGTGGCTGTCCATGCGGAAGATGAAGCCATGGTCTCGGCTGCGGCGCGCGCCGCGCGGGAGGCGGGGCGGACGACCATGCGTGACTACCTGCACTCGCGCACGATAGCGGCCGAGGTGGCGGCGATCCGTGAGGCCTGTGCATCGGCCGGGGAGACCGGGTGTCGCTTGCATGTCGTGCATGTCAGTTGCGGTGAGGGCTTGGACGAAATCCGCGCCGCGCGGCAGCGGGGAGTTGACGTGACGGCGGAGGCGTGTCCGCATTATCTGCTTTTCAACGAAGACGACGCGGTGCGGATCGGGGCCGATGCGAAGTGCGCGCCGCCGTTGCGCGGGGAAACGGTGCGCGCCGACTTGGTGGCGCGGGTGTGCTCTGGCGGTGTGGACACGATTGGCACGGATCATTCGCCGTGTCCGCCGGGGATGAAGAACAAGCCGGATTTCTTCGAGGCCTGGGGTGGGATCGCGGGGGCGCAGACTTTTTTGCCGGCGTTGTGGGCCGCCGGTTTGGCGCCGGCCGAGACCGCGCGACTGACGTCGGGCCACGTGGCTTCGCGCTTTCGATTGGATCGATGCAAGGGGGCGATCGTCGAGGGATTGGACGCGGATCTGGTGCTGGTCGATGCGCGGCATCCGTGGATTTTGCGGGCAGAGAATTTGCTGACGCGGCACCCGGTGAGCGCGTATATCGGACGAGAATTTCCTGCGTTCGTGACATCGGTGTGGGTGCGGGGGGTGCCGGCGTGGTCGTGCGCGAACGGGCGGGGGTTGGCGCGGGGGCGCTTGGTGCGGCCGGGGGGGTGAGTCGGATAATGACCCACTGAGGCCTGTTGCGGTCCACGGGCACAAGGTCCGTGGCGCCGGTGGAGGTTTGATTTGTCACATTCGTCCGCTTGATGCCAGGGCGTGGGTTGGCGAGAATGGTGATATGACCCGCTCTCCCCGCAAACTGGCGCCGGGTTCGGCGTTGCGGGGAGTGTTGCGTCAGTTGTTGCGGGAGTCGGTGCGGGCGGTGGACGCGTTCGATGATGACCCGGCGGAGCAGGCGCATTTCTTGCGCACGCGGGTCAAGCGGTTGCAGTCCTTGTGCCGTCTGGTGCCGGGCGGAGGGGCGTGGCGGGAGAGGTTTTTGCCGCCGTGCCGTGATGTGAAAGACCTCTTCGCGGAGACGCGGGATGCGACGATTGTCCAGGGGCTGGCCGACAAATACGCGCCGGGCGAGGCCCACCATTTGCGGGCGGCGCTGCGTCCGGATCTGACCAAAGCCCGCCATCTGTGCGAGTATACGGCGGGGTTGTTGGCGGAATATCCGGATTGGGTGACGATCGGATGGCCGGCCATTGCCGACCGTGCGGTCGGCACCTACCGCGCGGCGCGCGACGGCTGGAAGGAGGCTTGTCGCCGCAACGCGCCGGACGAGGCTTTCCACGGGTGGCGGCGATGCGTCAAGCGGTTGCTCTACCAGTGCGAGTATCTCGGCGGGCGGGCGCGTCTGGTGCGTTTCACGCGGCGCGTTGACCGGTTGGGCGAGACTTTGGGGGACATTCAGGATGTGTGCATGGCGGAAGCTTGGCTGAAGAAGCAGAAAGGCCTGAGGGTTCCGCCGGATCTGCCGCGGAGCAAAGAGGTGCTGCGGCGCGAGGCGCTGCGTTTGGCGCCGGTTCTGCTGGCGCCCAAGCCGAAAGATTTCCGGCGGATGCTGGGTTGAATGTCTTCGGGGTTGGCATCGGCGCCGGGGTGGGAAAAACTGGGTCGGTATGAAGGTCCCGGAGCAAATGATGGTGCGCGTGTCGCCGCGGCATGAGCTGCTGCTGGCACCGGAATACGCGCAACTGGTGCGATACGCGCCCGAGCATGATTTCGTGATGCGCACGATCACGCGGCGTGAGGCCAGCGGGCTGCAGTTGATGTCGGCCGAGATGGTTATAGCCGGGAAGGACACGAGAAAGGAGTTCCCGCTGGCGGAGGATTATCCGATGCATTTCCGCAAAACCTATTATCCCGGACGCCTGCGGGGGGATCCGGAGATCGAGTATGAGAACCAGCGGTGCGCCTCGGAGATTCTCGGTGCCCCGCCGCCGATCGGTTTCACCAAGGACACCTTTCGTTCCTGTTTTGTGCCTGGCAAACCGTATTCGCGGCTGACCCCGTTCGGCATCGAGCCGGTGGAGAACAATGTGCAGGTGGCCGAGGAGGTCAATCTGGCGACGGCGGTCGGCTTGTGGTGGTTGTGTGGTCAGGCCTTCGACCAGTTGGTCAAGCTGCACGCGGCGGGCCTGGTGCACGGCGACATGGAGTTGCACAACATTGCGGTGGCGCCCGCGCCGACTGAGGTGGTGCTCATCGATTTCGAACTGGCCAAGTGGAAAAAGGATCTGCCGGAAGCGGAATGGGAGAAGCAGGTGAAGGCGGATTTTGCCGAGTTGTGCAAGGAAGCTGTTTACTTGCAGTGCGCGCTCGGCCGGCAGCCGGGGCCGCTGGCCGACATGGCGATGGAGCGGCTTGGGGAGTTGTTCCCGTCCCCGGGGCGCTTCGAGCGTCACATCCGGCGGCAGGCGGCGGCTTGAAATGGCGGGGGGCCGCAGAAAAACCGGATCACGCTAAAGGAGGTAACCCGTGGCCAGTTTTTGGAATGCTTCGGTTTGCGAGCGTTGCCAGGTTTCGTCGTGGCCGAGTTCCGCGGCCATGAGGCGGGCGGTTTCGGGGGCGGCTTCGGCGGCGGCGCGGGCGTCGAGGAGGAGGGCGCGGGTGCGGCGGGACAGCGCGTCTTCGACCGTGCGGGCCATTTCGTGGCGGGCGCCCCAGATGATGACGGCTTTGGGATACGGGAGCTTCGGGTGCAGCGGTTCGGCGAGGGTGGGGTCGTCGGCCATGAGGCGTTCGAGGTGTTGGGCGTCGGCGCCGTAGACCCCGAGGGTGTCGGAGGGGGCGAGGGCTTCGGGATTGCGCCAGCCGTGGAGGTGGAGGGTTTCGGTGACGCAGGGGCGTTCGGGGAAACCGCCGAGTTGTTCGACGGCGTCGACGGTGTCCTCGGCCATCTGGCGGTAGGTGGTCCATTTTCCGCCGACGAGGGTGACCATGCCGCTGTCGCCGATGAGGACTTCGTGGTTGCGGGAGATTTTTTTGGTCGGTGTGCCGTCGGCGCCGGGCGGGCGGACGAGCGGACGCTGTCCGGCGAAGACGCTGAGGACGTCGGATTTTTCCGGATCGCGCGCAAGGTAGCGGGCGGCGTTGCGCAGGATGAAGTCGATTTCCTCGGGGAGGGCGCGGGGTTCGAGTTCGGGTTTTTCGAGCGGGGTGTCGGTTGTGCCGACGAGGACGCGGCCGTGCCAAGGGATGACGAAGAGGACGCGGCCGTCGTCGGTGTGCGGCACCATGATGGCGCTTTCGCCGGGGAGGAAGGAGCGGTCGAGGACGAGGTGCACGCCCTGGCTGGGTTGGACGACGCGCGGGGTTTGCGGGTCGTCCATGCGGAGGATGTCGTCGGCGAAGATGCCGGTGGCATTGACCACGACGGTGCCGCGAACCTCGAGGCGTTGACCGGTTTCGGTGTCGAGGGCTTCGATGCCGGTGACCATACCGTCGTCTTTGAGCAGGGCGGTGACGCGGCAGTGATTGATGAGGGTGGCGCCGTGGTCGGCGGCGGTCTGGGCCATGGTGATGGCGAGGCGGGAGTCGTCGAATTGTCCGTCGTAGTATTCGACCCCGCCGATGAGGTCGTCGGTTTGGACGTTGGGGATTTTTTCGATGGTTTCGTCGCGGCCGAGGAGGCGGGATTTGGCGAAGTTGAGGCGTCCGGCGAGGACGTCATACATTTTGAGCCCGATGCCGAAGAAGGGTCCTTCCCACCATTTGTAGCGGGGAATGATGAAGGAGAGGTGGTGGACGAGTTGGGGGGCGTTCTGGTGGAGGAGCCCGCGTTCGCGCAGGGCTTCGAGGACGAGGGGAATATCGCCTTGCTCGAGGTAACGCACGCCGCCGTGGACGAGTTTGGTGCTGCGGCTGCTGGTGCCTTTGGCGAAGTCGTCCTGTTCGACGAGGAGGGTGCGGAGTCCGCGGGTCTGCGCGTCGATGGCGACACCGAGTCCGGAGGCGCCGCCGCCGATGACGATGACGTCGTATTGCGGGTTGCGGCGGAGGTCTTCGAGCATTTCGTGGCGCTTCATAAAATTTGAGGAGTTGAGGGTTGAGAGATGAGGGAAAGAAAGTCAGGTGGCCCAGTTTTTGGCGCGTTTGACGGCTTGGCGCCATGTCTTTTGTTTGGCTTTGCGGTCTTTGTTCGTGGCGGTGGGGAGGAAGGTTTTGTCGACTTCGCGGATGGTGGCGAGTTCGTCGACGTCGCGCCAGACGCCGGCGCCGAGTCCGGCCATCATGGCGGCGCCGAGGGCGGTGGTTTCGACATTGCGGGGCCGTTCGATTTGGGTGCCGACGGCATCGGCTTGGATTTGCATGAGGAGGTCGCTGGCGCTGGCGCCGCCATCGACGCGGAGGAGGGAGATTTTGCGTCCGGCGTCTTTTTGCATGGCCTCGAGGAGATCGGCGACTTCCCAGGCGATGCCTTCGAGGGTGGCGCGGGCGAGGTGCGCGGCGGTCGTGCCGCGGGTCAGGCCAAGGATGGTGCCGCGGGCCGTGGGGTCCCAATGCGGGGCGCCGAGTCCGGCGAAGGCGGGGACGAGAACGACGCCGCCGGAGTCGGGGACGCGGGCGGCGAGTTCGTTGACCTCGGGGGCGGACTTGATGATGCCGAGTCCGTCGCGGAGCCATTGGATGGCGGCGCCGCCGACGAAGACGCTGCCTTCGACCGCGTATTGCAGGGGGGCGTTGCCGATTTGCCAGGCGACGGTGGTGAGGAGGCGGTTGCGGCTGGCCACGGCGTCGGGTCCGGTGAAGGCGAGCATGAAGCAACCGGTGCCGTAGGTGCATTTGACCAAGCCGGGCGTGGTGCAGAGTTGGCCGAAGAGGGCGGATTGCTGGTCGCCGATGGCGCCGCGGATGGGGATAGCGGCACCGAAGAGGGATGGATCAGTCGTGCCGAAGTCGCCGCTGCTGGGGACGATGCGCGGGAGGATCTGGCGCGGGATGTCGAAGAGGGCGAGGAGATGGTCGTCCCAGTTGCCGCGGTGGATGTCCATGAGCATGGTGCGCGAGGCGTTGGTCACGTCGGTGAGGTGCTGTTGGCCGCCGGTCAGTTGCCAGATGAGCCATGAATCGATGGTGCCGGCGGCGAGTTCGCCGGCGGCGGCGCGTTGTTTGGCCCCGGGGACGTCGCGAAGGATCCAGTGGAGTTTGCTGGCGGAGAAGTAGGGGTCGAGGAGGAGTCCGGTGCGGGTTTGAATGAGTGTTTCTTGTCCGGCCTCGCGCAGGGCGGTGACATAATCGGCGGTGCGGCGGTCCTGCCAGACGATGGCGGGGGCGATGGGCTGGCCGGTCTTACGGTCCCAGACGACGATGGTTTCGCGTTGGTTGGTGATGCCGAGGGCGGCGAGGTCGGTGGCGGCGCGGCCGGATTTCTTGATGGCCTGGCGGGTCGTGGCAACGACGGACTGCCAGATTTCCATGGCGTCGTGCTCGACGCGTCCGGGTTGCGGGAAGTGCTGGCGGAATTCCTGCTGTGCGCTGGCCAGCGGGCGGCAGCTATCGTCATAGACGATGGCCCGCGAGCTGGTGGTGCCTTGGTCGAGGGAGAGGAGGGGCAAGGGAAAATGGGGGTTAAAAGTTCAGTGAATCAGAAGCGTCCGGGGACGCTGGCGGGGTTGATGTGCGCGACGCTCACGCCGGCCACGGTGAAGACGGCGACGAAGACGGCGAAGGCCCAGGCGGTGGTCATCGCCTTCCGGGCGACGCCGTGGCCGGGGAGGATAAGCAGGGTGGTGCCGAGAAAGTCACCGGCGACGGGGGACATGCCGGAAGGTTAAGATGACCGGATGAGGGCGGGAAGGAAAATGGGGGAGCGGCTGGTCTCCGCGCGGGTCAGGGCTCGGTTGGTTTATAACGGGCGACAATACGGTCGAGGGTGGGATCAAAGCCGGGCAGGTGGGCGATGACTTCGAAGGATCCGGATTCAGTCATGAGTTTATACATTTCCGGATGATGATACGAGGCGGCCCAAGGATTTCCCACATTGAGATACAAGGGCACGCCGCGCTCCTTGCTCTGACGGATGAGGGCGCGGAGTTCTTCCATCGATTTGGCCTGCACGCCGTGAGGGTCGTAGAGAAAGGCCGGTGTGTTGAAGCTGGCGGTGATGACGCGGTTATGGCCGGGATAATTAGGCAGGGTGGTTTCACGCGTGAGGAGGACGGATTCGCTCATGGGCTGCAGCGGGCGGCCGAGCAACCACGTGCGTGCCTCCGAGGTCAGGAACAAGTAACCGCCGAGGAAAAGGGCCAGAAGCAATGCCGGCACGGCACCGCTCCAAGCGAACCGTCGGAATGGTTGTGCGGTGGAGTCGAGTCCTGTGGCCAAGAGAGCGATGACCCCGGGAAGCAGATAAATCAAATACCACTCGTAGAGAAACGTGCCACTGCGCAGGGCCGCGAAGTAGGCCAAGGCGGCAGGGACCACCAGGGTCACGGTGACGGCGGCGGGAAGTGCTCCGCGCGAGAAGAGTCGCGCGGCCCCGAGAATGACCATGGCCAGGGAGGCGAGCAGGAGAGTTTGAAAAAGCGCGGGATGCTGGGTCGCGACCGCGAAGAGTTCCGGTTGGGGAGCGGCGAGGTCTTTTGATTTGAACCACGCCATGCCGGTGAAAAGTTGTGCGCCGAACTCGCGCAACCACCAGTCGCCCATGCCGCCTTGCGAGCGGTCGCGGGCCAAGTAATGCAAAAGCTGGGGGACGCAGGGGGCGAACAGGACGAGGAACGCAGCGGCCGCCAAGGTGGATGAGGCGAGCCAGCGTGCGAGCGCGGTCACACGGTCGGGTGCAGCTTTGGTGACGGTCAGAAGCAGGAGGGTGACAACGCCGAGAAAACCCACGGGGTAGAGTGTGGCCGGGTAGGTGTAGAGGAGGGCAAAAGAGGTTGCTGCCACGGCGTTCCACCACCGCCAGCGGCCATCGCGCAGGGCGCGCAACCAGAAGACGAGGAGCAGCGGGAGCAGGCAGAGGACGATCGAGTAGCCGCGTGCTTCGCTGGCATAGCGCAGGTGCCAAGGGTGCGCGGCGAGCAGAAAAGCGGCCCAGACGCCGGCGCGGGCGAGGCCGAGTTCCTTGAGCAGCAGGGCAATGGTCGCCACCGCGGCGATACCGAACAAATATGCAGGCACGCGGAGCGCGGCTTCCGAGAAGGGGGCGTGGGCGGGATCGCGCCATGGTTTCCATGCACTGACCGAGAGGCGGGCCAGGAGGCTGTGCAGGATGTGGTTGTTCGGTTTGCGGTAATCGTGGAAAGCGCGTCCGGCCGCGACCTCGCGAAACTCGACACGGCCATCGGTCGCATCTTTGGCCGGACGGAAGGAGCCTTGGACAAAGCGGCGCAAGGTGTATTCCTCGTCGTCCCAAAGGTCATGGTTGAGGCGCATCGAACCCATGATGGCCGTGCCCAACATGGCGACGGCCACTAGCGGCCAAAACCAGCGCGGCGTCGGCGGGCGCATGGGTGGCGACGTTTCGCCCCCGCGGGGAGGTCGCGTCCACCACGGAGCGGTCACCGCGAGCAGGGTTGTCAGCACGAGCGCGGCCAAGGCGCCCCACCATTGGCCGAGTTTGACGGGGTCATCGGTCAGTCCGGGCTTGGGTGCCGCGAGCAGGACGATAGCAAGCACCAGCGCGGCGATGCCGAGCAGGCAACGAGCTTGGCGGCAGGGGGAGCCGCTTTTCCACCATCCGATCAGCCTGTGGAGTGTGCCGGACACGGCGGAATGATCGGCGCGGCTGCCGGGAGGGTCGAGAGGAAGAGCCCTACTCCATCACGCTGTTGAACCAGGCCTGATAGCGACCATCCTGCGCTTGGCGTCGCAAGTATTGGCGGTTCTGGTAGGCGTCCCAATTTTGGTTCCGGTTGTAGAGGTTGCGCTGCAGGGTGTAGGTGGGATCCTGGTAGGGATCTCGGTTGGCGCAACCGACCGAACCGATCGCGAGGGCAATGAGGAGGAAAAATTTCACAGATCCCAAGGTTGGCGGGTTAGCCGGCTTTTGTGAAGTCCAGGGCGCGGAGGCGCTTGGCGGCTTCCTCGGTGCGTTCGCGGCTGTTGAAGGCGGAGATGCGGAAGTAGCCTTCGCCCGCGGCGCCGAAACCGCTGCCGGGGGTGGTAACAATGTTGGCCTCGCGCAGGAGATAGTCGAACATGGTCCAACTCGGAACACCCTCGGGTCCGCGCACCCAGATGTAGGGGGCGTCGATGCCGCCGAAGACGTGCAATCCGGCGGCGGTGACGGCTTCGCGCAGGATGCGGGCGTTTTCCATGTAGAAATCGACGAGGGCGTCGACTTGTTGGCGTCCGTTCGGCGAGTAGATGGCTTCGGCGGCGCGTTGCACGGGATAGGACACGCCGTTGAATTTCGTGGTGTGGTTGCGCAGCCAGAGCGGGTAGAGCGATTTGCTTTCGCCGCCGCGGGTTTGGGCGTGAAGTGATTTCGGCACGACGGTGAAGGCGCAGCGCAGTCCGGTGAAGCCGCCGTTTTTCGAGAAACTGCGGAATTCGATGGCACAGTCGCGCGCGCCGTCAATTTCGTAAATGGAATGCGGGATACCCGGGGTGCGGACGTAGGCTTCATACGCCGCGTCGAAGAGAATGATCGCGTGGTGCTTCCGCGCGTAGTCGACCCAGGCGGCGAGTTGCTCGCGGGTGGCGACGGCGCCGGTCGGGTTGTTCGGGTAGCAGAGGTAGATGAGGTCGACGGGTTCTTTCGGGATGGCGGGGACGAAGCCGTTCTCCGCGGTGCAGGGGAGATAGACGACGCCGGCGTAGGCGCCGGTTTCGTCGGCATCGCCGGTGTTGCCGACCATGACATTGGTGTCGACGTAAACGGGGTAGACGGGGTCGGTGATAGCCACGCGGTTGCCCGGCCCGAAGATGTCGAGGATGTTGCCGCAGTCGCACTTCGAGCCGTCGGAGACGAAGATTTCGTCGTCGGCGATTTCCAATCCGCGGTCGCGGAAGTCGTGTTGGGCGATGGCTTGGCGGAGGAAGTCGTAGCCTTGTTCGGGTCCGTATCCGCGGAAGGTGTCACGGTGGCCGAGTTCATCGACCGCCTTGTGCAGGGCCTCGCGGCAGGCCGCGGGGAGTGGTTCGGTCACATCACCGATTCCGCAGCGGATGATTTTGGCCGCGGCATCGGGGTGCGCTTCGCTGAA
>JBBEEK010000160.1:0-2152 GCA_040880825.1 Chthoniobacterales bacterium
CTGATCCTTTCATGCAGGCCGCCCTTGAGGAGGCGCGTCTGGGGCGTGCCGAGGGCGGGATTCCGATCGGCTCTGTTTTGGTGCTCGACGGTGAGATTATCGGCCGCGGGCACAATCGGCGGGTGCAGGAGGGCAGCGTCATCCACCACGCGGAAATGAATTGTCTGGAGAACGCGGGGCGCTTGCCGGCGTCGGTTTACCGGCGGTGCACGATTTACTCGACACTATCGCCCTGCCCGATGTGCAGCGGCGCCATCCTCCTTTACGGGATTCCAAAAGTGATCATCGGGGAGAACAAGACTTTTCAGGGGCCCGAGGACTACGTGCGTGCGCAGGGTGTCGACGTCGAGATCCGGCAGGACGACGATTGCATCCAGCTGATGGAGGATTTCATCGCGGCGGAACCGGCATTGTGGAACGAGGATATAGGGGAGTGATGAAGGGAAGTAACGAGTGACGAGTGACGGGTGGCGAGTTTGCGCCGCGGTGGCTGTGGTTGCGGGGTGCTTCTTAGCTTCCTGCGGTCCGCGTAAGGTGGAGGCCGAGACGGGGAGTGTGATTTTTTATCACGTGGACGGGACGGGCATTGCCCATTGGCAGATGGCGCGGTTCCTCCTGGCCGGGCCGGACGGTGAGATCAACTGGGACCGGTTGCCCCATGTGGCCGTTTATCGCGGCCATGCGGAGGATGTGCTGACGCCTTCATCGAACGCGGGGGCCACGATGCATGCCTACGGAGTCAAAGCCCCGCATCGCGCCTACGGCATGGACGCGGCAGGGCAACCGCCGCTGGCTCCTTCCGGCCGCCGGCTCAGCCTGATGCAGGAGGCGAAGGAGCGCGGGATTGCCACGGGATTGGTCAATAGCGGTCATGCGGCGGAGCCGGGGACGGCCGTGTATGTGACGAGCGTGGCGGAGCGGGATTCCACGGACGAAATCGCCGCGCAGTTGGTGGCGTCGGGAACCGATGTGCTTTTCAGCGGCGGGGAGAAATGGTTCCTGCCGCAAGACCAGGAGGGGCGTCACGGTCGCGGCGAGCGCCAAGACGGGCGTAACCTCATCAAGGAAGCCGAAGCGGCGGGTTACCTCGTGGTTTACACGCGCGAGGAGATGCTGGCGCTCCCGGATGACGCGGGCAAGGTGCTCGGACTCTTTGCCCGGGGGGACATGTTCAATGCCGAGCCCGAGGAGTCGCTCGCGGCGCAGGGCCTGCCGCCCTACGACCCGGCGGCGCCGACGTTGGCGGAGATGACGGAGGTCGCTCTCCGTTTGCTGGGTGGGAGCCAATTCTTCCTCGTGGTGGAAGAGGAGGGAGCCGACAACTTCGGCAACTGCAATAATGCAACCGGCACCCTCGAGGCGTTGCGGCGGGCGGACGAAGGCCTTGGGGTGGCGCTCGATTACGTGGAGAAACATCCGGACACACTTTTACTCACCTGCGCCGACAGCGAAGCGGGCGGGCCCGATGTGGTGGGTTTGCGCGGGGCGAAATACGAGGCGGCGATGTTGGAGAGCGGGCGCGACTATAACGGCGCGCCGGTCGATGGCGCGGCACTTGCCGAGGCGGGCGGTGTCGCCGCGCCATTCGTCAGCGCTCCCGACCGCGCCGGGCGGACGCATGAATTCGTCGTGGTCTGGGGCACCCGTATGGACGCCAGCGGTGGCATCGTCGCACGCGCGGCGGGGCTCAATGCGGACCGGGTGCGGGGATCTTTCGACAACACGGCGGTCTATCCGTTGTTTTACGAGACGCTTTTCGGGGTTGCGCCCGGGGGGAAATGATTTCGCGGACGGCGGACGAGCGGGCCGCTCGTCCCTACCTCGGAGGCGGGCGATGAGCGATTCGGCCGAGGTGGTGTGTCCGACCTGTCATGAGATGTTCGCGGTGCCGGCACCGGATGTGTCGGAGGTTCCCTGCGAGTGGGATTACGACTGCGAGGTCTGTTGTGCGCCGATGCGGATTCTTTTCAGTGGCGATGAAGATGGCGTGACGGCCGAGGCGCGCGGGTTGGGGGAGTGATCCCAAACCGCAAAAGGTCTTGGACTTCTGGAGATGGTGTTTTTGGTAGGGCCCGCTGGCAGAGGGCCGCTGCCTTGTGGATGGGAGCGTGCGGTCGGCTGGGCCAGCCGACCCTACCGATGCTGGTGAAAA
>JBBEEK010000161.1:0-2136 GCA_040880825.1 Chthoniobacterales bacterium
GTCAAATGGATCGACTGCAACATCGGTTCGCGCCTGACCATGAAATATCCGGGCGTCGTCATGAAAGGCCGTGGCGCTCGGGGCGAAGTGATTTCCATCGCGCTGGCCGGTGATGGACAGCACCAGGACACCGGGGCGAAAATGGTCCACGCCGCCGATGACACCACGAGCAACATCGTGTCGAAGTCGATCAGCGTCGGCACCGGCCGCGCCACCTACCGTGGTTTGGTCAATGTCCCGCGCCACCTCAAGGGTTGCAAAAACAACACCGAGTGCGACGCCTTGCTCATCAACAGCAACAGCCGCACCGACACCTATCCGGCCATCACCGTGCGCGGCACCGGCAATGCCTGCCAGCACGAGGCCAGCGTCAGCCAGGTCAGCGAAGAGCAAATCTTCTACATGCAGCAGCGCGGCCTGACCGAGGCGCAGGCCATGAGTCTCAGCGTGAACGGATTCATCAACGATCTCGTCCGCGAGTTCCCCATGGAATACAGCGTCGAGCTGAAACGCCTCATCGATCTGGAGATGGAAGGCTCGGTCGGCTGAGCGGGTGGGAGGTCCGAACATGATTATCTCAGCATCACCCGTTTCCGGCGTCCC
The DNA here is from genome assembly GCA_040880825.1 of Chthoniobacterales bacterium. Taxonomy (GTDB): domain Bacteria; phylum Verrucomicrobiota; class Verrucomicrobiia; order Chthoniobacterales; family JACTMZ01; genus JACTMZ01. The sequence goes on from JBBEEK010000161.1 coordinate 604, forward strand.
CTTGATGGAAGGCGCCCTGGTCGAAGGCCAATGGCCTGCCTGGTTCGTTGCTTCGCGTCTGCGCGGCTGGGAGGACTTCCAAAAACTTCCCACGCCCGCGGCGAAGGATGAAAAGTGGCGTTTCTCCAAAGTCAAAGCCCTCGCACTCGATGCCTTCCGCTATCCCGCGGCAGTCTCCGACCCGGCGGCACTGGTGGAGCGCTCCACCGGTCTCGGCGAATCCGCTGTGCGTTTCGTTTTCGGCAACAACCGTCTCCTCGCCGCCACCGCGCCGGCTGCGGATCTGGTCAAAGCCGGTCTTGTCATCATGACCCTCGAGGAAGCGGCCACCGCGCATGCCGACCTCGTGCAAAAGCATTTCATGGCGCAGGAGGCCAAACTCGGCTCGGCCAAATACGCCGCCCTGCACCGCTCGGGTCCGGTCAACGGCGTCTTTATCCGCGTGCCGAAAAATCTCGAAGTTGCCCAGCCCATCGAAATCTTCCACTGGGTGGAAGGCGAAAATTCCGCGGTCTTCCCGCACACGCTCGTCGTCTGCGAACGCCACAGCAAAGCGACCGTCGTCGATTGCTTCCGCAGCGCTGATGACGCCCCCGCCCTGGCCTGTGGCGTCAACGATTTGGTCGTGGAAGAAGGGGCCAAGTTGAATTACGTCGCCGTCCAGCAATGGAGTCCCGCCACCACGGCCTTTCATCTCAATTCCACAACGGTCGGTCGCGACGCCAGTTGCCTCGGGATGCAGGTCAATCTCGGCGGCAAATTCGTCCGCAACGAGAACTACAGCCGCATGGTGGCCGAAGGGGCCCGCAGCGACATGCTCTCGGTCAACATCGCCGGGGAGGAGCAGATGATCGACCAGCGCACCTTTCAAGATCACGCCAAGCCGAGCGCCACGAGCGACCTGCTCTACCAGAATGCCCTGACCGGCAAAGGGCGCACCATTTTCTCCGGCGTTATCCGCGTCGAACCCGGCGCGCACAAAACGGACGCCTACCAAAAAGTGCGCAACATCGTCCTGAGCGATGACGCCGAGGCCAACAGCATGCCGGGCTTGGAAATCGAAGCCGACGACGTCCGTTGCACCCACGGCGCGACCACCGCGCAGGTCGACGACCGCGAGCTGTTCTACCTGCTGGCCCGCGGCATCCGCCCCGCGGCCGCCCAACAATTGCTCGTCATGGGCTTCTTCAACACCGTCCTCGATCGTTTGCCCAACGCCCCACTTCGTAGCCACATTGAGGGCATGGTTGAAAAACGCCTCGCCGCCGCCCTCGACACGTAAACCCGATCCGGCCGCCGGGGAGGGGTGGTGCGGACACGCACTCTCCAACCTAGTTCGTCCCGATGAGAGTGGACCGCTCACCGGCATCCCTGTCCTGTTTTTGTTTCCTCTTTGTGACAGATTTGTTACAAAAGTTCCGTTGTATGTTGTATTTCGTTTCTGACGGACCGGTCAGCGTCATCGTTCATCGGTTCCCTCTCACGCGCCACGGGGGCGCGCGCCCTTGAGGCGAGCCCTCCGGTTTATTGTTC
>JBBEEK010000162.1:0-13426 GCA_040880825.1 Chthoniobacterales bacterium
AGACACCGCATTAGGGGTCAGACCTTTCCGCTTGCGTTTTCGCCCCGCACCCTCCCGCTGACATGTGGAATTATCGCCATGAGTCCATACGTGCGAGGAGGCTCCCACGGACCTCGACCGTGATGGCAGTTACGAAGACATTCTTAAGAATGTCATCATGAACAGCGGCGCCTCAGAGGTCCGCGAAACTGAAACATGCCCAAGCCCGGCACTTCGAACAGCCAGTGGGGTCACATTTTGACCTTTGACCTTCCCACAAGCCCGAAAAGACATCTTCCTTTACCCGGAAAGCCTGACTTTGCTCGAAGTGCTCCCCCCCACCCCCCAACTCTTCTCGCCCCATACCTCCACACCCTTTTACTCAAGCCTCAAACACAAGTTCCCGCCCTGCTTTCTTTCACTGCAAAAGCCCCCCAGCCTGCCTCAACCGCTGCCACGACGAAGAAGATCCGAGCTATGCCGAATGTTTGCTCTCTCCGAGCCCCCATTCCAACGGGCGCAGCATCCGCGTAGCCCCATTTATTCCTCAGGACATTTGGGCTGAATAAAATTCGCCGGACGTCCGGATGGTCTTGCCAGAGCAACTGTCGGGTAGCAGGTTTGGCCCCATGCAGACCGTGCTTATGCTCACTGCTCTCGCCGCTTTCACCACGGCGGCCTTGGCCGGAGATACGCCGGTCGTCATTCCCAATGTGAAGGGGAATTCCACAACGACGAAGTTCGGCGACGGGTATATCACCCGGACCTCCGACGGGACGACCTATAACACCTCGAAATTCGGGAGCGGCTGGATCACGCGATCATCCGACGGCAAGAGCTACACGACTTCCAAGTTCGGGGATGGCGCGATGACCCGCGGGAATGGCCAGCAAGTGACGACGAGCCGGTTCGGTTCAGGAACCATCAGCCGGTCTTCCGACGGGACGAGCACGACAACTCAACGGTTCGGCGACGGGACCATCAGCCGGAGCACGGGAGGAGCAAGCACGACGACGTCCAAATTCGGCAGTGGGTATATCTCACGGGAGGGCGGATCGGCCAAGGAGAAGGAAAAGGGTCAGGTCCGGGTGATCCCGGCGCAGAAAAGCAAGTAGTGCTCTGTGCAGCGAGACACGCGGCCACCGGCCCGCTTCTTGATTGTGGGATACACCCGAAGAAGTGCCGGGTGTCTTTCAAGGATTGCAACGCTCTTACCAGCATAGCGGTTCTGTGGCCTGGAAAGCACTGACAACCCTCTAGGGGGTCAGACCTTTCTTCTTGCATTTTCCCCCAGCTCCCCTCTCGCTGACACTCTAATATTCTGAAGAATGTTGGAATATTAGCGGACGGAAACGATCACTGCACCCGCCAAGCCGACACATGCCCGGGCCCGAGACTTTATTTCATAGGAAGGGGCTCGGTGATGACTACGCGGCAAAACTGCCGGTGGTTTTGGATCATGGGCACAAACTTCCGAATCGCCTTGCTCCCGCCCATCCGAGCCTGTGTCGCGCCTCCCGCCTGTTGCCCACTCATGGAACCGGTCACGGGCAAGCTTGACTATGTTCTGACCGCAGATGCGCCGGATCTTCATGCTGCATTCGAGCGGGTGAAGTCGCTGCGTAAAGAGGCGGACCGGGACGGCTCCTTGAGAGGGTCGCTTAAAGGTGGTTTATTTGCCTTGCCGCCATTCGCTTCCTCGACGCCCGCAGATGGCATCTTTTCCATGCCCGCGTGCTTGCCTCTGCCACGGGCGACGGCGTAACTACTCATGCTCGTCCGGGGCCGGCTCACTAGCCCGCAACGCGGTCTACAAAGCGGCGCGAAGGAAAGCTCGCGAGAGCGGGCCATCCCGTTATGATTTTGGCCTTCATGGTCAACCGGATCGACGAGAAATTCGCTGAGCTGCGCCATCGCGGGGAGGCCGGCTTCATGGCCTACATCACAGCGGGGGATCCGACCTTGGAGGCCACCGAGAAGCTCGTGCCGGCGTTGGCCGAGGCTGGCGTAGATTTTGTCGAACTCGGCGTGCCGTTTTCCGATCCGCTGGCCGATGGGGTGGTCAACCAACTTGGCGCGCAGCGGGCGCTAACCGCCGGAGCCACGCTGGACAAGGTGCTGACGACCATCCGTCGCATCCGGACCAAGACGGAGGTTCCGCTCATTCTCTACACCTACCTCAATCCCCTCTACATCCACGGCTTCGACAAGTTCCACGAAGAGGCTGCTGCGGCCGGCGCGGATGGGATTCTTATTCTCGATCTGCCGCCGGACGAACTCGAGGCCAACCGGGAACTGGCGGGCAAGCACGACTTGAAAGCGATCCGCCTGATCGCGCCGACCACACCGCCCGCCCGCATGGAACGCATCGCCAAGACGGCGGAAGGGTTCATCTACTACGTGTCGCGCGAGGGCGTGACTGGCGAGCAGGATCAGGTGTCCGACTCGATCGAAGCACGGCTTTTCGAGATCAAAAAGCACACCGATCTTCCGGTGGCCGTCGGTTTCGGTATTTCCACCCCGGAGCAAGCTGCTCAGGTCGCACACCGCGCCGATGCCGTGGTGGTCGGGAGTGCCATCGTGCGCCGTATGGGCGAGTATGGACAGGATCCGGATTTTGTCCGGAAAATCGCGGATTTCGTGCGACCAATGGCCGACGCAACGCACGCGGCGAAGAGGTAGCCGAGGCGGGCGCAACGAACTGTAGCGTCGGCGTCCCCGCTGACGGCTGTTTCCCGAAAAACAAATTCAGCCCGCGACCTTCTCCAAGTCTTCGGTGCGATCCTCGTTGCGCGGCGGCGCTTTGGCTTTGGAGTAATTGCCGGTCGTGTCAGTGAATTTGACGCTGACCAACTTGCTCACGCCCTGCTCTTCCATGGTCACGCCGTAAAGCACGTCGGCGCGCGAGATGGTGCGCTTGTTGTGCGTGATGACGAGGAACTGGCTCTGCTGCACGAAGCGGTCGAGCATGGCGAGGAAACGGTTGATGTTCGACTCGTCGAGCGGCGCGTCCATTTCGTCGAGGATACAGAACGGGCTCGGCTTCACCATGTAGATGGCGAAAAGGAGCGCCACGGCCGTCATGGTGCGCTCGCCCCCGGAGAGCAGCGAAACACTTTGCAGCTGTTTGCCGGGTGGCTTGGCCGTCATCTCAATGCCGCTCTCGAGCGGATCGTCCTCATTCATCAGGGTAAGGTCGGCTTTGCCTCCGCCGAACAATTCTTTGAAGGTCTCGCGGAAGTTGTCGCGGATCTTGCCAAAGGTCTCGGCGAAAAGCGTGGTCGTGGTGGCGTTGATCTTCTTGATCACCTCGAGCAACTCCTCTTTGGAGTTGGTCAGGTCGTTGAATTGCTCGTCGAGGAACTTCTGGCGATCGAGCAGATCGTCGAATTCCTGGATGGCGTCGATGTTGACCGGCCCCATCGAGTCGAGCTTGTCGCGCAACTCGTTGACGAAGGCTTCGATTTCGCTCCAGTCCAACTCGGCTTCGATACCCTCGACCGTCAAACCCTGAACCTCTCCGGTCCCCTCTCCTTCAACCTCCGCCGGGATAGCCTCCACCTCCACTGCGGACTCGGCACCTTCGGCGGTTTCGCCTTCGGACGTCTTGCTTTTGCGGCGCTTGCGATGATCGCGGACCGCGCAATGGAGCGCGTAGCTGTCGAGCCGGATTTCCCCGAGTTCCACGTGATGACGGCGGCGGATATCGTCCGCCAGATTCTCCGCTTTGAGCCGCAACTCGGCCGCCTGCACCTCCAGCTTGCCTTTCTGGTCCTGCATCTCGCCGTGCTCCCGGCGCTTTTGTCGCAAGGTCTCATCGGCCGTCTGCACTTCCGCCTGCAAAGAAGAGCGCTCCTTCTGCAGGGCCTCAAGGTCACCCTGTTTGGCGTCGATCTCGGACTGCAGCGTCGTGGCTTCCCGGCCGAGCGCTTCGGTCTGCTCCTGCACCGAGTTGACGCGCTCTTCGGCGGTTGATTTTTCCTGCTCGCGCTGACGAACCGTTTCCTCCAACTCCTCGATGCGGCTGAGCATCGGGGTGCGCTGGGCTTGGAGGCTCTCCTCGAGCTGCCGGGCCGCCGCGAGTTGCACGCGCAATTCGTTGAACTGCTCGGCGGCCGTCTCCTGCTCGCCGGCCTCCCGCTGCGCCACCTCCATGGCCTCGGCCGATTTGGCGCTGGCCGCTTCGACTTGCCCGCGGCATCCGGCAATGCGACCGGACAATTCCTGCGCCTTCTGCTGGGCCGTCTCGAGGTCCTGCGCGGCCCGTTCTTGCTCGCGTTGCAACGACGTGGAACGGTTCTGCGCTTCCTGCAATTCTTTCTCGAGCAGGCCGTGGTTGGCCCGTAGTCCGGCCAATTCGTTCTGCTTGTGGCGGACATCGGCTCGCGCCGCTTCGAGGGCCTCTTTTTGCCCGTCGCGGCCGGACAACACGCCCAACCGCACGGTCTCGTGCCGGCCGAGGTCAGCCTGCACCACGGCGAGCTTTTGGCCGAGGGAGGCAATTTCATCGCGCCGCTGCAGGGCCGAAGTGACCCCCTCGCCGGCGCGCCCTCCGGTCACGATACCCGAGGCATCGATCAACTCGCCGTGCTGGGTGGCAAAAGCGCAGGACGGATGCCGCGCGCGCAATTCCGTGGCGTGATCAAGATTGGTCGCCAAGGCCACGCCGTGCAGCACGCCACGCACCAGACGCTGGACATCCCCGCTGTCGCAGCGCACGCGGTCCGCCGCCCAGCCGAGCGAACCGTCGGGCGCCGGACCCGACTCAGGGAAGTGGTTTCCATTCGGACTGACCACGCTGGCGCGGCCGAGTTTGTGTTCGTATAGGGATTCAAGGATTTCGCGGGCCGAGGTCTTGTCGGTCAGCACAATGGTATCGCCGCGGGAACCGAGCGCCGCCTCGATGGCCGACAAAAAGCCGGGCTCCACGCTGAGCAGACTGCCTAACATGCCGCGCACTGCCGGCTTGAAGTGATCGGGGCGATCCAGTCCGCGCAGCACCGCCTGTGCTCCGGGGGCGGCGCCTTCGCCTTCGAGATTGAGCTGCTCGAGCACCTCGCGGCGGGATTGGAATTGGGCCAAGGTGCGCTGGGCCGCGGCCATTTCTTGCTCGACGCGCTGGCGTTCCAACTCGCCGCGCTCGACATCGGCTTCGGCGCGGTCCAAGGCGCTTTCGGCGGCGTGGAGAGCCCCGGTCGCCGCGGCGACTTGGGCAGAGGTTTCTTCGAGGCGCTGGCGGGCGGCGGATTGGGCCTCAAAGAGTTGGCGGCTTTCATTCTCGAGCGCCTCGATGCGGCTTTGCGTAGCATCGCGGCGGGCTTCAAGCCCGGCCAACTCGCCCTGCAGTCGGAGCGACTCGTTCTCGGCTCGGTTGATCTCGGCGCGCAGGGCTTCGAGTGATTGCTGGGAGGACTCGCGTCGCCCGGCACTCTCCCGCAAGCGGGCCTGCAAGGTGTCCAGCGCGGCCGAACGTTCGGCCAATTCAGCCGCGACTTTGATCACCTGCTCGTTCGTGCGGCCCATCTCCTCCCGCTGGACTCGCTGACGCTCGCGGGCGGCGGCGATTTCCTGATCGCAGCGGGCAATCGTCTGGCGGAGTTGCTCGCAGGTTTCCTCGTTGTGCGAAGCGCGGCTCTGCGCCTGCACCATGCGATCGCGAACGGACTGCATGGATTGACGCGACGATTCGACTTGGTGCTCGAGCTCGGTCAGACGCGAACGGTGCCCGGCCACCGCCGCTTCGCCCTCTTCGAGCGCCGCGGTCGTCTCGTGCCAACGCGCTTCGAGGGACCGGAGCTTCTGCTGCAGATCGCCTTGCGAGGAGGTGATCTGGTCGTGTTCACGGCGGACAAAATTCAACTCGAGCACCTTCAGGTCGGTGGACAACGCCTGATACCGGCGCGCCTTGCCGGCCTGCCGCTGGAGGGAGCCGATCTGACGCTTGACCTCGCGCATGATGTCGTTGACCCGCACGAGATTTGCCTCGGCGTATTCAAGTTTGCGCAGCGCTTCCTTTTTCTGCGCTTTAAACTTCGTGATGCCGGCCGCTTCTTCGAACACCGCGCGGCGATCCTCCGGGCGGCTGCTCAAGATCAGGTCGATCTTGCCCTGCTCCATGATCGAGTAGCTGCTGCGGCCGATGCCGGTGTCCATGAACAACTCATGGATGTCGCGCAACCGGCACGGTGTTTTGTTGAGCAGGTATTCGCTTTTGCCGTCGCGGAAAATGCGGCGGGTCACGCAAACTTCTTCGTAATCCGTCCCGAGATGCTCGCCGCAGCCGCCAAAGGTCAGCGAAACCTCCGCCATGCCCACCGCCGACCGCGAATCGGTGCCGCTGAAGATGACATCGGCCATCTCCCCGCCGCGCAACGCTTTGGCCGATTGTTCGCCCAGACACCAGCGGATGGCATCGAGAATGTTCGACTTGCCGCAACCGTTCGGGCCGACCACCGAAGTGATGCCCTCGTGAAATTCCAGGTGCGTCTTGTTGACGAAAGACTTAAAACCTACGAGTTCAAGAGACTTGAGATACATGGGGAAAATAATGCAGCTTTTATTCCTTAAGCGCCCACCCTCCGCTTGGCAACCCCTGACACCACGAATTGTGGTGTCCATCAGCCCAACCCACCATATCTAGTTCCTTTCATGACCTCATCCGCGACACCCCTCTCATTCGCTGGCAAGTCCGATCTCGATTTGCTCTTCGAATTCCTGCGTTTCCGCAGCGTCTCGACCCAACCGGACCACGCGCCGCACATGAGGGCGTGCGCCGAATGGCTCTGCGCTCTCCTCCAGCAGGGCGGCTTCCGCGCCGAAGTAGCCGAAACCGGCGGTCACCCCGCGGTGCTGGCCCGCGGGCCGGAAGCCCCGGGCAAAAAAACCGTGCTCATTTACGGCCACTATGACGTGCAGCCGGATGAACCGGTGCATCTCTGGACCTCCCCGCCCTTCGAGCCCGCCATCCGCAACAAACGGATTTTCGCCCGTGGCGCCACCGACAACAAAGGCCAGATTCTCGCCCACCTCCTTGGCGCCATCCATCTCTTGCGCGAAGAAGGCACACTGCCAGTCAACCTCGTCTTCCTCATCGAGGGCGAAGAGGAAGTCGGCAGCACACACCTCGACGACTTCATCCGCGCCCGGCGTGACGAACTCCGCTGCGACGTCATTGCCATCTCGGACACCGGCATGGTTGCCGAGGGCCACCCCACGCTCACGCAAAGCCTGCGCGGCATCGCCGCCATGGAACTCATCGTCCGCGGACCCGCCACCGACCTCCATTCCGGTATCTTCGGCGGCGCCGTCATGAATCCCGCCACCGCCCTGGTCAAACTCCTCGCCAGCCTGCACGACAACAAAGGCCGCGTGGCCGTGCCCGGCTTTTATGACGATGTGGCCAAGCCCGACCCCGCCGAGCGCGAAGCCCTCGCCGCCCTGCCGGTCAACGAAGCCGACTTCCTGCGCGAAACCGGCGTCCGTTTCCTTGCCGGAGAAGAAGGCTTCAGCACCGTCGAGCGCATCGGCATCCGGCCGACCGCCGAAATCAACGGCTTGACCAGCGGCTACCAAGGCGAAGGGACCAAAACCGTGCTGCCCTCGACCGCCTCGGCCAAACTCACCTTTCGCCTCGTCCCCAACCAAAAACCCGCCCGTGTCCTCAACCTCGTCGAGATCCACTTCCAGAACAATCTCCCGCCCGGCGTTGAACTTGAAATCGTCCGCGGCCACGGTGGCATGCCCTATACCCTCGACCTGAAAAGCCCGTGGTGCGCCGCCGCCCTCCGCGCCTTGGAAACAACCTTCGGTCGCACCCCCGCACTCATGCGCGAAGGCGGCAGCATCCCGATTGTGCAAACTTTCCGCGACTTGCTCGGCTGCGACACCCTCCTTCTCGGCCTGGCCGCCCCGGACTGCAAAGCCCACGCCCCCGACGAAAACTTTCCTCTCGAAAACTTCGAACTCGGCATCCGGCTCCACCAAAACCTGCTGCGCGAATTGGGCGCCTAAGCCCTCTTCCGGCGGACCCGGTAGACCGCATAAGCCTCGTCGCCCGCCACTTCGCAGCTTTCCATCTCCAGCGGCACCGAGGAGCGCAGCAAACTGCGGCCCGCCAGGCCCAGCAACGTCGGGGCGCCCGCCCCGCCGAAAACCAGCGGCGCAAAAGTGATATGGAGACGATCGAGCAAGTGCGCCTCAAGCAAACCCTTCAAAAGAGCCGCCCCCCCCTCGCACACGGCGGAGCGCACCCCGTAATCCTCCGCCAGCACCCTCATGGCCCGCCGCAGGTCCACCGCCCCCGCCCGCAACTCCACCCGCACATCGGCCACCTTGTCGAGCCAGCGCCGCGTGGCCGCCGGCATGGACTTGGTGGTGAATACGACGATCGGCGCGCCCGGTGTGCGGAAAACTTTGAGCTTCGGTGACAGAACCCCGCGCCCCGTGAAAATGACCCGCAAAGGCTCCGCCGTCTGCCCGCGCCGCAGCCGTTCTTCGCGCAGATCTGCCGCCGGCAGCGCCATACCCATGTTGTCCGTCTCCAACGTCTGCCGCCCCACGAGTAAAGCATCCCCACCCGCCCGGATCTCGAGCAACCGCCGCTTATCGCGCGCCGAGGTGAAACCCGTCGGCGTAAAACAGTGCGTGGAAATCTTGCCGTCCGCCGTCACGGCGAAATTCGTCTCGACGACCGGCCGCTTCATTCGCTGTGCTCGATTTCGCCCTCGAGCTGGTCGACCTCTTTCTGCATATCCCGCAGGCTGACGGCCGCACGGTCCGAGGGATGGTAAAAAAGGAAGACCACCCCGCCGGCGAGACTCCCCAGGGTGTTGATCAGAAAGCCGGTCACGGAAATCAGCGTGGCCACCGCCGCCGTCACGCCGAACGGCGCCAGCAACGAGACGAACAAACTTTCCCGCACCCCGATGCCCGAGACGCTGATCGGTATCGCCGTGATCACTGCCACGATCGGCATCACCGAAAAAATATCCAGCACGCCAAGTTGATCGGTGAAGGCCCGTGCCGCGCAGTAAAAGGTGATGAAAAACATCCCGAAGAGCGGGAAGGAGATCAGCAAAGCCCAGATCGTCCGCCGCCACCCTTTGGCATACAAATGGCAGGCCGCGGAAATCTCCACGATCCGCCCGCGGAGCGGCGTCCACGACGGCAGATAATGCACCCACCCCAGTGCCGACGCGACGAACATGCCAATAATCATCACGAGCGCCGCGGCCATCAGCCAAAGCAACAAGTTCAGCAGCGTCGAACTGCCCTCTGTGTGGTTGAGCATGTCATAGCGGAAAAACAGGAACGCCACGCTCAGAAAAATCAGCGCCAGCATGCCGATGACCCGGTCCATGAACACGCTGAGCAACGCGGCCGCTTTGTTCTCCCGCGCCTCGCGCATAGTGAGGAACATTTTCACCACGTCGCCCCCCGTCGAACCGAGCATGAAGAGGTTGAAAAACATCCCGACCATGAACAGCTGCCACGTCCGCAGCCACGTCATGTGGATGTCCTGCACCGCGAGCAGGATTTTCCACCGCGCCGTCGCCACCATCGTGCCGCTGAAAAAAATCACCACCCCGACACCCAGCCACCACCAGTCGGCCAGTTTCAGCGCGGCTAACATCTCCCGCCGCCGCTCCGGGTCATGGAAAACCCACCAAAGCAGCCCGAGGGTGACCGCCACCTGGAGCAAAGTAAGCAAGACCTTCTTCATCGGGAAATTTCGCTAAGCCAATCAGTTGCGGGGCACGGACGAAATCACTTTTTTGCCCGCCGCCTCCCCGCTGGCCATCACCGCCTCGATGCTCGCCCCGGAGACCGCATCGCCCACCGCCACCACCCCCGGCGCCACCGCACCCCAAGGCGTCGGACGATCCGCATACCCCGGCGGTTGCACCGGCACCGCATAAGGCACACGGATAAACTTCAGCGGCTGCAATTCCGTCCCCGCCGCCCCGAACCACGACGCCACCTCCGCGGCCACGAACTCCGCATCCTCCGCCCGCGGATGATCCGGCACCACCGTCACACTCCACAGATGCGCCCCCTCCGGCGCCAGACTCGGCGCCACATTACTGACCAGCGCCCCATGCAAGACCGGACTCTCGCGTCGACGCGGCGGCAGGCAAAGCCAACCGCCCTCGTAAAAAGCCCGCGGCGCTCGGAAGTAGTGCACCGCCGTACCCAGCGCCGCCCGCGGCTCCCCGCGCCCCAACAGCCGACACATTGCCGGTTCGTCAACCGCCAGCACGACACGCTCCCCCCTCACCGCCGACCCGTCTTCCAGCACCACGCCCGCCGCCTCGGCCCCTCGATACAGAACCTCCGCCACGCGCGCCCCGTAGCGCACACTCCCCCCGGGCAACGCTGAGGCCAGCTGCCTCGCGATCCCCCCGATCCCCTCCGCCGGCAAAAGTGCGCGCCCCGTCGCGAAATACCGCAGATAGCTGGCAAACAAGCGACTGCTCGTCCCCAGCGCCGGATCCAGCAAAACCCCGCCGAAAAACGGACGCGCAAAACGCACGAAGAACTCCTCGCTGAATCCGCACGACCGCAACAAGCCCTCCGTCGAAACATCCTCTCCCCTCCTCCCCACCGCCAGCCGCACGACCAACCGCGCCAACCGCACCTGATCCGCCACCGACAACACTCCGCCCCGCAGCACCCCGAGCGCAGCCAAGGGGCGCCGCAGAGGATTCTCCAGCGGGCGCGGCCTGCCTTCGCCGACAAACAGCGCCCCCGAGCGAAACCGCCCACCACCCAAAGCCGCCAAATCCAAATGCCGCCGCGCGGTCGGATAAGAATCCAGCAGCACTTGGAATCCGCGATCCAAAACAAAACCCTCCGGCGTCCGCTCCGACACCACCCGCCCACCCGGGCACGTCCCCGCTTCCAAGAGCAGGAACGGGCGCCCCGCCGCCGCCAGCAACTTCGCGCACGTCAACCCCGCCAAACCCGCGCCAACAACAATCGTCATTCGCTTGTCAATACTTCCCCGCGGCCCGCGAAACAAATTTTTCTGGCACCATAGTTGCTCCCGCTTAGTTTTGTTTTTTCATCATGCACGAGATCGCACCTCTGACGTTCGAGAAAGAAATCATCGACGAACTGAAATTCACCATGGCCCGTGACCAAGTCACGGCCTCCCGCCGTGAATGGTGGATCGCCACCTCCATGGCTATCCAGCGCCTCATTATCGAGCGCATGATGAAAACCCTCGCCGTCCACAACGAGCAAAATGTCCGTCGCGTCTACTACATGTCCATGGAATTCCTCATGGGACGCCTCTTTGCCAACAACATGATCGCCGCCGGCGTCTTCAACGAAGTCAGCGAAGCCTTGGAGAACCTCGGCCATCCCCTCGAGGAAGCCCGCGACGAGGAATACGACATGGCCCTCGGCAACGGCGGTCTCGGACGCCTCGCCGCCTGCTTCCTCGACTCGCTCGCCACCCTCGACCTGCCCGCCGTCGGCTACGGCATTCACTACCAATACGGTCTCTTCAAGCAGGAATTCCGCCACGGCTATCAGGTCGAACTCCCCGACGCGTGGATCCAATACGGTTCGCCGTGGGAAATCGTCCGCCCGTCCCACCAGCAAGAGATCCCCGTCTACGGCCACGTCGAAACTGTCGACGACGGCCACGGCCAGACCCGCTCGGTCTGGGTCGACTTCCGCAAGATCATCGGGGTGCCTTATGACATTCCTATTCCCGGCTACGGCACCGAGACCGTCAACTTCCTCCGCCTCTGGGAGTCCAAAGCCCCCGAGGAATTCGATCTCGAGGCCTTCAACCGCGGCGGCTACGAGGAAGCCGTTCGCCAGAAAAACATGGCCGAGACCATCACCAAGGTCCTTTACCCGAATGACAACACCGAAGCCGGCAAGGAACTCCGCCTGCTCCAACAATACTTTTTCACCGCCTGCTCCCTGCGCGACATCATCCGCCGCTTCCAGAAGGACAACTCCGATTGGTCCAAATTTCCGGATAAAGTCGCCATCCAACTCAACGACACCCACCCCGCCATCAGCATCCCCGAGTTGCAGCGCCTGCTGATCGACGACTACGGCCTCGAGTGGGACGAAGCCTGGTCCATCGTCACCCGCACCTTCGCCTACACCAACCATACCCTCCTCCCCGAAGCCCTCGAAAAATGGAGCGTCGGACTCCTCCGCAAAGTCCTCCCGCGCCACGTGCAGATTATTTTCGAAATCAACAAACACTTCCTCGAAGACGTCGACAAAAAGTGGCCGGGCGACCTCGGAAAAATGCGCGCCCTCTCCCTCATCGAGGAAAACCACGAACAGATGGTCCGCATGGGCCACCTCAGCGTCGTCGGCAGCCACTCGGTCAACGGCGTGGCCGCCCTCCACACCAAGCTGGTCAAAAGCGACCTCTTCCCCGAGTTCGACGCCCTCTACCCCGGCCGCATCAACAACAAAACCAACGGCATCACCCCGCGCCGCTGGCTCGTGGCCTGCAACCCGCGACTCTCCGACCTCATCACCCGCACCATCGGCAGCGGCTGGGAACGCAACCTCGACCTCCTCCGCAAGCTCGAACCCTCGGCGGACGATGCCTCCTTCCGTGAGGAATTCATGGCGGTCAAACACGCCAACAAGGAACGCCTGGCCAAACGTATTCTTGAAGAATGCGCCGTCGACGTTGACCCCACCGCCATGTTCGACGTGCAGATCAAACGCCTCCACGAATACAAACGCCAGCACCTCAACCTTCTCCACATCCTCTGGCTTTACCGCCGACTCCTCAAAGATCCTCACCTCGACATCCCGCCGCGCGTCTTCATCTTCGCCGCCAAGGCTGCGCCGGGCTATGACACCGCCAAGCTCATCATCAAGGCCATCAACGCGGTCGGAGCCAAAATCAACGACGACAAACGCATCAAGGGCAAAATCAAAATTGTCTTCATGCCCAACTATCGGGTTTCGCTCGCCCAGCGCATCGTCCCCGCCGCCGATCTCTCCGAGCAGATCTCCACCGCCGGCAAGGAAGCCTCCGGCACCGGCAACATGAAGCTGGCCCTCAATGGCGCCATCACCATCGGCACCCTCGACGGCGCCAACGTCGAGATCCGCGAGGAAGTCGGCGACGACAACATCTTCATTTTCGGCCACACCGTCGAGGAAGTGCACAAACTCGTCGCCGACGGCTACAACCCGCAAAAATACTACGAGTCCGACCCCGAACTCGCCGCCGTCCTCGACTGGCTCGGCACGGACTTTTTCACGCCCGACGAAGGAGCCCACGTCCTCGCCCCGCTGCGCGACAACCTCCTCTACCACGACCCCTTCCTCTGCCTCGCCGATTTCAAGGCCTACTGCGAGGCCCAGGAAAAAGTCTCCCAAGCCTTCAAAGACAAACCGCGCTGGGGCAAAATGGCCGTCCTCAACACCGCCCGCGTCGGCAAATTCTCCAGCG
>JBBEEK010000163.1:0-2087 GCA_040880825.1 Chthoniobacterales bacterium
CGGAAAACAGCCACATCTTCCGCACCCTCGGCCTCGGCTACGCCAACCTCGGCGCCCTCATCATGAGCTACGGCCACGGCTACGAAAGCCCCGAAGGCCGCGCCCTCGCCGGCTCGATCACCGCCATCATGACCGGCCACGCCTACGAACAAAGCGCCCGCATCGCCGGCCACACCGGGCCCTTCCCCGGTTACCACGACTCGAGCGCCAGCGGGGTGAAGCAAACCCTCGCCCCCGACAACGTCGAGCCCATGCTCGCAGTGATGAAACTCCACCGCGACGCCGTGGAAAAAATCGAGAAAGCCGGCGAATTCGAATTCCTCCGCAACGAAGCCCGCCAAGTCTGGGACGAAGCCCTGCGCCTCGGCCACCAGCACGGCTACCGCAACGCCCAAGTCACCGTCCTCGCCCCCACCGGCACCATCGGGTTCCTCATGGACTGCGACACGACCGGCATCGAGCCCGACATCGCCCTGGTCAAATACAAGCTCCTCGCCGGCGGCGGCATGCTCAAGATCGTCAACCAAACCGTCCGCCCCGCCCTGCACAAACTCGGCTACAGCGACACGGACATCGAAGCCATCATCGCCCACATCGACAAATACGACACCATCGAAGACGTCGAGGAAGACGGACAAACCATCAAAAGCGGACTCCGCCCCGGGCACATCTCCGTCTTCGATTGCGCCTTCAAGCCGATGCGCGGAGAGCGCAGCCTCAGCTACCAAGGACACATCCGCATGATGGCCGCCGCCCAGCCCTTCCTCTCCGGCGCCATCTCCAAAACGGTCAACCTGCCCGAACACGCCAGCGTCGAAGACATCATCGACACCTACGTCGAAGGCTGGAAACTCGGCCTCAAAGCCATCGCCATCTACCGCGACGGCTCCAAGCGCTCCGCCCCCGTCGTCACCGACAAGAAAAAACACGGCACCGGCAACGGCGAACTCGAAGCGGAACTCTCGAGCAAAAACGAACTCGAACACCGCATCATCGAACTCGAAAACGAAATCGAAACCATGCGGGTCAAGCTCAACCAGCCCCCGCGCAACCGTCTGCCCGACACCCGCGTGGCCCTCAACCACAAGTTCGATATCGCCGGACACGAAGGCTACATCACCGTCGGCCTCTTCGAGAACGGACAGCCCGGCGAACTCTTCATCCAGATGGCCAAAGAAGGCAGCACCATCGGCGGCCTCATGGACACCGTGGCCACCCTCACCTCGATCTCGCTGCAATACGGCGTGCCCCTCGAGAGCCTGGTCAAGAAGTTCGCCTTCCAACGCTTCGAACCCAGCGGCTTCACCAAGAACCCCGACATCCGCAACGCCAGCAGCATCACCGACTACGTCTTCCGCTGGCTCGGTTGCCAGTTCATCAAAGGCTACAAAGAAGCCACCGCGCCCAACCGCAGCCAACCGGAACTTCCCATGAAGGAAATCCCGGAAATGGAACGCCGCGCCGTCAACCGTCCGGTCAGTGACCTCCCGCGCACCGGCGAACGCGAGATCATCGACGTCATCACCCAGACGCAAAACAGCGAAGGCACCCCGTTCCACATCGCCGGCACCGCGACCCACGCCGAACGCATCCAAGGCGCCCTGGGCACCATGTATATGGACACCACCTGCTCCAACTGCGGCAGCAACAAAGTGATCCGTGCCGGCGCCTGCGGCGTCTGCACCGAGTGCGGCACCAGCCAAGGTTGCAGCTGAAACAATTGTGGCGCGAACTTCGCGCACCAAACCAGGCCCGGGGAAGCAATTCTCCGGGCTTTTGGTTTTCAAGGGCGCCGCCTCCCCGACCTTGCTTCCGCCGAGCACAACAGGATCACCCCTCTGAGCGCCGCCCCTGACCTTGTTCTCAGGGGAGCGCAACAGCCTCCGGGCAAATCCCAAATCTGTAATTCCCAGACCCCCACCTCGCGTCCGGAGCTTGGGCGCAACAGTATCCCCCCGGTAGGGTCCGCTGGCCCAGCGGACCGCTCACTCGTGGTGCGCCAGACAACCCCCAGACCAAATCCAAAATTCCAAATCCGCAATCCCCAGACTTGCACCCGCCACCCACTTCAGCCACGTTATCCCTTC
>JBBEEK010000164.1:0-13221 GCA_040880825.1 Chthoniobacterales bacterium
GGGATTTTTCTGACGGCGTCAGTTGGGCGGCTTGTCCTCGAAGGGCACGACCGGCGCGTCGCGCCAGAGGGACTCGAGGTCGTAGAAGTCTCGTTTTTCCGATTGGAAGATGTGGATGAGCACGCCGTGGTAATCGAGGACGATCCATTGGCTGGCGGGGAGACCGTCGGAATGGGCGTTGAGGCCGAGGTTGTCGCGGAGTTCTTCGCGAATTTCCGAGCCGATCGCTTTGAGGTGCGGCTCGCTCGTGCCGGTGCAGATGACAAAGTAGTCGGCGAAGCTGGAGAGCTTGCGCAGATCGAGGATGCGGATGTTCTCCGCTTTCTTGTCGGAAGCCGCCTGAGCGGCGGCGAGGGCGATGGTTTCGGAGTCGGGTGTCACGCGGGACGGTAAAGACCGTGGGCTGTGATGTAATCGCAGACCGGGGCCGGGGTCAAATAACGGATGCTGCGTCCGGCCGCGACGCGGGCGCGGATATCGGTCGAAGAGAGATCCACGAGACGGCGGACGACGGGCCAATCGTGCGCCGCGTCGTGCTTGGCGCGGTCGAGCACCGCGAGGTGCGCGAGGCGGCGGATTTCGTCCGGCTCGCGCCAAGTCTCGAACTTCGCCACATTGTCGGCGCCGATGAGCAGGGTGAATTCGTCGTCAGGGTGGTTGGAGCGGAGTTCGCGCAGGGTTTCGACGGTGAAGCTCGGTGGCGGGCGGTGGAGTTCGAGGTCGAGGGCTTCGAAGCCTCGTTCGTTCCCGATGGCGAGTTGCAACATAGCGAGCCGGTCCTGCGCGGTGGCGGGGGTGGTGTCCGTTTTGTGCGGCGACATGTTGGCGGGGATGAAAAGAATGCGGTCGAGGCCGAGTTCTTCGAGGGCGGCGCGGGCGAGGATGAGATGTCCGTGATGGATGGGGTCGAAGCTGCCGCCAAGGATGCCGGTGTGCATATGGGAAGTGTAGCGGTCGTAGCGGGTAGGGTAGAAGCGGCATCTTGCCGCTTGTGATCATGGATAAGCGGCGGGGACGCCGCTTCTACTTTTAGCCCAAGCGCGGGAGCGCAGCGCCGGCGCCGAGGTCGAGTCGGAGGCCGAGGATCTGACGGCGGAGGAGATCAAGGGCGGCGGAGGTCGTCATGTATTTGAAAGTCGGGCGATCGACCGGGAACGAGCAGCGGCGGACGGTGGTGGGGTGTCCTTCGGCGGCGAGGCCGATGAAGACGGTGCCGACGGGCTGGGCTTCGCTGCCGCCGCCGGGTCCGGCGATGCCGGTGGTGGAGAGGGCGAAGGTGCTGCCGGCGGCGCGGCGGGCGCCTTCGGCCATGGCGGCGGCGACGGGTTCGCTGACCGCGCCGTGGACGGCGAGCAATTCGGACGGCACACCGAGGGTGTGTTCTTTGGCTGCGTTCGCGTAGGTCACGTAGCCGGCGAGAAAAACTTCCGAGGCGCCGGGCACATCGGTGAGGCGTCCGGCGAGGTTGCCGCCGGTGCAGGATTCGGCCACGGCAAGGGTGAGATGTTCGGCACGCAGGCGATCGATGACGGATTTTTCCAGCGGGTCGCCGTGCGAGTAGATCCATTCGCCAAGCTCGGCGAGGATGGCAGGCTCGACTTCGTCGAGCGCGGCGCGGGGTCCGATGAGGCGGAAGTCGACCTCCGACGGTCGCGCGCAGTAGCCGACTTCGAGGTCGCCTCGAGCTTCGATGTTTTTCCCGCTGCGGGCTTCAACCTGGCTTTCGCCGATGCCGGTCAGGCGGTAGATGCGGCGTTCCTGCGCGGCGCTGTCCGGCAGCGCGACCCGCAGTCTCGGCAGCACGTGATCGGTGACCATGGGATGCAGTTCGCGGGGCGGTCCGGGCAGGAGAAAAAGATGGCGGGCACGGTGCGAGCCGAGGGTCGACGGCGGGAAGTAAAGACCGGGGGCGGTGCCGTGCGGGTTGGGCAGGACGGCGGCGCCGTGCGGGACTTCCGCTTGGCGTCCGACGTTGTCGGCCATGGGCAAACCGCGGCGGGCGAAGCGTTCGCGGATGGCCTCAAGGATGGAGTTGTCCATTTCCATCGGCAAGCCGAGCAGCGAGGCGGCGGCGTCGCGGGTCATGTCGTCGGAGGTCGGGCCGAGTCCGCCGGTTGTTATGACAAGATCCGCACGGCCGAGGGCGCGGTCGAGGGCTTCGCGCACGGGCGGGCCGTCGGGGACGCAGACTTGGCGGCTGATGGTGATGCCGAGCGGGGCGAGTTCGCCGGCGAGGTAAGCGAGGTGCTTGTTTTGCACGAGTCCGAGGAGCAGTTCGGACCCGGTGTTGATCACCTCGGCCTGCATCAGCGGTGGCAGAGGAGGCGGCTCCAGTGTTTGACGCGGGCGTAGAGCGGGCCTTGGTCCCGGCGGTGGTAGACGTAGAGGAGATTGGCCAGGATGCGGGTCAGCATCTGGCGCGGGGTGGCGGCGGCGAGATGCCAGTCCTCGAGGCGCTGGTTTTGGCGGCGGAGGATTTCCTCGCAGTCGCGGCGGCCGAGGACACGGCCTTGATGGAACGGGTCGAAAAGGATGGCGCCGTGGCGGGCCAGGAAATGCCCGGGGAGGTTGACGCCCTCGACGGGCACGCCGGCGCGCTGGGCGACCAACATGTAGACGAGCGTGAGGCTGATGGGGATGCCTTTGCGGGCATCGAGAACGCAGGGGAGGAGGGAATTGCGCTCGTTGTAATAGTCGTCGGTGTTACCGGCAAAGGTGAGTTCGCCGGCGAGGAAATCGGTCATGATGTCCACGCGGTGCCGGTCACCGGCGGCGCGGCGCAAGCGGCGGGCCAGCTCGGCGCCCCACGCGTCGAGGCGCTGGCGGTAGGGGGCGGCTTCGAAGCCGCGGAGGAGGGACGCGGCCAGCAACCAACACGCTTCCTCGAGGTCGGAGCTGTCGCCGAAGACCGGGCAGAGCCTCTCGAAGCGTTCGAGGGCCTCGTTTTGCACGACCTCGTGGAGGACATCGCGGGCGTGGAGGGCAGCCAGGGGGTCGTCGCAGCCGGCGAGATCCCGGAGATCGTCGATCATGGCGGGGCCGTCGGCGGCGAGTTGGTCTTTGACCAGTTGCACGGTTTGCTCGTCGTCGTCGGCGAGCAGGCGCACCAAGGCGTCTTTTTGCGGGTGCATAAAGTTAGTGGCGAATAAAGCAGCTTACGGGGCGAAGGCAAGCCGGAGCGGGTGGCGGCTTGTCATGGCCGCGGGCCTGCGCGATGTTACCGGCCGATGAAAAAGACAGGGTGCGTGCTGTTGCTTCTTTTCCTCGCGTTGTGCGCGAGCGTGTTTTTCAACTTTGTCTTGATGGCCTTCGTCGGCGCGGGCAGCGCGGAGGGTATGGCGGCGCGGCGTTTCTCGCCGTCCTTGCAGGAGGTGGCGGTCGAGGATGGCAAGGCGGGGGCGGGCAAGATCGCGGTCATTCCCGTGCAGGGCATCATCTACACCGACACCCAGACGGAGTGGGGGACGTCGATGGTGGACGACATCAAGAACGCGCTGCAGACGGCTCTGGAGGACGACGAGGTGAAAGCGGTGGTGCTGGCGGTCAATTCGCCGGGCGGCGAGGTCACGGCGGCGGACATCCTTTACCACGAGGTGCTGAAGGTGCAGAAAAAGAAGCCGGTGGTGGTGGCTATGACGTCCTTGGCCGCGTCGGGCGCCTACTACATTGCCTGTGCGGCGGATTGGATCGTGGCCAATGAGACGACGTTCACCGGCAGCATCGGCGTCATCATCCAATCGCTGAATTACGAGGGGCTTTTCGACAAGGTCGGGCTCGACGCGGTGGTCTTCAAGAGCGGGAAGTTCAAGGACATGCTGAGCGGCTCGCGTCCGATCACGCCGGAAGAGCAGGCTTACGTCGAAGGCATGGTCATGCAGGTCTATGAACGCTTTCTCGGCATTGTTGCGCGGGCGCGCCAGCTGCCGGCCGAAGGGCTGCGCGACACGTTGGCCGACGGGCGGATTATCACCGGCCTAGACGCGAAAGCGGCGGGGTTGGTCGACCAGCTTGGCTATGTCGAGGATGCTTATGACAAAGCCCGCGCGCTGGCCAACGCGCCTGATGCGGGCGTGATCCGCTACCAATCGGGGATCAACCTGCAGCGGTTGTTGCGCTGGCTCGGGGCCGGCGCGGAGTCGAAGGTCGAGGTGCAGCTCGGTGGCGCGCCGCGTTTCCGGCTGGAGCCCGGGCAGGCCTACCTGCTGCCGGAGTTCTACGCGTGGTGAGCGGCTTTCCGGCCCTGGCGACGGTTCTCGTGCTCGTCGTATTGACGGCGTTGAGTCTGCGTTTCTACCTGCCGCTGGCCGGTCGTGTCTGGCTGCGCCATGCGGGTGCGGTGGATGACGGCTGGGTGGGCAAAGTGGACGCGGTGGTCGCGGTGGTGCTGGTGGCGTGGTTCATTCTTCTCGGGCGGGATGCGCTGACCGAAACCGGCGACCGGAATGTCGAGTTCGGTCACATTGTCTCGGGGGCGATCATTTACGCGTCCATTGTCCTTTTTCTCGTCGGTCTGCTGGTTTACCGCAACCTGCCGTTGACGGGGGTTTTCGGCACGGATCGCGCCGGCTTCGTCCGCGTGCTCGGGCGCGGTCTGCTCTATCTCGCGGCGGCCTACCCGCTGCTCATGCTGGTGCAGGCTATGGTCTACGGTGCGGCGGGCGGCGACACGAGTCCGCAGGAAGTCGTGCAGTTTTTGCAGAACGCGGAGACCCCGCACGACCGCCTGGCGGTGCTGGCCATGGCGGTGATCGTCGCGCCGGTGGCGGAGGAGTTGATTTTTCGCGGTTATCTTTATCCGGTGGGGAAGCGTTGGCTCGGGCCGTTTCTTTCGATGGCGGGGACCAGCCTGCTTTTTGCCGCGTTGCACGGGCACATGGCGTCGATCCCGGCGCTCTTCACCCTGGCCATGTGTCTCGGGCTGGCCTACGAAAAGTCCGGCACCCTGATCGTGCCAATGGTCATGCACGCGATCTTCAATGCCGTTTCGGTGACGGCAATTTTGTTCTTTCTGTGAAGGCGACCGGCGAAGACGCGCTGGTCGCACGGTTGCAGCGGGCGCTGCGGCCTCGCGGGCGCGGCGTGGTGGCCGGGATCGGCGACGATTGCGCGGCGGTGGCCGGTCCGGGTCGCGATTTGCTGCTGCTCAAGACGGATTGTGTGGTTGAGGGCCGGCATTTCACGCCGAGGGATTCCGCGGCCGCGGTCGGGTGGAAAGCGGCGTGTCGTGCGGTCAGCGATATCGCGGCCTGCGGTGGACGTCCCGCGCACGCCCTGGTCACTTGCGTGGTGCGACCGGCGCAGACCGGGAGATGGCTGGATGGCGTTTACCGCGGATTGGCCAAGGCCGGGCGCGAATTCGGCTTCGAGGTGGTGGGGGGCGAACTTTCGCGGGCCGACGGGCCGGCGGTGATCTCGGTGGCCATGACGGGCACGGTGGCGCGGCGTGAATTCGTGCGCCGCTCGGGCGGACGGCCGGGCGATGTGCTTTTTGTCACCGGGGTGCTGGGTGGCTCGCTGGCGTGTGGTTGGCATCTGCGGTTCCGGCCGCGGTTGGAAGAGGCGCGGTGGCTGGTGGCGAATTTCCGGGTGCGGGCCATGATGGATCTGAGCGACGGGTTGGCGTCCGACTTGCCGCGTCTGGCCCGGGCCGGCGGCACGGGATTTGTCATCGACCCGTCGCTGGTGCCGCGGCGGCGCGGGGCGTCCTTGGTGCAGGCGCTGGGGGACGGCGAGGATTTCGAATTGCTCTTCGCGGTCGCGCGGCGCGAGGCCGACCGTCTCGAGGCGGCGTGGAAGAGACGTTGGCCGAAGTTGCCCCTCACCCGGATTGGATGCCTGGCCGGGGCCGGGACCGGAGAGGGCCTGGGTCGTGCCCGCGGCTACGATCATTTCGCGTGATGGAAGTGGAGGCCTTCATCTTTGACATCGGCAACGTGCTGGTGCGCTTCGAACCGGGCAAGGCGGAGCGGACGTTGGCGAAGTTGGGCGTGCAGCATCCCGATTTCGCAGCGCTGGCGGCGCTCGGGCAGCGTTACGAGGCCGGGGCCTTGGACCGGGCGGAATTTCTCGCCTCGTGGCGGGAGGCGCTGGGGGGCGGGTTGTCCGACGACGTGCTCGCCAAGGCGTGGCAGGAAATTTTCGAACCCAACGAGCCGATGTGGGAATTGGTGGAGAAGTTGCACGGAAGTTATCCGCTCTACCTGCTCTCGAACACCAACTGCCTGCATCACGAGTATCTGGTGCGGGAATATCCGGTCTTCGGGAAATTCACGGACGGTGTCTTTTCCTACCGTGTGCGGATGATGAAACCGGAGCACGGCATTTTCGAACTGGCCATCCGGCAATTCGGGGTGAGTCCGGCCGCGACCGTTTACCTCGACGACCTTCCGGCCAATGTCGAAGCGGCAGGCGGGGTGGGTTTGCGGGCTCTGGTTTACCGCCATGATGCGCATGGCGAGCTGGCGCCGACCCTGCGTGCGCACGGTGTGCAATGCGTTTGACTTGGACCGGCGCGGATTTACCCTCGCGCCCAGTGAAAGAGACGTTTGCGCAGCTGCAGGAAATTTATCACCGTCCGTTCTTCGACCTCATCCAGGAGGCGCGGAGGGTCCACCAAAAGCATTGGCCGGGACGCGAGGTGCAGCTCTGCACGTTGCTCAGTATCAAGACCGGCGCGTGCAGCGAGGACTGCGGGTATTGCTCGCAGAGTGCGCATCACAACACGGACCTCAAACCGCAACCGCTCATGAGCACCGAGGAAATCCTCCCCCATGCGCGCGCGGCCCGGGAAAACGGCTCGACGCGGTTTTGCATGGGCGCGGCGTGGAAGGGCGTGCGCGAGGGCGACCGGCGGTTCGAGTCCGTGCTCGAGACTATCCGCGAGGTCAGCAAGCTCGGCATGGAAGTCTGCGTGACGCTCGGACAACTCAGTGATGCCGAGGCGAAGAAACTGAAAGAGGCCGGAGTCACGGCCTACAACCACAACATCGACACCTCGCCGGAGTATTACGCGAACATCGTCAGCACCCACACCTTCCAAGACCGGCTCAATACGATCGGCGCCGTGCAGCGGGCCGGCTTGCAGGTCTGCTGCGGCGGCATTCTCGGGATGGGTGAATCGGTGGACGACCGCCTGCGCATGCTCGAGGTGCTCTGCAATTTCGATCCGCCGCCGGAAAGTGTGCCGATCAATTGTCTCGTCGCGGTCGAAGGCACGCCGATGGAAGAGGCGGCGCCGGTGGAAATTTTCGAGCTCGTGCGCATGATCGCCGTCGCGCGCCTCGTGCTGCCGTGGTCGAAAATCCGGCTTTCCGCCGGCCGCACCTCGCTGAGCAAGGAAGGCCAAGCCCTTTGCCTCTTTGCCGGCGCCAACTCGATTTTCTACGGCGACAAACTTCTGACCACGCCGAACCCCGGGGAAAACGAGGACTTGGGGTTGCTTGAGACGCTCAATCTCCGTCCGCTCGAACCGCATTCGCCGGCCGGTGTGCCGGTGGCGTGATCTCCGCCAGCGCCTCGAGGTGCGCCGCGACGCCTGCGGTCATGGCCTCCCGGCTGTAGCCACCTTCCAGCACGGACACGATCCGTTCGTGGCCTTGCTCGCGGGCCAGTGCGCGGATTTTATGCGTCAGCTGGCCGTAAACTGAACTCGACCATCCGAGTCCGCCGAGCGGATCGGTTTGGTGTGCGTCGAAACCGGCTGAGATAATGACAAGCTCCGGTTGGAAGCGGCGGAAGGCGTCCGCCAGTTCCCGGTCGAAGGCCTCGAGCACCGCGGGGTCGCCGCTGCCGGCGGCGAGGGGCACGTTGAGGGTCGCGCCCTTCCCTGCACCCCGGCCGGTGTTTTCCGCCGCACCGCTCGGACCCGGATAGAATGGGTATTGGTGGGTCGAGAAAAAGAAAACCGTCGGATCGCCGTAAAAAATCTCCTGCGTGCCGTCGCCGTGGTGCACATCCCAGTCGATGATCATGACCCGCGCGAGGCCGTGCTTTTCTTGCGCGTAGCGGGCGGCGATAGCGGCGTTGCCGAACAGGCAGAATCCCTTCGCCGAGTCCGGCATGGCATGGTGTCCGGGCGGGCGCACCGCGGCAAAGGCGTTGCGCGCCCGACCTTCCATCACCGCATCGACGGCGGTCAGCACGGCGCCCGCGGCCCGCACGGCGGCGTCCCACGAACGTGGAGAGATCGGGCTGTCCGAACTTCCGGCCATGAAGGTCTCGCCGCCCGCGCAGGCGGCGCGCAACGATTCGATGTAATTCCGATCATGCACTTTGGCGATCCAAGGCAGCGGATCGATCCGGTCGTCGGGTGTCAGGCGCAGGAGTCGCCCGGCCAGCGGGAGAGTGCCGAGGTGCGACGTCAGCCAGCGCAGACGGTCGGGACTTTCCGGAAACCCCGGCCCGGTGTCGTGCTCGAGGAAAAGCGGGTCGGAGACGAAGGCGGTTGGGGTGGTGGTTTCCGGGGTCTCCATGCCGTGCGCCATGGTGCCCGCCGCGAGGAGGGCGACCAGCGGAAAAAGACGGAGTGGTTTCCTCATGGTCGCAGCCGCCACCAACCGGCCAGCAGGCTGCCGAGCACCGAATGGCAGACGCTGGAAAGCGCCGAGGGTACGGCGGTGAGGGGTTCGGCGGCGAAGCGGGTGCGGGCCAGCACGGCGCCGAGTCCGGAGTTCTGCATGCCGACCTCGATACTCAACGTCCGGGCCACCAGACGATCGTAGTGGAAGACCCGTGCCAGCGCGTAGCCGAGGACGAAGCCGCCGCCGTGGAGGAGAAATACGGCGAGCATCAGCACCGCACCGTGCTCGAAAATGGCCGCGGCGTTTTGCGCGATGATGCTGCCGACGATGAGGCTGATGACCAGCACGGAGAGGATCGGGCCGGCCGGCAGGACGGTCTCCGTGAATCGCGGCGCGCGGTGATGGAGAAACAGTCCCAGCAGCACCGGCGCGAGGACGACCTGCGCGGTGGTGAGGAAAATTCCCCACGCATCGACCGCCACGTAGGCGCCGGCCAGCCAACTGGTCAGCCACGGGGTCATGACCACGGCGGCCAGCGTCGAGCAGGAGGTCATGACCACGGACAGCGCGACATTGGCTCGCGCGAGGAAGGCAACGACATTGGACGCCGTGCCGCCCGGGCAGCAGGCCACGAGGATGAGGCCGACGGCGAAGGGCGGGGGCAGTTGCAGCGCACGGGCGATGGCCCAGCCGAGCAACGGCATGATGGTGTATTGGGCGGCGAAGCCGAGGGCGATAGCGCGGGGGATTTTCCCGACGGCCGCGAAATCGGCCACGTCGAGGGTCAATCCCATCCCCAGCATGACCAGAGCGAGGCCCCAGACGATCCACGGGCCGCTGAACCAACTGAAGAGCGGGGGGTGCCAAAGGGCCAGCGCCGTGGCGGCCAAGACCCACGCGGGGAACCAGTTGGCGGAGGACAGGAGAAGGCGTCGCATGCGGACGGGCATCACGCCTTTGTCCGGTCCTGTTTGACAATGAAAAACGGCACGGTTTACTGCTGAGTTTAGTCATTATGAAACTGACCTACTACGGACATTCCTGTTTCGGCGTTCAAGTGGACGGCGCCCACTTGCTCTTCGATCCTTTCATCACGGCCAACCCGAAAGCTGCGGGCGTCGATATTGATAAAATCCCCGCCGACTACATCCTCGTGTCGCACGGGCATTTCGACCATGTCGACGATGTGGCGCGCATTGCCCAACGCACCGGGGCCACGCTGGTCTCCAACTTCGAAATCGTCCAGTGGTTCGCCAAGCAGGGTGTGGAGAAAGCCCACGCCATGAATCTCGGCGGGGCGTGGCAATTTCCGTTCGGCCGCGTCAAGATGACCGCTGCCACGCATTCAAGCAGCATGCCCGACGGCAGTTACGGCGGGAATCCCGCCGGCTTCCTCGTCGAAACCAAGCAGGGGCACTTTTACTATTCCGGCGACACGGCGCTGACGCGGAACATGAAACTCATCGGCGACAGTGCGTCGCTCAAGTTCGCCGTGCTCTGCATCGGGGACAATTTCACCATGGGTCCGGAGGACGCGGCCCGGGCGGCAACTTTCCTCGAGGTGAAGGAAACGATAGGGGTCCACTATGACACCTTTCCGCCGATCGAGATCGATCACAACGAGGCCGTGCGTGAGTTTGCCGACCGGGGATTGAATCTCCACCTGCTGCCGATCGGCGGGTCGAAGGATTTCTAGTCGTCAGTCCTCGAGGATGCCATCACCCGTGAGTCCGCCGCGGAAGGCCCGGAAGACCTCGCGGCTCACGGGGTAGCCGGCGTAGCGGTTCATCTCCAGCAGGGACGCGGCCTCGCGCGGCGGGATGGTGCCGCCGACGCGCGGGTAGAGGGCGATGAGATTGCGGTGGGGGATGATGACGTGGAAACCCGCCCCGAGCAGCGGCTCGAAGCGGTCGTGGAAGGCCGGAGTGACCGCCAGTGCGGGCAACAGCGGATCGTCGCCGGTGATGAGGATGCGGTCGATGACGCGGTGCGGGTCGCGGCGGATTTGCACGTCGGCGGCGGCGAGCCAGCGCTCACCCTGCGCCTCGGCCAGGTCCCGCGCGTAGCGCCAGGCTGCGCGGGTGGTGGCGTATTCCATCTCATCGTAGCCGGCGTTGCGGGCCGGGGCGACGATGGCGGTGTTCGCGCCGGGGATGTTTTCATGCAGGGTGGGGCGTTCGAAAGACGGGATGACGGTGAGCCGCCAACCCGGGTCGGGGGCCTCCTCCGCGCGGAGCACGGCGGCGGCGAGGAGCAAGGCGAGAAAAGCGCGCTTGCCGCGGAGGCGTGGTCTGGTAGCGGTCATGGGCGATGATTACGTATCTGGAAGGCACTTTGCGCGAAGTTTTGCCGACGCAGGTGGTGATCGAGGTGCACGGGGTAGGCTACGAGGTTTTGATCCCGCTCTCCAGCTACGATCGTTTGCCTCCGCCGGGACAGCCCCTGCGGTTGTTGACCCACCTGCAGGTGCGGGAGGATGCGCATATTTTGTTCGGCTTCGCTTCGCCGGAGGAGCGGGATTTGTTCCGCTTGCTCGTCACGCGGGTCAGCGGGGTCGGACCGAAATTGGCGCTGGCGGTGCTCAGCGGGATGGATGTCGGGCGTTTCAAGGCGGCGGTGGTGGACTCGGATACCACTTCGATCGCCAAGATCAGCGGGCTGGGCAAGAAGACGGCCGAGCGGATCGTGCTCGAGTTGAAGGACAAACTCGGGGTGGCTGCGGCGTGGGAGGCGGCCAGCGCGGATAACGCACCGAGCGCCGAGGCGCGGGCGGCCAATGATGCGGTGCTGGCCTTGATCGCGCTGGGTTACAAGCAGGTCGATGCGGCCAAGTCGGTGCGGGAGGTGGCGCTGAAAAACAAGGAGGCGGGGACAGAGGAGTTGGTGCGGTTGGCTTTGAAGGGATTGGTCTGATGATGAGCGGTGTGAATTTTTTGTGGAGCGTTGGCGGATCGTGCCATGAGTGACGAGGCTGGGCGCGTTGCGCGGGCTGCGCGCATCCGGGCGGCCCTGCCGCCGGACGGCCTGTTCGCCGGGAAGGAGTGGCGGGTGGCGGCGGAACCCTTCGTCCTGCCGTCCGGGATGGAAGAGGAATTGGAAAAGCTCGGGTTCCGGCTGCGCAAGTTCACCGAGGCGTGCAATTTGCTTTATCGTTTGAGCGTGTCAGGCAAGCGCCCGGCGTGGATTGCGGAATTGCTCGATCGGGGGAAGCCGCCGGAGTTGGTCGAGTTGGCGCGGGCCAAGGCGCTGGCCGACGAGGTGCCGCGGGTGCTGCGTCCGGATGTGATTCTGACCGATGACGGGTTCATCGTGGCCGAGTTGGACAACGTGCCGGGCGGGATCGGGCTGACCGCTTGGCTCAACGAAGTCTATGCGGCCGAGGGCTTCGCCGTGCTCGGCGGTTCAGGCATGGATGAGGGTTTTCGCGCGGTGGTCGGCGGCGGGGATATTGTCATCTCGCGCGAAGCGGCGGATTACCGCCCGGAAATGGCATGGATGGCGGCGCGGGTCGGGGCGCGGGTGGTCGAAGCGGAGGCTGTGCCGGATAATTTGCGGGCGAAGGTCTACCGGTTTTTCGAGTTATTCGATCTGCCGAACATTCCCGGGGCGATGAATTTGCTGCGGGCGGCCGCCGACGGGCGGACCGAGATGACCCCGCCGCCCAAGCCGTGGATCGAGGAGAAGTTGTGGTTCGCGCTGTTCTGGCTGCGTCCGTTGGCGGATTTTTGGCGACGCGAGTTGGGTGAGAAACATTTTATCGCCCTGCAAAAAGTGATCCCGCGCACCTGGCTGATGGATCCGCAGCCGTTGCCGCCCACCGGGGTTTATCCGGGGTTGGAGATCCAGAATTGGGAGGAGTTGAAAAAGTTCAGCCAGCGTGAGCGTGAGTTGGTCATCAAGATCAGCGGGTTTTCCGAGTTGGCCTGGGGTTCACGCAGCGTGAAGGTTGGTCAGGATTTGCCCCACGAGGACTGGGCCCGGGCCATCGAGGTGGCGCTCGGCGATTGGGTGCGGCAACCGTGGATTTTGCAAAAGTTCCATCACTCGCGGGTCGTGGAGATGGATTATGCCGAGGGCGGGCGGATGGTGCGGATGAAGGGGCGGGTGCGGTTGTGTCCGTATTATTTCTGCGGCGACCGGGAGACGAAGCTTGGCGGGGTGCTGGCCACGGTTTGTCCGGCGGACAAGAAACTCCTGCACGGGATGCGCGATGCCATTTTGGCGCCGGTGGTGGCCGGCTGATTTGTCTTATGGAAGTTTCGCGCTGGCTACGAGGAGGTGTGGTTTTTGCCGCGGTGGCGTGTATTTTGTCTGGGTGCGCTGCGAGGAAGGGGCTGATCGTCGAGCCGGACAAGCCGGAGATGGTTTATGACGTGAAGCCGGTGGCGGTGCTGCACGGGAAGGCGTCGTATTACTACGGGCGTTGGATCGGGCGGAAAACGGCCAACGGGGAGATTTACCGGGCAACCGACGTCACGGCGGCGCACAAGACGCTTCGGTTTAACACGATGGTGCGGGTGACCAATTTGAAGAATGGAAAGTCGGTCATTGTCCGCATCAACAACCGCGGACCTTACATCAAGGGACGGATCATCGATCTGAGTCTGGTCGCGGCGGAGCGGATCGAGATGACCAAGGCGGGCGTGGTTCCGGTCAAGGTCGAGGTGTTGCGGCGGATCGAAGTGCTCACCAAGCCGAATCG
>JBBEEK010000165.1:0-3753 GCA_040880825.1 Chthoniobacterales bacterium
CGTTTGGTGAGATTTGCCATAAGAGTGTTTCGTGCAGGTAGATGAATTAAGGAACTTCAATTTTTCTAAGACTTCCGGGCTGGGGTGGCAAGCAGGAAATAATAGGCAAACACCGAATTCTGTTTAACTTTCTTTTTTTGGCTTCCGGACAGAGGGGGGCGGAGGCAGGATCAGGTCGATTTTTCCATGAAATTGAGCCCTGACCAGAAGTTGGCCGGCATTCTTGCCCCGTTATTCGCCCTACGCACGGAAAACGACCTCGGGATCGGGGATACGGAGTCGCTGAAGGAGTTGGTGGACTGGGCTTCGGCACACGGTTTCGGGTTGGTGCAAGTGCTGCCGATCAACGAGGCGGGGGGCGACAACAGTCCTTACAACATCATCAGCTCGCTGGCGCTGGATCCGACGACGATTGCGACGAATCCCAAGGCGCTGAGGGACCTCACGGCGTTAGATTTCAAAAAAATCTGCGCCAAGCACGAGGTAGCGGCACTACGGGTGGGCAAGGTGAATTACCGTGGGGTGCGTGCGTTGAAGGGGGAGTTGCTCGAGGCGGCGTGGAAAAACTTCAAAGCGAAACACTTGAAGGAAAAGACGCGGCGGGCCAAGGAGTTCGCGGTTTGGACGAAGGAAAATGCGGCGTGGCTCGAGTCCTACACGCTCTTTCGGGCGCTGGTGCGCTGGCACGGCGAGAGCGAAAACATGGATCTCTGGCCGAAGAAGCAGCGCCATTATGCGTCGGCGAAAAAGTGGCTCGCATCTGCTTCCCCGGCGGACAAACGCAAGGTGCGCGCCTTGCGTGATTTTTTTGCTTACGTGCAATGGATTGCCTACGGCCAGTGGTCGCAACTTAAAGCTTACGGCGACGAGCGGGGGGTGGCGCTGGTTGGTGACGTGCCGGTGGGAGTGAGTATTTTCAGTGCGGACGTTTTTGCGCAGCCGGAGATTTTCGATCTGACGCGTTCGGCGGGGGCGCCGCCGGAAAAAGTTTTCGCGGCGGATCCTTTCACGGCCAAGTGGGGTCAGAATTGGGGTTTCCCGCTCTACAATTGGAGCGAGATGGCGAAGGACGACTATGCGTGGTGGCGTCAGCGCCTGCGGACCACGATGGAAATTTTCCATTTTCTGCGCGTTGACCACGCGCTCGGATTTTTCCGCATCTACAGTTTTCCGTGGCGTCCGGAGCGCAATGAGGAATTCCTCCCGCTCAACGAGGAAGAAGCCATGGCGCGCACGGGTGGGGTGCTGCCGGGCTTTGTGCCGGGCGATGACTCGAGCGAAGAAAGCCGCGAGACGAACCGCGCGCAGGGCGACCGGTTGTTCCGCATGATCGTCGAAGAGACCGGGCAGCATCGATTGATCGCCGAGGATCTCGGCGAGATGTCGCCCTATGTGCGTCCGGTTCTGCAGGCGCAGGAAATTCCCGGCTTCAAGATTCCGTTGTGGGAAATCGAGCCGGACGGCTGGCCGACGCCGGGGCGCGATTACGAGAGGTTGTCGCTCGCGACTTACGCGACGCACGATCATCCGGCGCTGCATGCTTACTGGGATGCATGGTATGCCAATGCGCAAGCTGACGATCCGCACAAGGCGCCTGCGGCGGTGCGGCAGATGCAGGAAATTTGCCGTTTTGCGGAGATGAACGTGCCTTTGCCGGCGCGGTGGAGCGATGAGATCCACGAGGGGTTGCTGCGCGGATTGTTCGCGAGCAATTCATGGTTGGCGGTCAATATGATCACCGATCTCTTCGGCACCTCGGAGCGGTTCAATGTGCCGGGGGCGACGAGCGACCAGAATTGGACCGACCGTTTTCCCGTGTCAGTCCGCGACTGGGACAAGCATTGGCCGGATAAAGTGGCCAAGCTGGGATCGATGATGCGCGAGACGGGACGCTACAGCGCCTGAGGAAAAGTCTGAGCGTCGCGTCTGGACTCCGAAAACCCGAAAAGGGCATCTTCTTTGCTCGCAGGATGCGACCAGTCGCAAAAACCGATATTGACGAACTGCCGTCCACGAATAGCTCTACGCAAACAATATGAGCAGTATCGCTTTAAGAACTGCAATTCACACGTTGTTCAGCTTTACGAGTCGTCAGCGGGTCTCCGAGCAGTGCGTTAAGCTGTCGGAAAGCTATGAAAAGCTCTTCGATGGCATAACGAAGGAGGCCGGAATGCTGAGGGTGGAAGTCCCGCGAATGAGAGGTGTCGATGAAGATATGCGGAATTGGTCGTTTTTCGAGGTGTTGGAACACAATGCCATGGTTAATCGAAGCATCACGGCGACCGTGTGCCAGTTGGCGGGTGGAATCCCGTTAAGCGGGTCCGCCACCATCGATACCAAAAAGGGTGTGATGCCGACAGGTTTTGCCGACGAAGGTATCCTGCCGACGTTTCTTGATTCGATCGCCGCACATAACGGGGAGGTGGAAAAATTGGGCCGACTTCGGGGAACCGTGAAATCGCAGCATCCAGTATTCGGGCCGTTCGATGCCCACCAGTGGAATTGCATGTTTGCCTTCCATCTTGGTTTGCACCTTCCGCAGGCGGAGTTTGTGGCCAAAGCAGCAAAGTCGGAACAAGGCTGAGGAGCCACCGCGGCACGCGCTGATTGCCTGCTGCCGGGAAAAATCTGGATCGCCTTTTTCGCCGCGCGATCTTCGAAGATCCGTTTGATTTTTGTGCGGCGGGCGGGAGCCGCGGAGGAGGAAATGTATGATGAAAGCAGAAGAACCGGATAAGATATTCGACGAAGGCAAAAGAGGACATTCTTCCTTATTTCGACATGGCAACGCTGTGGCGTCCCAACCTTGACCCAAAGCGCGTCGATGTTGATTTGCCGATCTGGATGATCCAGAAGTTGGATCGCTAGGCGGATCTCATTGGGGTCACGCGGCAGTCCATCATCAAGGTGTGGCTGAGCGGGCGGATCAAAGAGGAGTGTGCTGTTTGATCCGAATGCGGAGAAGTGGCACGGGCAGCTCTCCGCGCCGTATCAGCTGGTTGCCGTGCAACCTGTCTCCGCTTTGCTCCGGCTGGCTCTATGAGCAGGAGGCCGGCCCGTGATGACAGGACCTCATCGGCAGGCCTCCTGCTCGTGGAGCCTGCGGCGGGGAGAGATGCCGAGGCCACGAAGGAAGGTGCGGACGGCGTGGAGGCGGTGGATTAAGAAGTGAAGCAAAGCCGTCTTAAAACGTCACACCGATCTGGGCGCCGAGGACGAAGGCGTTGGGGATCGAACCCGTGCCGCCGGGACGGATAATGTATTGGACGTCGGGTTGGATGTAGATGAAGTCGTTCAGTTGAACGCGGTAGCCCCATTCGAGGGCCATTTCGTAGCTGACGGCATCTCCGTCGTAAGCGAGGTCGGAGCGGCCGTAATCGCTGCTGAAATTGCCGTAAGCGAGGCCGAAGATGGTTTGGTCGCGGTCGCGCGTGGGAAGCAGACCTTGGTAGACCATGCCGCTATTCCATTGGAATGGCAGCTTGGCGATGTTGTCCTGTGGGGAAAGAACGAAGGCGGTCCAGAGGATGAGTCCTTGGTCACTGCCGGGCGATTCTTGGTAGACCATTTGGTCCGCGTGCCAATAGAAACCGTAGGCGTTGGCGGCGGTCGCAGCTTGGCCGAATTGCGGGTATTCCCATGTCGAATAATAGGCGCCGAACCAGTAGTGGCCGGGCAGCCCGCGCATCTCGTCCGCGGGCGCGGTTTGGCTGGTTTTACGATCGAAAGTCACCCTCCCATCGGAGGGGCGGG
>JBBEEK010000165.1:3853-12936 GCA_040880825.1 Chthoniobacterales bacterium
GGAGGATGGGACGGACTGTTTGAAAAATTCCGGCGTCCAGCCGATTTGTGCGATGAGCATGATGCCATCGGAGGGCTGGATGCTCATGTTCACGCCGTGGAAATTGCGCTCGAAGGTGCGGTCGGAGACTTGGTAGACCCCGAATTGGGCATTCCATTCGGGTGACGGGTTGACCTTGAGGCGCGCGGCCCAGACGGCCCAGGGGTAGGCGGAGAACTGGCCATTGACGGGCAAGGCCTGCGGGTTGCCGTCGATGCCGTTGTTCATGTAGAGCCAGTAGACGGGCGAGCTGGCAAAGTCGTCGCCGGTGGCGAAGCGTCCGGCTTTGACCTGGGCCTTGCCGTCCCAGAATTCCTGTTCGAGGAAAAGTCCGTA
Source organism: Chthoniobacterales bacterium (assembly GCA_040880825.1). Lineage (GTDB taxonomy): Bacteria > Verrucomicrobiota > Verrucomicrobiia > Chthoniobacterales > JACTMZ01 > JACTMZ01. The sequence goes on from JBBEEK010000165.1 coordinate 4,229, forward strand.
GAGCATGACGGTCTGGCCGCCGTAGACCTGCTGGACGGTGAACTGGTTGCCGATGGAATCCTGCGAGAGGCTGCGGCCGTTGCGGTCGAGACCGCTGACGGTGAATTTCGCGCCGCGCCAGCCGACGAGTTTTTCGAGGTCCAAGCGCAGGCCGAAGCCGATGTTGTCGGTGTAAGTGAAGCCTTGGCGCAGGCCGCCGGAGGGGTTGCCGGCGAGGTCGGTCGTGTAATTCAGGGCGAACTCGATGCCGAGGTCTTCGGCCAGCCAGTTTCGCGTCCCCCACCAGTCGCCGCTGAAGGCATTGCCCTGCCACCACTCGCCGGAGCCGATGAAGTTCGACGGACGCGGGTCGTAGTAGTCGTAGAAACGGTTGGCTGCTGGCAGCGGGGCCGAGGCAAGCGCGCCGGCGGCCAAGGCGAGGGCGAGTTTGGTTTTCATGGGGGAAGACGAAAGCGTGCCGCGTGGCCGGCCCGGGGACAAGACCGGTGTCAGTCCTGGCCGGCGAGCAGCAGACAGATTTCGCCCCGCGGTGGTTGCTGCGCCGCGCGCGCGCAAACTTCCGCGGCGGGGCCGCGCCAGTATTCTTCGAACTTTTTGCTCAGCTCGCGGGCCACGCAGACGGACCGGTCTGGCGCCAACTCGGCCAAGACGGCAAGCGACCGGGCGATGCGGTGCGGGGATTCGAAGAAAATGGAGGTCTCACGGCGTTCGAGCGCGGCTTGCAACACGGAGCGGCGGCGGCCGGATTTGACCGGCAGGAATCCGCCGAAATAAAATTCGTGCAACGGCAGGCCGGAGCCGACGAGGGCGGGGATAATGGAGGTGGGGCCGGGCAGGATGGTGAACTCGAGCCCGCGTTCGATGCATTCGCGTATAAGGCGGAAGCCGGGGTCGGAGATGCCCGGGGTGCCGGCATCGGTGAGCACCGCGATGTTCTCGCCGGCGGCGAGGCGTTGCGCAATTTCCTGGGAACGCTGAGCTTCGTTGTGCTCGTGCAGGCTGAGGAGCGGTCGGCTGATGCCGTGGTGCTTGAGGAGGATGCTGGCGTGGCGCGTGTCCTCGGTGGCGATGAGGTCGGCCTCCCGCAAGATGCGCAAAGCCCGCAGGGTGATGTCCTCGAGGTTCCCGACCGGTGAAGGAACGAGGGTGAGCAAGCGCTTAGAATCCCTCGCCGAGGCGGCTGGCGATTTTGACGGCGGCGTCGGAGAAGGCGAGGGGCAGGGCCTGCTGTTCGTCGGTCTGCAGGTCCGGGGTGACGAAGAAGCTGGTGTTGCCGATGACGAGGCCGGTCATGAGTTCCTTGCCGGTGGAGTTTTCCACCAAGCGGTATTCCACGGTGGTGGCGAGCTCGAATTCGCTGGTGGCGAGAACGTTGCCGCGGATGGAACGCGCGGCGCGGCGGTTGACATCGATCAGCTTGGTGTAAAGCGTGGCATCGGCGTTCCGTTCGATGGCGATGCGGTAGGTGCCGTCGGTCTGGAGCTGCTTGATGATGGTGTCGGCCAGAATGCCCTCGACGTTGGGCTCGAGGGTGGAGTTTTGGGAGACGGGCACGGCGAGCGTCTCGAGGCCGCGCAGCATGCTGGGACGGGCGTCACCGAGGGAATAAGCGCAGCCGCCGAGCAGCGAGGCGCCGAGCAGGAGGATGGTGAGGCGGAGGGCGTTCATTATTCGACAGGAAGATCGGGTTCGACGGGCGGCAGGTTGACCGGCTCTGCTCCGACGGGACGCACGTCGCTGGACGAGGTGCGCAGGCGCGGGCGCGGGGCGGGCAACTCTTCGAGCGCAATGCTGGCCACGGGTGGTCCGGCAAAATTGCTCAACGCGGATGTTTCGACCTGATTTTGGAGGCGGCGGCGCATGGCGGCGCGTTCGCCGGTCTCGGCACGTTCGGGGCCGGCGCGGAGTTCGTCATCACCGACGGTGGCGCGGATTTCCTCGATGCGGTCGTTGGCCAGTTTGGCGTCGTCGGTGCCGGGTTGGCGGCGGACGAGGTCGGCGTAGTAGATGACAGCGGCGCGGTAGTTGTTGTTGCGGTCGTAGAATCGGGCGATGGACATGACGTCGGTCGCCTCACGGCCGGTCATGCGGTTGAGGTTGTCGCGGGCCTGTGCGGCTTTTTCGCTGTTCGGGTATTCCATGAGGAATTCCTCGAAGGTGTTTTTCGCGTCGATGGCCGCCGAGAGATCCTGCGAGCGGCCCATGGCCTCGGTGAGTTGCACGTAGCCGATCTGGTAGAGGGCGTCGTCTGCGTAGTCGCTCGAGGCGTAGCGGTCGAGGATGACTTGGTAGGCGGCGATGGCCCTGGGGTATTCGCGAAGGCTTTCGAGGGCTTGGCCGAGTTTGAATTGGGCTTCGGGCGCGAAGCGGGCGAAGGGCGCGGCGACGAGGATGGCGCCATACATTTCGCCGGCACGTTCGTAGCGGCGGCGTTCCATGAAGCCGTCGGCGATGGCCAACTGGGCGGCGAGGGCGCGGTCGAACTCGCGCGACTGCGGGTAGTCCTTGACCAGTTTTTCGTAAGCTTCGAAAGCGCGGTTGGGATTGCCCGATTGGTCGATCAGTTCGGCCAGCCGGAATTGGGCCGCGGGGGCGGACGGGGAGACTTGGTGGCGGCGCACCACCTCGCGGTAGAGGGTGGCGGCGCGGTTGAAATTGCCGGCAGCCTCGAAATCGCCCGCTTGCTGCATCAATTCGACGGCGACCGCGTCATTGGCGGCCGCGGTGGCAGGGACCTGCGCCGAGGCGTCCGCGGTGACGACGGAAAGGCAGGCGGCCGACAGGAGGCCGCGGATGGCTCGAGATAGGCACATTCGGACGGTCGAAAGTAGGAAGCGGCCTGCAGGGCGTCAAGCCGCGAGGATCAGAACCTCGGCTTCTTAGTAGCGGCGCCAGAGCTGGGGCACGAAGAGGGCGAGGACGGCGAGGATTTCCAAACGGCCCATGACCATGAAAAGGGAGAGCAGGACGTGGGTGGCGGGGCCGAGGTCGGCGTAGGTGCAGGAGGGGCCGACGGCGCCAAGCCCGGGGCCGATGTTGAAGATCGTCGCCACGGCGGCCCCGAAGCAGCTGACGAGGTCGAATTGGGGCTCGAGGAGGGACAGGGCGCCGGAGCCGAGGGCGACGATGAAGCCGACCAGCGCGAGGTAGAAGGAGACTTCGGTGAGGAAGGAATCGGAGAGCGGAACACCGTTGATGCGCACGGTGACGACGCGGGTGGGGCGGAAGACATGGGTCATTTGCCGCGCGAAGTTTTTGAAAAAGACAACCACGCGGCTGACTTTGACGCCGCCCGCGGTCGACCCGGCGCAGCCGCCCATGAACATGAGGGCGACGAGGAGGATTTTCGGGAAATTGGCCCACTGGTCGTAGTCGGCGGTGACAAACCCGCAGGTCGTGCCGATCGAGACAACTTGGAAAGCGGCGGTGCGAAAGGAGTCATTCCAACCGCCGGCTTGCTGGTAATAAAGCAGGCTGCCGGTGACGGTGATGGTGACGAGAGCCAGCGTCCAGAGGTAGAAGCGCGTCTCCTCATCCTGTTTCCACTTGGTCCAACGCCGGGCCAGCAGCCATGCGTAAAGCATGAAACTGATCGCGCCGAGGATCATGAAGAGCATGGTCCACCATTCGATGGCCGGGCTGTCGAAGGCGGCGATGCTGGCGTTGCGGGTGCTGAAGCCGCCGGTGGCCACGGTGCTGAAAGCGTGGCAGATGGCATCGAAGATGCTCATGCCCAGCGCGACGAACCCGAGGAAGCAGGCGAGGCTCAGGCCGAGATAAATTTGCCACAGGCGGAGGGCCGTGTCGCGCATGCGGGCGGCGAAACCTTCGCTGAACTGGGCTGTCGATTCGCGCCGGAAGAGCGATTTGGTCCCGCCGCCGGCCATGGAAAGCACCGCGACAAAAAGCACGAGGATACCCATGCCGCCGAGCCACTGCGTGGTGGCGCGCCAGAGCAAGATGCCGCGCGGGAAAGCCTCGATGTCGCGCATGACGGTGGCGCCGGTGGTGGTGAAACCGGAGACCGACTCGAAAAAGGCGGCCGAGGGTGGCAGCGAGGGCGAGGAGAGGATGTAGGGGAGCGCGCCGAACAGGGCGCTGATCGTCCAGCCCAGTCCGACAATGGCAATGGCTTCGCGGCGAAGGATCTCGCGCGAGGAGCCGCGGCCGTAAACGTGGAGCAGTCCGCCGGCGGCGGCGGTGATTAGCGCGGAAAATCCGAGTGCGTGCCCGGCGGCGCTGGCCGGTTCATTGTCATAGACTGAAAAAGCGAAGCACGCCGCCATGGCGGCGGCAACGAGCAGGAGTAACAGCCCGAGGATGCGGGAGAGTTGGCGGTAATCCATGGCCGGATCAGGCGAGCAATTTGAGCAGGTCCCGTTTGGCGTCCGGCGCGACGATGGCCACCACGGTATCGCCCGCCTCGATTTTGTCCTCGGCGGCTGGCACGGTGGCCTGGTTGCCGTGTTGCACGGCGATGAGGCCGCTGGCCGCGGGCCAGGCGATCTCGGCGAGGGTGTGTCCGGCGGCAGCGCTGTTTTCCGCCACCGGGGCGGAAAGAATTTCGATCCCGCCGGGCAGGGTGCGCAGGACGGTGGCCTCCTCGGCGGTGACAAAGCGGGAGAGTTCACGGGCCACGGCGACGCGCGGGCTCACCGCGTCGAGGATGCCGAGTTGCGTGCCCGAACGCTGGATGGCACTGGCATAGTCGGCGCGGTGGATGAGCGTGAGACAGGCTTTGGCGCCAAGGTTGCGGGCTTGGAGGCAGGCCATGACGTTGTCCTCGTCGTCGTGCGTGGCGGCGACGAAGAAATCGGCGTCGCCGACGCGTTCTTCTTTGAGTTCCTGCAGCGAGGTGGCGTCGGCGTTGATCACCGTGCAGTGCTGCAGTTGCTGTCCGAGCATTTCGCAGCGGCGGCGGTCTTTTTCCATGATGCGGGTGCGGAAGTTGCCGCCTTCGAGGGTTTGGGCAAGGGCGAAGCCGTAGTCGTCGCCGCCAAAGATGACGACGTTGAGTTGACCGTTGTCAGTGCCGGCGTCGTGGATTTTGCGCAGTCCCTCGGCGAGGCGGCGCGGGTGGCCGTAGATGGTGACGAGGTCGCCGGCTTCGAGGGCGTCGTCGGCGCGGGGAATGAGGAGGTTGCCGCGGCGCAGGATGGCGCCGATGCGGACGCGGGCGGGGAGTCCGAGTTCACGCAGGGGAATGGCGAGGGCGGGGCTGCCGGGTTCGAGGCGGATTTGTTGCAACTCGATGCGGCCGCGGGCGATTTCCTCGACGACGAGGCAATCGGGGTTGCGGATGGATTTGGCCAATTCGACGGCGGCGAGGCGGGCCGGGCTGAAGAGGTAGTCGACGCGGAATTGGCCGGCGTAGTCGTAGAGCCATTGCTCGCGCTGGGTGGCGAGGCTGACGCGGGCGATGGCGCGGCGGGCGCCGAGGGATTTGGCGATCGAGGTGCAGACGAGATTCGTGTGGTCGTGGCTGGTCAGGGCGAAAAGCACGTCGCACTTGGCCACGCCGGCTTCCTCGAGAGTTTCCACGCTGGCCCCGCTGCCGTGGATGACGCGGCTGTCGAGCTGCTCGTTGAGTTCGGCGGCGAGCTTTTCGTCCTGCTCGATGAGGCAGATGGAGTGCTCTTGATCGGAGAGGGTGCGGGCCATGTGCAGACCGATGGCGCCGGCACCGACAATGATGATATTCATGGAACGCGCGTATGGTGCGGGCGGAAGGGGCGGGCGGCGCAAGCAAAAACCAAGCGCTTCCTCTGTCGGGCGGGTTGGCAACGGGCCCGGCGCATGGCAGTTTGGGGCAGTGCAAGTGAGTTTTCTCATTCCGGCCTTCAACGAAGAGCTGCTCGTAGCGCGAGCGGTCACGTCGGTGCACCGGGCGGCCGAGGCGTGCGATCTGCAGGAACGTGAGATCATCGTCTGCGACAACGCTTCGACCGACGGCACGGCGCGGGCCGCGGAGGCGGCGGGGGCGCGGGTCATCCGCGAACCGCACCGTCAAATCGCCCGGGCGCGCAATGCCGCCGCCGCGGCGTCGGGCGGGCGGTGGCTCATCTGGCTCGATGCCGATGCCGTGCTCACGCCTGCGGTGCTGGAAGGCACGTTGGCCGCATTCCTCTCAGGCCTGGTCTGCGGGGGCGGGGCGCGGGTGGAGTTGGAGGGTGCCGAACTCGATTGGGCGGCGCGGCGGGCGGTGGGCGGGTGGAACTGGCTCGCGCGGAATTTCCGGCTGGCGGCCGGCTCGTATTTTTTCTCCCTCCGTGAGGGTTGGAGTGGCACGGGCGGATTCAACGAGGCGGTCTATGCGGGCGAGGAGATCGGTTTCGCCCGCGCCCTCAAGCGTTGGGGGCGGGCGCGCGGGCTGGAGTTCCGGGTGCTCGAACACTCCGTGTTCTCTTCGGACCGCAAAGTGCGTGACTACACATTGTATCAGACGTTGCGGCAGGTCGCGATCTGCGCCTGGCCGGGCAATTTGGGGCGGCGCGACCGTTGTTCCTACTGGTATGAGCGGGGAGGTCGGGGCTGAGCAATGATCTATCTGGACAACAACGCGACCACGCCGGTCGACCCGCGGGTGCGCGAGGCCATGCTGCCGTTTCTCGGCGTGGAGGCAGGAAATCCGTCGAGCCCGCATGGGCCCGGGCGCGTGGCGCGGGCGGCGGTGGAGAAGGCGCGGGCCCAAACTGCCGCGCTGCTCGGCGCACGGGATGAGTCGATAGTTTTCACCGGCGGCGGCACCGAGTCGATCAACACGGCGATCCGCGGTGCTCTGGCCGCGCAACCGGGCAAGCGGCACATCGTGACGTCGTCCATCGAACACAGCGCGACGAAAAACCTCTGTCTGCAGCTCGAGCGAGAGGGCTTTGAAGTGACCTGGTTGCCGGTCGATACGGGCGGGGGTCTGGACTATGACGCGTATCTCAAAGCGCTGCGGCCCGACACGGCCATGGTCACCGCGGTCTGGGCCAACAACGAGACCGGCGTGATCTTCCCGATCGAGGCCATGGCCCGCGCCGCCGACGAACGTCTCATTGTTTTCCACACCGATGCGGTGCAGGCGGCGGGAAAGCTGGCGATCGATCTCGGGCGTGTGCCGGTCCACCTGCTGTCGATTTCGGCGCACAAATTCCACGGTCCCAAAGGTGCCGGTGCTTTGTTTGTGCGGGCCGGCCTCGGGTTGCCACCGCTTTTGCGCGGCGGCGGGCAGGAGAGCGGGCGCCGTGCGGGGACGGAAAACGTGCCGGGTATCGTGGGTTTCGGGGCGGCGGCGGAATTGGCGGCGGCGGCTTTGACGGTGGAAATGCCGCGGGTGGCGGCGCTGCGCGATGCTTTCGAGGACGGCGTGCGCGCACGTTTCCCGGCGGCGCGTTTTCACGGCGATCCGGCACACCGTTTGCCCAACACGACGAATTTCGCCCTGCCCGGTTTCGAGGCGCAGGGTTTGCTGGCCGGGCTCGACCGCCTCGGGGTGGCCTGCTCGGTCGGTTCGGCCTGCACGAGCGGGGAAGTGGATGCCTCGCACGTGCTCCGGGCCATGGGGGTGCCCGATGACGAAGCGCGGTCGAGTCTGCGCTTTTCCTTCAGCCGCATGAACACCGCGGAGGAGGTGCCCGCCGCGCTGGAAGCGCTCGAGCAGGCGGCTGCCCGGTTGCGGTCCGGCAGCTTGGGCGATTGACGGCTGCGGCCGAATCTGGGATTCTGCACGACCGTTTTATGCGTCACACCCTGTCTGTCCTGGTCGAGAACCGTTTTGGCGTGCTGACCCGCGTGGCCGGGATGTTCAGCGGCCGCGGGTTCAACATCGACACCCTCAACGTGGCGCCAACGCTCGACGCCTCCATGTCGCGCATGACCATCGTGGTCCGCGGCGACGACAAGACGCTTGAGCAGGTGGTCAAGCAGACCGAGAAATTGGTCGATGTGATGAAAGTCGAAGACTTCCACGACGACGAATTCGTCGACCGGGAGTTGGTGTTGATGCGGGTCAATGTGAACGAGCAAACACGCTCCGAAGTCCTGCAGATCTGCGATGTCTTCCGCGCCAAAATTGTCGACGTGCGCCTCGACAAGCTGGTCATCGAAATCACGGGCAACGAAGGCAAAATCGCCAAATTTCTCTCCCTCATGGAGCACTTCGGCATCGCCGAGATCACCCGCACCGGCAAGGTCGCGCTCTCGCGCACGGCCGACAACGAATAATTTTCCCATGGCAGCAAAAATCCACACAGACAAAGACGCCGACCTCAAAGTCCTCAAGGGCAAGACGGTCGCCGTCATCGGTTTCGGTTCACAGGGCCACGCCCACGCCCTCAACCTCAAAGAAAGCGGCATCAAGGTCATCATCGGCCTCTACCCCGGCAGCAAAAGTCGCGTCGTCGCGAAGAAAAAAGGCTTCACCGTGCTCGACACGGCCGCCGCGGTGAAGAAGGCCGACGTCATTTTCGTCGCCGTGCCGGACACGAAAATCGCGGCGGTCTACAACAAGGACATCGCCCCGTATCTCAAGAAGGGCAAAACCCTGCTCTTCAGCCACGGCTTTGCCATCCACTTCAAGACGATCAAGCCCCCGAAAGATATCGATGTCATTATGGTCGCGCCGAAAGGTCCCGGCCACATCGTCCGCCGCCAGTTTGTCGAGGGCAAGGGCGTGCCCGCGCTCATCGCCATTCATCAAAACCCGAGCAAGCAGGCCAAAAAAA
>JBBEEK010000166.1:0-12798 GCA_040880825.1 Chthoniobacterales bacterium
GCCGGGCGTGCCGGACGCACCGCGCCCGGGCGCTGCGTGCGGTTGTGGATGCAAAAGGAGCACGAGCAGCGGGCGGAGAGCGAGTTGCCCGAGGTGAAACGTCTCGATCTGGCCGAGGTGGTGCTTTCGCTCAAAGCGGCTGGTATCGCGGATCTGCAAAAGTTCCGTTGGCTCGAGCCGCCGGAGCCCCGGACGTTGTCGCGCGCCGTTGAATTGCTCCGCGATCTCGGGGCCCTCGATGAGCAAGAAGGCATCACGCAACTCGGACGGCAGATGCTGGCCTTTCCGGTCCATCCGCGTTATGCGCGGCTCTTGCTTGAGGCGGCGAAACTCGGATGCGTCCGAGCAGCTTGTGCGCTCGCCGCGTTGACCCAAGGACGCGGGTTGCTGGTCAAAAGCACCTCGCGCGACATGGACAAGCGGCGCGATGATATTTTCCGCGACGGAGCGGAATCGGACGTGCTGGTGCAACTGCGCGCTTTCTCCGTGGCGCGCAAATCGAATTTCGATCCGGTCCGTTGCCGCGGGCTGGGGATTCATGCCCAAGCCGCGCGTCAATCGGCGCAGCTCGCCGGCAAATTCGAGGATATCGCGCACGGCGAGGGGTTGCATCTTTCCGATGATCCGCCGCCGGAGAACTCCTTGGAGAAATGCATGCTGGCCGCTTTCCCCGATCATCTGGCCAAGCGTCTCGATCGCGGCACCCTGAGGTGTGATCTGGTCCACGAACGCCGGGGTACCTTGGCGAGGGAAAGTGTGGTGACGAGTGATTTGTTCGTCGCCGGCGAGATCACGGAGATCGGAGGACGGGAGGGCGATGTGCAAACGTTGCTCACCTTGGCTTCGCCGGTGCGCGAGGAGTGGTTGCAGGAAATGTTTCCCGGAGAGTTCCGCGATGACGTGGTGACGCTTTTCGATCCGGCCACCCGCGGTGTGGTCGCGCGGCGGGTTACCCGTTTCCACGACCTGGTGCTGCGCTCCGGCTCCGGCGGTGCGCCCGATGCCGCGGCGGCGGCCAAGATTTTTGCGGACAAAATCGCCGAAGGGGAATTGTCGCTCCCGTTGTGGAACGAATCCGTCGAGCAATGGATCGCCCGACTGAACTGTCTGGCCGGCTGGATGCCGGAACTTGCATTACCGCGCATCGGCACCGGGGAGCGCCGCTTTCTGCTCGAGCAGTTGGCGCAAGGCGTGACGAACTATCGTGCGCTCAAAGACAAAGATCCTTGGCCGGTGCTGCGCGGGTGGTTGTCGGATCCGCAACTTGCCGCCCTGGAGGCTTATGCGCCTGAGAAAATTAAACTCCCCAGCGGCCGCGCGGCGCGCGTGGCTTACGTCGAAGGCCAAGCTCCGGTCATGGCTGCCCGTGTGCAGGATTTGTATGGCGTGGAGCAGCCGCTGACCGTGGCCGACGGCCGCCAGCGCGTGCGGGTCGAGGTGCTGGCGCCGAACCAGCGTCCGATCCAGGTGACCGACGATCTGGGGAGCTTTTGGCAGAACACCTATCTGCAGATCCGGCCTGAATACGCCCGACGTTACCCGAAACACGAGTGGCGTTGACCAATGTCCCGTGGCGGCGAAGCGGCCGATTTGGGGGCGGTCCCTTTGGTTCCAGTATTCCCGCTTGTGCGAATGGAGCCAACGGGAGAAATTCCCGTCCATGGCTATCTATGTTTATGAAACCATCCCAAGTTACGAAGGCGACGTCGTGCGGAGCTACGAAATCCGGCAGAGCATGAAGGACGCGGCGCTGACAAAGCATCCGGAAACGGGTGAGCCAATCCGCCGCGTCATCACCGGCGGTCTGGGGGTGATGACCTCCTCGAAGGGTGGTGCCGCGCCCCGTCCGGCTTCGGGCGGCCATTGCGGCAGCGGGTGCGGTTGCCACTAGTCTCGACGCAACCCGCCTAATGCGGTATAGAGTCGCGCATGATGACCCGGGTTTTGTCTGCACTGCTCGTTCTAACCGTGGCGGCAGTGGCGCAGGATGCGCCGACAATCACGGTCCGCAAGGGCGACCGCGTCTCGCTGGCCCTCACGCCGGTCGGAGGATCCTCGGGGCCGACTGTCACCAAAGTTCTGCAAAATGACCTCGACCTTTCCGGCTGGTTCCAACTGGTGCCCGACGCCCGCGGGTCGTATGTGGTCGGCGGCTCGGCGGCAGGCGGCTCGTTGCAGGGGCGGGTGACCGACAGTAGCGGGGCAACGGTCCTGTCCAAAACTTACAGCGGCGACGACCGTTCGGTGGCGCATCAATTCGCGGATGACATCGTGGAGACCCTGACGGGCAACCCGGGGATCGCCACGACGAAGATCGCCTTTGTCGGGACGGCCAGCGGGCCGAAGGAAATTTATCTGTCCGATTATGATGGCAATAATTCGCGGCGTCTGACGAGTGACCGCAGTATCAGTGTGGCGCCGTCGCTCGGGCCGGGCGCGCGGAATCTTGCCTACACGGGTTACCACGAGGGTTATCCGGATGTTTATGTCATTGATGTCGCCTCGGGCGCGCGGCAACGCGTGGTCAAGGCGCCGGGCACGAACTCGGGTGCGGCCATCTCTCCGGACGGCGGGAAAATGGCGCTGACCATGAGCAAGGACGGAAATCCGGAGATCTATGTTACCGGCCTGCGGGGAGGCGGGGCGCGGCGCTTGACTCGCACCCGCGGGGTGGAGTCCTCGCCGACGTGGTCGCCCAGTGGCGGCGAGTTGATTTATTCCTCGGACGAAAGCGGCAGCCCGCAGCTTTACCGCATCGGCGCGGGCGGCGGATCGCCGCAGCGTCTCAACTCGGGATTCGGCTACTGCACCGACCCGAGTTGGTCGCCGGACGGGAAAAAAGTGGCGTTCAGCGTGCGTTCCGGCGGCGGTTTTTCCGTGGCCGTGATGGAACTCGGCGGCGGCGGTGCGCGGGTGGTGGCCTCCGGGCAAAATCCCGTGTGGGGACGCAATTCGCGTCACCTCGTTTACAGCACCGGGTCCAGCCTCAATCTCCTTGACGTGCAGAATGGCCGGACGACAACTATCGTCAGCGGACTGGGCAAAGTGAGCGAGCCGACCTGGTCGCGCTGATTCCATGCAAACCACCATGAAAAACCTCACTCTTCTCGCGGCCGCCCTTTGCTTCGTGCTGGCTGCCGCCTCCTGCAAAACCAAGCCAAAAGACCAATACGCCGGGATCGACGGCGACTTTGTCAGCGGCGTCCCGCTGCCCGAGCGCACGGATGGAGCGGCCTACCTCGGTGGTAACGTGTCGAAAGGGCAGTTTTCGCCGGTGCAGTTCGGCTTCGACAGCACCGACGTCGGCGGCTCGGAAATGGGCAAAGTGCAAACCGTGGCGGACTTCATGCGGTCCAACAAGGGCGACGTCATCATCGCCGGTTTCACCGACGAGCGCGGCACCGAAGAATACAACCGCGGTCTCGGCGAGCGACGCGCGCTCTCGGTGCGCGAAAAACTCATCAGCCTCGGCATCAGCGGAGGCCGCATCCAGACGGTCAGCTTCGGCGAGGAAATGCCGGTCGCGTCGGGCGGGGGCGAAGCGGCCTGGGCGGCCAACCGGCGCGCCGAGTTCGGCGTCGTCCGTTAACCCCCTTTTTTTGTGGCTGTCCCTCTGCTGGATTTGCGCCGGCAATATGCGCAGGTGAAAGACGATGTGCAGCGCCGGATCGGTGCGCTGTGCGACAGCCAGCAATTTATCCTTGGCCCGACGGTGGAGGAATTGGAGGAAGCCGTCCGCGCTTACACCGGGTGCGGGCACGCCATCGGGATGTCCTCCGGCACGGATGCTTTGCTCGCCATTCTCATGGCCATGGGCATCGGGCGGGGCGACGCGGTGGTGACCACGCCCTACACGTTCTTCGCCACGGCGGGATGCATTCACCGCGTGGGTGCGGAGCCGGTTTTTGTCGATATCGACGCCGCGACTTACAACATGGATCCGGCCCGGCTCGAGGAGTGCCTGCGCAAAAAATGCCACCGCGGGCCCGACGGTGCGCTGGTCACCGCCTCGGGCAATCGCCTGCGCGCCATCATGCCGGTGCATTTATTCGGCTGCGTGTGTGATATGGACCGCATCAGTGCGCTGGCCAAGGAATCCGATCTGCCGGTTATTGAAGACGCCGCGCAGGCCATCGGCGCAGATTATCCTGCGAATTCGGGGCAGACGCTGCGTGCCGGTGCGATCGGCGAGGCCAGTTACTTCAGTTTTTTCCCTTCAAAAAATCTCGGAGCGTTCGGTGATGCGGGGATGGCGACTTGTCGTGACGCGGACCTCGCCGCGCAGATCAAGCTCATGCGCAACCACGGGATGGGCGCGCAATACCATCACGAAAAAGTGGGCGGCAATTTCCGTCTTGATGCGCTGCAAGCCGTCGTGCTCTCGGCCAAGTTGCCGCATCTCGACGCATGGCACGCGGCGCGCCGCCGCAATGCGGACCTCTACCGCGAGGCGTTTTCCCGGTTTGGCCTGCTCGACCGCATTACGGTTCCGGCCGAGCCCTATGCGGCCTCGGGCGTGAAGAATCATCACATCTACCACCAATATATCATCCGCGTGCCCGACCGTGACAAAGTGCGCGGGAAACTCACCGCGGCCGGCGTCGGATGCGCCGTTTACTATCCGATCCCGCTGCATCTCCAGGAGTGCTTCTCCTCACTGGGACATTCGCTGGGGGATTTCCCCGAGTCGGAGAAGGCCGCCCGCGAGTCTTTGGCCCTGCCTATTTATCCGGAACTCACCGGGGAGCAGATTCAAGAGGTTGCGGGGGCGCTGGCGAAGGCCCTACGGTAGTGGCTCTGTCCCCGGCGAAGGCCGTTCTCGAAAACGACCGGCGACGCGGGGCGTCGCCGCAACAATTTCGGGCAGTTTTTGGCCCTCTTGTGCCCTGATCGGACATTCCCAGAAGCGAACAGAGAAATTTTTTCATAAAATCTCTTGCCGTAACCAGCGGCTCCTATAGTCTCTGCTCTCCCGCACACTGTCGGGGGTTCGCGAAGAAACCACGATCGCGTGGTTTTTTTATCGCCGGAAAACGGCGCGCAACTTTTACCAAGCAATGCCTACAATTAATCAACTTGTCCGCAAAGGACGCAGCAAAGTGACTTTGAAGTCGAAGTCGCCCGCACTCGTGAACTGTCCCCAGCGCCGCGGCGTCTGTGTGCAGGTTATGACACGCACGCCGAAGAAACCGAATTCGGCCTTACGCAAAGTCGCCAAGGTGCGCCTGACCAACGGCCAGGAAGTCATCGCCTACATCCCGGGCGAGGGCCACAACTTGCAGGAGCACTCGATTGTGCTTGTGCGCGGCGGCCGCGTAAAAGACTTGCCCGGCGTGCGCTATCACATCGTGCGCGGCTCGCTCGATACGCTCGGCGTCGACGGTCGTCGTCGCAGCCGCTCGAAATACGGCGCCAAGCGCCCGAAGGCCGGCGCGGATGCCGCCGCCACCAAGAAGAAGAAATAACCCCGATCCTTTCCCATCATGGCACGCAGACGCAGAGCAACAAAACGCACGACCCTCGGGGATAGCCGTTACGGCAGTCTGATGGTCACCCGCTTGATCAATACCGTGATGCGCAGCGGCAAGAAGTCTACGGCCGAAGGCATCGTCTACACCGCGATCGAAAAGTGTCGCGAGGGCAGCGATGCCGTGGATCCGCTTGATGTCCTGACCAAGGCTCTCGACAACGTCCGCCCGCGCCTCGAGGTCAAATCCCGCCGCGTCGGTGGCGCCACTTACCAAGTGCCGATGGAAGTGCCCTCCGACCGCCAATACGCGCTGGCTATGCGCTGGCTCGTCACTTTTGCCTCCAAGCGCAAAGCCGTCCCAATGAAGGAAGCGCTGGCCACTGAACTCAAAGACGCCGCCGCCGGCCAGGGCAACGCGATCAAGAAGCGCGACGAAATGCACAAGATGGCCCAAGCCAACCGCGCCTTCGCCCACTTCCGCTGGTAAACCGCCGTAACCGTTTTTTTTTCATGTCCGCCACTGCCACCGCACCTGCCGCCGCCGCGAATCCCAATTCGCCCGATCGCGCGTTCCCGCTCGAGCGCACGCGTAACATCGGCATCTGCGCGCACATTGACGCCGGCAAGACCACGCTGACCGAGCGCATCCTTTTTTACACCGGCATGATCCACAAAATCGGCGAGGTGCATGAAGGCACCACGGTGACCGACTGGATGGAGCAAGAGCGCGAGCGCGGCATCACCATCACTTCGGCCGCGACCACCTGCGCGTGGTTGCAGAAGGTGGAGCAGGATGTCTACAAACTTTTCGACGGCATCAACATGCGGGTCAACATCATCGACACGCCGGGCCACGTTGACTTCACCGCCGAGGTCGAACGTTCACTTCGCGTGCTCGACGGCGCCATCGCCGTGTTCTGCGGCGTGGCTGGCGTGCAACCGCAGTCCGAGACCGTCTGGCGTCAGGCGACCAAATACAACGTCCCGCGCATCGCCTTCGTCAACAAGATGGATCGCACCGGCGCCGACTTTAACGCAGCCGTCGAAACCATGCGCCTCAAACTCGGCGCCAACGTCTGGCCCATCCTCATCCCCCTCGGCAAAGAGGACAACCTTCGCGGTCAG
Organism: Chthoniobacterales bacterium; assembly: GCA_040880825.1. Classification (GTDB taxonomy): domain Bacteria; phylum Verrucomicrobiota; class Verrucomicrobiia; order Chthoniobacterales; family JACTMZ01; genus JACTMZ01. The sequence continues at coordinate 6,596 of JBBEEK010000166.1, forward strand.
ATCGACGTGGTTAACCAGAAGGCTGTCCTCTTTTCCGACAACGACGTGATGGGCTCGACCTACGAGGTCATTGATATTCCGGCCGATCACAAGGAACTCGCCCTGAAAGCCTACGACGACCTCGTCACCCAGATGACCGACCTCGACGAAGAGCTCGGCATGATGTTCCTCGAGGAAAAACCGATCACCAAGCAAGACCTCAAAGCCGCCATTCGCCGCCAGACCATCGCCAACCGGTTTGTCCCCGTCGCCGGCGGCTCCGCTTTCAAGAACAAGGGCGTGCAATATCTCGTCGACGCCGTGATTGATTATCTCCCGAGTCCGCTCGATATTCCCGCAGTCAGGGGCCAAGACCCGGACGATGCCACGCCGATCGAAGTCGTGGCCGACGACCAGGGCAATTTCGCCTCACTCGCCTTCAAGCTTTGGAGTGATCCCTTCGTCGGCAAACTCGTTTTTTTCCGCGTCTACTCGGGCAAATTGTCCAAGGGCGACAACGTCTACAACCCGCGCACCCGCAAACGCGAGCGCATCAGCCGCCTCATCCAGATCCAGGCCGACAAGCGCGAGGACATCGACACGTGTTACTCGGGCGACATCGCGGCCATCGTCGGGATCAAAAATATCACGACCGGCGACACGCTCTGCGACGAAGACCATCCGATGCTCCTCGAGCCGCCCTCCTTCCCCGAGCCGGTTATCTCCATGGCCATCGAGCCGAAGACCAAGGTCGACCAGGAAAAAATGGGCATCGCCCTGCAGCGCCTGGCCGAGGAAGACCCGACTTTCCGCGTCTTCACCCACGAAGAAACCGGCCAGACCATCATCGCGGGCATGGGCGAGCTTCATCTCGAGATCATCCGCGACCGCATGATGCGCGAGTTCAAAGTCGACGCCAACGCCGGCAAGCCGCAGATCGCTTACAAAGAAACGATCCTTTCCCCGGCCGACGGCGAAGGAAAACTCATCAAGCAGTCCGGCGGCCGCGGCCAATACGGTCACGTCATCGTCAAGGTCACGCCCAACGAGCGTGGCAAAGGTCTCACCGTCGAAAACAAGATCGTCGGCGGTAGCATTCCGAAGGAATACATCCCGGCCTGCATCAAAGGCATCGAGGAAGGCGTGCTCAACGGCATCATCGGCGGCTACCCGGTCATCGATGTCAACGTCGACATCGTCGACGGATCTTTCCACGAAGTGGATTCCAACGAAATGGCCTTCAAGCTGGCCGCCATTTTCTCGCTCAAGGACGCCCTGAAAAAAGCCAAGCCAATCCTGCTTGAGCCGGTCATGAAGGTGGAGAACATCACGCCGGACGAATACCAAGGCGACATCATGGGCGATCTCAACCGCCGCCGCGCCAAGATCCAAGGCATCGAGACCAAGGGTAACCTCAGCACCGTCACGGCCGACGTGCCGCTCGCCGAAATGTTCGGCTACGCCACCGCCATCCGCTCGCTTTCCAAAGGCCGCTCCTCCTACTCGATGGAGCCCTCACACTTCGAACAGGTGCCGTCGCAGGTGCTCGCCGCCGTGCTCGACAGCCAAAAGAAATAACGACCATGGCCGCTCCAAGAATCCGTATCCGTCTCAAAGCTTTCGATCACATGCTGCTCGACCGGTCGGTCCTCGAGATCGTCGAGACCGCCAAACGCAGCGGCTCCGCCGTGGCCGGCCCCGTGCCGCTCCCGACCAAAATCGAGCGCTGGACGGTCAACCGCTCTCCGCACGTGGACAAAAAGTCCATGGACCAATTTGAGCGCCGCACCCACAAGCGTCTCCTCGACATCCTCGACCCCACCGCCAAAACGGTGGATGAACTCCGCCGCCTCAACCTACCGGCCGGCGTCGACATCAACATCCAGATCTAGTTGTCACCATGAGCCTCGGATTACTCGGTAAAAAACTCGGCATGACCCGCGTCTATGACGACAAGGGCGTGTCCACGCCGGTCACGATCATCGCCGCCGCGGGCAACAAAGTCCTGCAGGTCAAGACGGCCGAGACCGACGGCTACGTCGCGGTGCAGGTCGGTTTCGACGACCAAAAGCCCTCGCGCGTTTCCAAAGCCCAGACCGGCCACTTCGCCAAAACCTCGGCCACACCGAAGCGTTTCGTCCGTGAGTTCCGCAATGGCGCGGCCGAAGCGGGAGCCGACGTGTCGGTCACCACTTTCGAAGTCGGCCAGTTCGTCGACGTCATCGGCCAGTCCAAGGGCAAAGGCTTCCAAGGCGCGATGAAGCGGCACAATTTCCAAGGCCAACCGGCCAGCCACGGCTCCATGATGCACCGCCGCACCGGCGCCATCGGCAACCGCTCCACGCCCGGGCGCGTCTGGAAAAACATGGGCATGCCCGGTCACATGGGCGACGAGCGCGTCACCGTGCAAAATTTGCAAGTGGTCCAAGTCCGCGAGGAAGACGGGGTCATTCTCGTCAGCGGCGCGATCCCCGGCGCGAAAGGCACCTACGTTGTCGTCCGCCCTTCCATCAAGAAATCCGCCAAAAAGAAGTAAACCATGAGCGCCAAAGTTCTCACCGCCGAGGAAGCCAAGCAGGCCAACATTGCCATCATCGAAAATGGCAAAGGCACGCAGGCCGTCCACGACGTCATCACCGCCCTGCGGGCCAACCGCCGCACCGGCTCGGCCAACACCAAGACCAAAGCCGAAGTGAATCTCTCCGGCGCCAAGCCCTGGCGCCAGAAAGGCACGGGCCGCGCCCGTGCCGGCTACAAGTCCTCGCCCATCTGGCGCGGCGGCGGCGTGGTTTTCGGACCCAAGCCCCGCGACTATTCCAAGAAGACGCCCAAGTCGGTGCGCAAGCTGGCCCTGCGCAAAGCGCTCAGCGCGCGCATCCTCGCCGGTGATGTCCTCGTCGTCGACGCTCCGGCCATCCCGGACGGCAAGACGGCCCAATTCCTTTCCTACGTCAAGAGCAACGCCCAAGACGCGCGCAACGTCCTGCTCGTTTCGCCGGCCTTCGAGGAGACGACCTTCCGCGCCGCCCGCAACGTCGGCAACGTTCTCCTCATCAGCGCCTCCGACGTCAACCCCGAGCACCTGCTCCGCTACGACAAAATTCTCCTGACCGGCGACGCGCTGGCCAAACTTTCCGAAAGGACGGCATCATGAAAGAGCCCTTCGATATCATCCGCACCGTCCGCCTGACCGAAAAGTCCACCGTCCTCATGGACAAAGGGAACAAATACGTCTTCGAGGTCAATCCCGCGGCCAACAAGCTGGAGATCAAAGCAGCCATCGAGAGCCTTTTCCAAAAGAAGGTCGTTTCGGTCAACACTGCCAACTACGCCGGTAAGAAGAAGCGCGAGCGCCGCTCCGACTTCGGACGCCGTCCGCATTGGAAGAAAGCCATCGTCACGCTCAAAGAGGGCGAAAAACTCGACCTCGTCTAACCGCACCACCTGCCATGGCACTCAAAACTTTCCGTCCGCTCACGCCCTCCGCGCGCTTCAAGGCTCTCCCGTCTTTCGAGGAGATCACCAAGAAGAAGCCGGAGAAGAGTCTCACCACCTCGCGCAAGCGCACCGGCGGTCGCAACAACCAGGGCCGTCTGACCTGCCGCCACATCGGTGGCGGACACAAGCGCAAGCTGCGCCTCATCGATTTCAAGCGCCGCAAACACGGCGTGGTGGCCGAGGTCATCGCCATCGAATACGACCCGAACCGCACCGCACGCATCGCGCTCTTGCAATACGTCGACGGCGTGAAGACTTACATCCTCGCCCCTGACGGTTTGAAGGTCGGCATGAAAGTCATTTCCGGCCCCGAGGCCGCGCCCGAAGTCGGCAACTCGTTGCCCCTCGAGCGCATCCCGCCCGGCTCGGCCATCCACAACATCGAACTCGTCCCCGGACGCGGCGGCCAAGTGGCGCGCAGCGCCGGCCAGCAGGCCGTGCTCAACAACTTCGAAGCCGGCTACGCACTGGTCAAGATGCCCTCCGGCGAAATCCGCAAGATCATCGGCAAATGCCACGCGACCATGGGCCAAGTCGGCAACTCCGAGCACATGAACGTCTCGAGCGGCAAAGCCGGCCGTTCCCGCTGGCTCGGCATCCGTCCGACCGTGCGCGGCATGGCCATGAACCCGATCGACCACCCGATGGGCGGCGGTAACGGCAAATCAAAGGGCGGCGGCGGACGCCAGCACCCGGTCAGCCCGTGGGGCCAGCTCTCCAAAGGATTCAAAACCCGCAAGAAACACAAACCTTCGGACCGCTTCATTATCGAGCGCCGCAAGAGCAAGAAAAAGAATTAAGCCATGGGTAGATCTCTCAAAAAAGGCCCGTTCGTCGAGCCTCACCTGCTCGAGAAAATCGACCGCATCAACGAAGGCGGCTCGAAGAAGCCGATCAAAACGTGGTCACGCCGTTCGATGGTCACGCCGGATTTCGTCGGGCACACCTTCCTCGTGCACAACGGGAAAATTTTCAATTCAGTTTTCGTCACTGAGAACATGGTCGGGCACAAGCTCGGCGAATTCTCGCCCACGCGTATCTTCAAGAAACACGGATCGCATACGGCGAAAGTGACGAAATAAACGTGGCCTCGTTCGGCAGGTTTTTCCTGGCCGGGTGTCTTTTGATCACCCTGGTCGGAATCGCCTCCGCACAAAGCCGCAGCTCTTTGACAGACCGAGATTCTGGGGACGCCGCCACAACGGCGCGCCTCAACGAGCAACTTTTGCTCGCGCGCGAGTCCATTCGCAGTCTCACCGAAAGCCTCGCCCTCGCCAACAGCGAGGCCGAGATCTTCAAACGCCAAGCCGAGGATTTGCAGGTCAAATTCGACGCGCTCGCGCCCGGTGCCGACGGCGGCGGGGAAATCGAGGAACGCCTCCTTTCCACCGTCAACGAACTCACGCGCCAGCAGAAAGAAAATGCCCTGCTGCTCGAGCGCCTGCTCGCCCTCGCCGAGGGAGTGCAAATTTTCCTCAAAACCGTGGAAACCGCCGACAACGAGGAACGCGAGGCTTTCGAAAAAGAAATGCAAACGAAAGCCGCCAATACCTCCGACCCCGCGGCGCAGGCCGAAGCGAAAGCGCTGCTCGATGCCATGACCCGTTCCCGCACCGCGCAGGCCGAAGCCCGCGCTTCGCTTGAGATGGAACTCCGCGCCTCCGACCGCCTGCTGGGCGTCGGCGCTGAAGACCTCGACGCGCAAGCCGCGGGACCAACGCTGACCGACGCCTCCGTGGTCGAGGTCAAACCCGAGTTCGCTCTCGTGGTGGCCAACATCGGACGCAATGCGGGGGTGAAGGTCGGAATGCCTTTCCAAGTGTGGCGCGACAATCGCCGCGTCGGCGACGTCCGCGTCATCGATGTGCGTGACCGTCTCAGCGGTGCCGTCGTCCAGAATCTCGTGTCCGAAGAGGATGCAATCAAAGTGGGTGACCGCCTCCGGGTGGATGCCCGCCGCTAAGATAAAAACCAAAAGAAAAATTTAATAAAATGGAAACCAGGTCGATTTACCGATTCGCCCGCATTTCGCCGTTCAAAGCGCGCGAGGTGACGCGCGAGATCCAGGGTCTGCCCGTGCAGAAGGCCCTCGATCTGCTGGCCTTCACGCCCAAGAAGGCGGCCGGCCTCGTGGCCAAGACGCTCAAGAGCGCCGTGGCCAACGCGGAGAACAACCACCAAGCCCGCGTCGAAGCCCTTGTCATCCGCGAAGCCGTGGTCGGCGAGGGGCCGACCGTCCAGCGCTTCATCCCCAAGGCCCGCGGCAGCGCCGGCCCGATCCGCAAGCGCACCAGCCACATCCGCATCATCCTGACCGACGAGATCGAAATCCAGAACCGCGAGACCCGCAAGGCCGCCAAGAAAAAAACCGCTTCCAAAAAACCCGCCGCGCCGAAGAAAGCCGCGGCCAAGAAAGAAAACAAACCGGCCGCCGAGGCGACCGCGCCGGCCGAGACCGTCGCGCCCGCCGCGGAGGAAACCAAATAACATCATGGGACAAAAAGTTCACCCGATCGGCTTCCGCCTCCCCATCACCCGAGACTGGGGATCGAAGTGGTATGCCCCCCGGCGCGAGTTCGCCGACCACCTGCACTCCGATCTCAAGATCCGCGCCTACCTCAAGGGCAAGCTCCGCCAAGCCGCCGTGTCCAAGATCGTCATCGAGCGCGCTTGGAACAGCCTGCGCGTCACCATTTTCACCGCCCGCCCGGGCCTCGTCATCGGCC
>JBBEEK010000167.1:0-2009 GCA_040880825.1 Chthoniobacterales bacterium
TGTTCAGGGTTGTGCGCCGAGGGCGCGGAGAATGATTTGCTCGGTGAGCAATTCCGGAAGGATGACTGGATTGTCAGTTTGGCCGGCGGGGTAATACAAGTAAAACGGGACGCCGACTCTGTCAAATTGGGCCAACTTTTTGGTGATCTCGGGGTTGCTGTTGGTCCAGTCGGCGAGCATGGGGACGATGCCGAGTTTTTCCAAGGCGGCGCGGACGGCTTTGGTGTCTATGGCGGTGCGGAGGTTGAACTTGCAGGTGATGCACCAGTCGGCGGTGAAGTCGAGGAAGACGGGTTTGCCTTCGGCGAGGAGGCGTTGTAACTCGGCCTCGGAATAGGGGACCCAGGGGATGCCGTCGGTCGGGGTGGCGGCGGATTTTGCGGGGATGGTGGCGGCGGCGCGGGCGAAGAGGTTGCCGGTGAAGTAGCCGAGGCCGAGGAGGAGGGTGAGGAGGATGCCGAGGGTGGCGAAGGTTTTGGCGCGGGCGGAGGAGAGGGGTCCGAGAAAAGCGCCGTAGAGCCAGGCGGCAAGGGCGAGGCAGAGGTAGGCGGCGGAGGCCCAGATGATGGCTTCGGTGCCGCGTTGTTGTCCTATGACATAGAGCAGCCAGAGCAGGGTGGCAAGGAGCGGGAAGCCCATGAATTGTTTGAGGCGCTCCATCCAGGCGCCGGGCTTGGGGAGGAATTTCATCCAGCCGGGTTGCGCGGAGAGGAGGAGGTAGGGAAAGGCCATGCCGGTGGCGATGGAAGCGAACATGGCGGCGATGACGGCTGGAGTCTGGCTGAAAGCAAATCCGAGGGCGGTGCCGAGGAAGGGCGCGGTGCAGGGGGTGGCGAGCAGGGTGGCGAGGATGCCTTGGGCGAAGGAGCCGGCCAGTCCGCCGTGGCTGCCGGCCTCGGCGATGCCCTGGGTGGCGCGGCCGGGCAGGACGATTTCGAAGACGCCGAAAAGATTGAGGGAGAAGACGAAGATGACGGCGCCTATGACAAAGTTAAACCAGGGGTTTTGGAATTGGAAGGCCCAGGTGACTTCGCTGCCGGCGGCTTTGAGGGCGATGATGACGGCGGCGAGGCCGAGGAACCAAAGGAAGATGCCGGCGGCGAAGGCGAGGCCGTGCCGGAAGATGCTGGCGCGGGAGTCGCCGGCCTGGCGCATGAAGCCGAAAATTTTCAACGAGATGACCGGGAGGACGCAGGGCATGAGGTTGAGGATGAAGCCGCCGATGAAGCCGAAGAGAAGGTAGGTCCAGAGTCCGGACGCGGCGGCTTTGGCGGCGGGGGCGGAGGATGCTTGGCTTTCGATGATCCAGCCGCGGCGGTTGTCATTTTCGAGAACGAGCACGCCGCGGACGGGGGCGGAACCTTTGACCGGGATGGCGAGGTCGGCGGCGCCTTGGAGAAGTTCGCGCGGGGCGGTGTGGCCGACGGGATTTTTGTCATCGGCGAAGGGATAAAAATCGGCGCGGGTGGCGTCGGTGGCATCACGCAGGCCGAGGTTCCAACCGGTCGGGGTGGCGGTCCACTGGATGGTGGCGGGTGGGGTCTCGCTGGAGGGGGTCAGTGCGGCGAATTTGACAAAGAGTTTGGCGTTAGCCGGTTCGGCGTTGGGGGCGACGGGGAGGGTGAGGCTGACTTCGGCTTTGCCGGGGATGCAGATGGCTTCGCAGACCAGCCAGGTGGATTTCGCGCTGAGGGGGATTTCGGCGGCGTCGAGGTCGGCGGGTGGCGTGATGGTGCGGACGAGGAGGACTTCGCCTTTGTAGGCGTAGACTTGGATGTCGCCGGGTTCGACGAGGCGCTGAGGGAGCGGCCAGAGGATGGGGGCGGCGGTGAAGCCGGCGGGGAGTTGCGGGTCGAAGGTGGTGGGGAGGCCGGAGTCGCCGGGGTTTTCCCAGTAGGTGTGCCAACCGGGGGCCATGCGGAGGTGAAGGCCGAGGCGGAAGGGTTGGCCGGGGACGATGGCGGTGGTGTCGGCGAGGAGGGTGGCTTCGACCAGTTTTTGACCTTGGT
>JBBEEK010000168.1:0-11474 GCA_040880825.1 Chthoniobacterales bacterium
CGCGGGCGGCTTCCTCGAGTTTGATCTCGAGGTCGTAGCGCAGGTCGGCGCCGCGACCTTGCTCGGCCCCGCCGGCGCCGCCGCCGAAGAAGTGCTCGAAGATGCCGCCTCCTCCGCCGGAGCCGAAGACTTCGCGGAAGAGGTCGAAGGGGTCGTGGAAGCCGGCGCCGGTTCCGGCGCCCGCGCCTTGGAAAGCGGCGTAGCCGTAGCGGTCGTAGGCGGCGCGCTTGTCGGGGTCGATCAGAATGTCATAGGCCTGCGAGATCTCCTTGAACTGCTCCTCGGCCGCCGCGTCGCCCGGATTGCGGTCCGGGTGGTATTGCATGGCGAGCTTGCGGTAGGAGGTCTTGATTTCCGCGGTCTCGGCGCCGCGGGTGACGCCGAGGATCTCGTAGGGATCCCTGCGGTGACGGGCCGACATGGTTGTGGTCAGGCGGCGGGGCCTTTGGAGACAAAGACGCTGGCCGGACGGAGGAGGCGGTCGCGGAGTTTGTAGCCGCGGCGGGCCTGGCGCAGGACGCGGCCCTCGGGGACTTTGGCGTCGGGTTCGTGGCCGACGGCTTCCATGAGGTTGGGGTCGAATTCGGCATTGTCGGTGGCGATTTCCTCGAGGCCGGCGGAGGTGAGGAAGTCGCGGAACTGCCGCGAGACCATGTCGAGGCCTTGGAGGATGGCGCCGGCATCGGGGGCGGAGCGGGCGGCTTCGAGGCCGAGTTCGAAGTTGTCGAGCACGGGCAAGAGGTCCTCGAGCAGCGAGTTGTTGGCGTAGCGGATGGCGTCTTCTTTCTCCCGCGCGGCGCGTTTGCGGAAGTTGTCGAAGTCGGCGGCCGTGCGCAGGGCGAGGTCGCGGAATTTTTCGGTTTCGGCGGCGGGATCGGTCGCGGGGTTTTCCGCGGCTTGGTCCTCGGGCGCGGGGGCGGAGTCCTCGGCGTGTGTTTTGCTCATAGTTTGAAAATGGAGATCAGGGTGATGTCGTCGTATTGTGGTGTTTCCCCGGCGAATTCGCGCAACTCGTCGGCGATGTTAGCCACCGTCGCGGCGGCCCCTTTCGGGGCATTGGCCTGGACGGCTTGGGTGAGCCGGGCCAGACCGAATTCGGCATCGTGCCGGTCGAGGGCCTCGGTGGCTCCGTCGGTGTAAAGCAGGATACCATCGCCCGGGGCCAGCGTGACGGTTACGTCGACGACGACCCTATCGAAGACGTCGCCGCTGTCAACGCCGGCGGCCAGTCCGGGCGGGCTGAGGGGGACGACCTGGCGTCCGGCCGCGCGGTAAAGCAGTGGCGGGTCGTGGCCGGCGCGGGCCATGGTGATATCGCCGGAGCGGGTGTCGAGAACGAGGTAGAGCATGCTGACGAACATGTCTTCTTTGATATCGGGGTAGAGATGGCGGTTGACGCGGCGGAGGGTTTCGGCGGCGGAGCGGCAACCGGGGGCGGCGCCGCGCAGGAGGGTGCGGCACATGCCGGTGATGAGGGCGGCGGGGATGCCTTTGCCGGAGACGTCGGCGATGACGATGCCCCAGTGGTGGTCGTCGACTTGGACATAGTCGAAGTAATCGCCGCTGACGTGACGGGCGGGGATGTTGAGTCCGTCGATTTGGAAGCCGTCAACGGCCGGCGCCCGGTCGGGGAGGAGGATGTTTTGGATTTCGCGGGCGGTCTCGATATCGCTGTCGAGCCGCTTTTTTTCGCCCGCTTCGAGGTAGACAGCTTCGCTGAAGAGGGCAAAAGCGGATTGGCCGGCGATGGCTTTGAAGACGGCAAGGTCCTCGGGGCGGAAGGAGGTGCCCATGGGGCCGTTGACCACGGCGAGCACGCCGAGGATTTTGTCGCGGTAGGCCAGGCAGCCGACGAGGGCAGAGGTGGTGCGCTGGCTCTCGCCGGCGAGACCGGAAAGCTCCGCATCGTCATGGTTGAAGAGACGCACCCCACCTTCTTTCCAGACGCGGGCGAGGGCGCCGTCGCCGGGGCGGACGGGCTGCAGGCGCAGGAAGCTTTCCATGGCCACGGGGTTGGATGCGGCTTGGACGCGGATGTGCTCGGGCACTTTGACCAGCGGGGCGCAGGCGCGGCTGATGTAGGAGGGCGAGAGGAATTGGCCGGAGCGGTCGGCGAGGTAGAGGGCACCGCCGTGCGCGTCGAGGATGCGGACGGCACTTTCCACGATGAGGCGGTGGAGTTCGCGACGTCCGCCGGAGCCGCCGAAGGCCTCGCCGAGTCCGTGGAGGAAATCGAAGACGCGTTCTTCCTCGGTCTGCAGCTCGCGCCATTCGCGTCCGAGCAGCCGCAGGGCACGCCGCTGGCTGGCCACCCGCCAGACAAGGTAAGCGGAGAGCAGGATAAAGACGATGAGCAGGGCGGTCACCATAGGCCCCGTCGGGGTGCCGGAAGGTTAGAGTCGCGGGCCGAGGGTCATCAAGGACGCGCTTCGGCTTCCGGTTCCCCGTGCTTGAGGAACTCGATGACGTCCTTGAATCGAACGGCGTTTTCCGGGTTGGCCGCGACGAGGTTTTCGTGGGCCTCGATGAAGGTCTCGCGCTTGGCTTCGCGCGACGGGGTGCCTTCCGCGTCGTGCAGGCTGGTGCCCGGCGGCGGGGCAGGGAGGTTTTCCTCGACGGTAAAAACGCGGTCGAGGCCGAGGTTTCGCAGGACCGAGCGACAGCGCTCGTTGGGTCGCACCACGCGCAGGCTTCCTTGCGGGCCGAGCCGGAGCGCGATGCCGGTGAGGGTGCCCATGAAAGTGGAGTCCATCAGTTCGCAGTCCTTGAGATCGATGACAAAGTCACGATGGCCGCGTCGGGTCATCTCGGCGGCGAAATCCCTGAGTCCGGTGCTGTTTTGGAACGACCCGCGGCCCTCCACGCGGACCCACACGGTGGGACCGGCGACACCGACTTGCACTGAGGAAACGGCACTCAAGATCTCAAGTCCAACAAACGGAGGGCGGGTGCGGTGTCAAACAGGGAAGCCCCCGCGGGCCTGGCTTCATTTCCAAAGGTAAGACTGGGTGAAGGCCACGATGCGGTTGTTTTCGATGATCAAACAGCGCCAGGCAGTGGCGGGGCCGTCCCACTGGAAGTTGTCGCCGATGACTTGGAAGGAACTCTTCATGGTGCCGCGCGCGTCGGGCACGTAAATCTCTTGGGCCATAACGGCGTTGCCCGTCTTGGCTTGGCGGTATTCGAAGCGCACGGTGACTTCGGCCGGGCGCCGGGCGCGCCAGAAGAAATCGTAGTAGGTGCCTTCGCGCTGGCGGCGTTCCTCGGCGGAGAGCGCGCCGAAGTTGAGGCGGTTGCGCTCGAAAATGATGACGGGATTGTCCGTCTCCATATTGATCTGCGCTTGGTTGAGGGTGCGGCGCGTTTTGCGGAATTCGAAATCGCTGTCGAGGGCCAGCGGCAACACATTGGCCTCGGGCATTTCGACCGGCGGCGCGGTTGGCGTGACGCAGGAAGCGAGGATCAGTGCGGCGGGGACGAGACCGAGGCGCAGATTCATGACGGCATGAAAGAAGGTTTGCCGTCGGATGTCAAATGGCGGGAATCCGGCAATTTGTCTTGCCTCAACGGCGCCGCGATCCGGATGCTGCCGGCCGATGAGTCAATTTGCCGAGTCGCTGGCCGGGGCCCGCGAGACGTTCGATCAGCTGGGTCCGCTGGAGAAACCTTTGCAACAGGCGGCCGACGCGGCGTTCGCCGTCCTGACCGCGGGACACAAACTGATGTTGTGCGGTAACGGCGGGAGTTCTTCCGATGCGGCGCACATTGCGGCGGAGTTCGTCTGCCGCTTCAAAGACGACCGGCGTCCTTATCCGGCGATGGCGCTCGGGGTGGACGGGGGGTTGCTCACGGCCATCGGCAACGACTACGAGTTCAATGCGGTCTATGCGCGCCAGGTGCAGGCCTTCGGCCACCCGGGAGACATGCTGGTCGTGATTTCGAGTTCCGGCCAGTCGCGCAACGTGCTCGCGGCCATCGAGGAAGGACGTCGTCGGGGCCTGACGACCGTGGCTTTCCTCGGACGAGACGGGGGATTCACCAAAGGCGCGGCGGACATCGAATTGATCGTGCCGGGCACGGTGACGGCGCGGATCCAGGAAGCGCAAAAATTCCTGCTGCACGTCTTCTGTGAGTCGCTCGAGGCGAGACTGCCCAAAGAATGAGCGGTTGGCCGGCATACGCGGCGGTCGTGGCGGCCGGTCTGGTGTGCGGTTCGTTTCTCAACGCCGTCATCCACCGCTTGCCGCGCGGCATCGGGCTGGGGCATCCGCGGCGCTCATTCTGTCCGCACTGCGGCCGCTCGTTGCCGTGGTATGAAAACATCCCGGTTTTCAGCTGGCTCGCCTTGCGCGGGCGTTGCGCCGGTTGCGAGGCGGGCATTTCCGCGCGCTACCCGCTGGTGGAGTTGCTGACGGCCGGGTTGTTCGTCTGGTTGTGGTGGGCATTTCCGGCGCCGGTGGCCGCGTCCTACATGGTGTTGGCGGCCCTGCTGGTGGCCGGCACGTTCATCGACCTCGAGCACATGATTCTGCCGGATAGTTTGACCCTCGGCGGCGCGGTGGCCGGGGTGGTGTTGAGTGTGCTGGTCGAGGGGCTGCAACCGGGGGCTTCGTGGGAGGAGCGTTTGCGCTCGAGCTTGTTCGGCGCCGGGGTCGGCTTCGCGGTGCTTTTCGCGGTGGTGGAGCTGGGCAAGCTGGCGTTCGGCCGCAAGCGCATCGATCTCGAATCGGTCGAGGAGGTGACTTTATCCGGAACAGCCGACGAGCCGCGGCTGAGGGTGGGGGAAGAGGAGATCGAACTCGCCGAGTTGTTCTACCGCCCGACGGATGTGTTGGAGGTGCATTTGGCGGATGGCGGTCTGTGGAAGTTTTCCGCCGACGGCGCCCGCCGGGAGGGGCGGAAAGCGGACTACGTGGAGGCCCTCGGGTGGCGTGGATCGGCGCGGTCCTTGGTGATCCCGCGCGAGGCCATGGGCTTCGGCGACGTAAAATTCATGCTCACACTCGGTGCCTTCCTCGGCTGGCCGGGTGCGCTTTTCAGCATCGCCGCAGGATCGATCATCGGCGCGGTGGCCGGGGTGGTTCTGCTCCTGACGCGGAGGCTGGAGGATGCGGGACGCATTCCGTTCGGACCTTATCTGGCGGCCGGGGCCTTGGCATGGTTGGCCGCCGGTCCGGAAACCGTGCGGTTTCTTTTCTCGCGGTGAAGCTGGCTCAGCGCCGCCAGCGGTTGAATTGCAAGAAGGCCTGCACGAAGGCGAAGAGGATGACAAAAATCACCACTGACAAAGCGGCCGCCCAGCCGAATCGGTAATAGGTGAAGGCGGCCTTGTAGACGTAGGAGACCAGGATCTGGGTGGAGTCGCCCGGCTCCCCGCCGTTGGAAAAAAGCCAGATGACGTTCAGGCTGTTGAAATTCCAAATGATGCCCAAAGTGGTGGCCGGCAGCATGACCGGGCGCAGCAGGGGAGCCGTGACGCGGGTGAACTGCTGCCAGGACGACGCACCGTCGAGGGTGGCGGTCTCATACAGGGCCGGCGGAATGGAGCGCAGTCCGGCCAGGGCTACGATCATCATAAAGGGGAAACCCATCCAGACATTGACGAGAATGGCCGCGACAAAGGCCGGGGTGGGGGTGGTCAGCCATTCGATCGGCGCGAGGCCGAAGGCGCCGCCGAGCAAGGTGTTCACCGGGCCGTAATCGCCGGAGAACATGCTGCGCCAAGTGAGCGCGGTGATGTATTGCGGCATGGCCCAAGGGAGAAGAAGGAGCAGGCGCCAGGCCGGAGCACCGCGCAGGAAATGCTGGTGCAGGACGACGGCGAGAAAAACCCCGAGGCCGATCTGCAGGATCGTGCTGGCCACGGTCCAGAGAATGGTCTTGCTGGACATGATCCAGAATTCCGGCTCACGAAAAACGAGCAGGTATTGCCTGAAGCCGGCGAAACCCCAGTCGCGGATGCGGTAGATGCTCGCGTCGGAGAACGAAAGGAGCACGTTGTAGACCAGCGGATAAACGAGAACGAGGACCAGCACGAGCAAGGCGGGCACGAGGCAAAGCGCGAGAAACGTGCGCCGCTGGACCGCCGGATCCCATTCGGTGAGTCCGGCCAGGACGGCGGAGCGCGCGTGACTGTCCTGATCCTTCACGGCATACCCTCCATGATCCGGTCCTCGGCTTCGCGCTGCATGAGTCGGGCCGCCTCCGCGGGCGTCAGATCCCCGGTAAAGACGCGCCGGTAGGGGCCGCGGATACCGTCCCAGATGTAGCGCAAGCGGGGATCGATCGGCATGGGAATGGCATTTTTCGACTGCTCGAGGGCGAGTTGCAACACGGCGTTACTGCGGAAAACGGGTGATTGGAGGGCGCGGCGCAGCGTCGGGGTGGTGAAGAGACGCTGAGCCATGGACAATTGGATGTCTTCGCTGGTGAAGAAGGCGAGAACGCGGCGCACGAGGTCGAATTTCTCCGGGGGTGTATTGACGCTCAAGCTGTATCCCTTGGCCGCGATGATCGGCCGGCAACGCAGTCCGGTCGCGCTGTTGACCGGCAGGAGGGCGAGCATGCTTTGCTCCGGGACGCCGTAATCCGACCATGACCAAGGACCGTTGATGATCATGGCCGCCCGCCGCCGCAGGAACATGAGATTGGACGTGTCATAGTCTGCGTAGCGCGGCACGATGCCGTGGCGGTCCCGCAGGTCGAGGACGAACTGCAGGGCGGCGCGCATTTCCGGTGTGTCGAGCGTGGGGTTGCCCTCGTCGTCCATGATCCAGCCGCCGAAACCGGTGAGGAAAGGGATAAAAAAATACGGTTCGGCATAATTCCAGGTGAGGGCATACCGGTCGGTGCGGCCCTCCGTGCGTTGGGTGAGTTTGCTTCCGAGTTCCACCAGTTCGTCCAGTGTCCCGGGAGGTTCGCTCACGACGGTGCGGTCGTAGACGAGCATGAGTTGGTTGCCGATCTGGTCGGCGACCAGCCACGTCCGGTCCTGCCACGCAACCAGACCGTCGTCGGTGAACTGCGCGAGAAAACCGGTTTCAAGCACCTCTTCCCACGGCCGGATGACGCGCGCGCCGGCGAAGAGGGCGACGTTGTCGGAGGGACCGAAGATGAGATCGGGCCCTTGTCCGGCCACGGCGGCGATGATGAAGGAATTGCGCAGCTCCTCGTTCTCGCGGTAGAGCGCGACGACGCGTTCGCCGGGATGGCTCCGGTTGTAGCCGGCGACGGCTTCCTCGAAGAAGGCGCGCTCCGCCCCGGTTTTCTGGTGCCAGATGACGAGGCGGCCGGGCGCCTCGCGCGGTGGGGTGCAGGAGGTGGCGGTGAGGACCGCGCAGACGGCCGCAAGGCAGCGCGGAAGAAGAGTCGAAAAGCGCATGGCGGTGGCTGGGCATATCATCGACCGCGATGCGGGGGAGGCAAGCATGCAGCGCGCGGTCTTTGCCGTTGCCGGAGCTGGCGTGGAAACCCATGATTGGCCGTTTTCATGGCCGCCGACGAATTCAACCTGCGGGTCAACCGCAAAGCGCTCGAGTTGAACTTGGATCCGCGGATTTACGGCACCTTCGCCGAGATCGGCGCCGGCCAGGAGGTGGCGCGCCGGTTTTTCTTTGTCGGCGCGGCGGCCGGGACGGTGGCCAAAACGATGTCTGCTTATGACATGACATTCAGCGATGCCATTTACGGTCCGGCCGAGCGCTACGTGAGCCGGCAGCGGTTGTGGGGCATGCTGGAGCACGAATTCAACCTTCTGCGCGAGCGGCTCGACGCCAAAATCGGGGGGGAGAAGACGTTTTTTGTTTTTGCCGACACGGTGGCGGCCCGCAGCTACCACACGCACGACGAATCGCACGGCTGGATGGGGATCCGATTCCAGACTGGGCCCCGCGGTCCGGTCAACGAGATCATCATCCACGTGCGGATGCTTGATGCGGAAAACATCGCGCAGCAGGAGGCGCTCGGTATCACCGGGGTCAATCTCATCTACGGCGCCTTCCGCCTGCATGCCGAGCCGGAAAAACTCATCGGCAGCCTGCTCGACGATCTCACGGCGCAGCGGATGGAAGTGGATATGATCCGCTTCAGCGGTCCGGCCTTCGCCGGCGTCGACAACCGTTTAATGAGCCTGCAGCTGGTGGCGCAGGGCTTGGGACGCACCGCGATGTTCCGCGCCGACGGCGAAGTGGTGCAACCGGCCGAGGAACTTTACAAGCGCGCCATCCTTGTCGAGCGCGGCAGTTTCCGCCCGGTGACCCACGTGACTTTCGAGATGCTGCGGTGCGCCCTCGCGGACTTCGCCCCGCGGGGCCAAGCGGCGCCGCGCGGCGTGCTGACCCTTGCCGAGATCACCATGGAGAATCTCCTGAGCACGGGCGACCTCGATCCGCAGGATTTCCTCGACCGCACCGACATCCTCGGGGCCCTCGGCCAGACGGTCCTGATTTCCAACTTCGCCGAATATTTCCGCCTCGTCGATTACCTCGCGCTCTACACGAAAGAGGCGATCGGCCTCGCGCTCGGAGTGCCGGCGCTCGAGCAGATTTTCCTCGAGAAATATTACACCGGTCTCGAGGGCGGCATCCTCGAGGGTTTGGGCCGGCTCTTCAAAAAGAATGTGCGGATTTACGCTTACCCGCGGCAGGCGTCCGACGGCGCGATCATCACGGCGGACAATTTCCGCGTGGAGCCGCAGTTGCGGCATCTTTACGCCTACCTGCGGGAGAATGACTTTATCGTTCCCGTCACCGACTACCGCGAGGAAATCCTCGGCATCAAGTCGCCGCAGGTGCTCGAGCAGATCCGCGCGGGCGATCCCGCCTGGATCGAGGCGGTGCCCGGGGAGGTGGCCCGCATCATCCGCGAGCGTCGTCTGCTCGGCTGTGCCGGCTAGGACTCGTCGTCGCCGAAGGTGAACAAACGAAAGATGCCGTCCTTGTCCCGATAGAAGCCGCGGATCTGCGGCACGCGTCCGGTGAAATCCTCCATCATGGTGGCCAGCCAGTTTTGCTGCTCCTGCTGGTTGCGCACGCGGAGGCTGCCGTCGCGGTTGTTGATTTCGGTGAATGGGCGGGTGACGGCCGCATATTTCGCGTCAGTGACCCGGGAGCGGTCGAGGCGTTGCGGATCGTAAACGACGAGCCACCAACCGCCGTAGGCGTCAGCTTGTCCGGGTGGGATGATTTTGAAGGCGAGTTGGCCGGCGCGCTTTTCGTCCCCGCGCAAGTTGAGCGAGTAGAGTGCGGCAATTTCCTCGCGGGCGTGCAAGTGGCCGGCGAGAAACTCGCGGATGATCTGGCGGTATTTGGAGCTGTTGCGCTGGCGGCCATACATACCGAACTCGATGGCCACCGGGTCAAGAGGATTGCCGTAGACGTTGAATTCGGACTGCTTGTTCACACGGAACGAGAGGTAAGGGATATTCCGGAGAAATCCCTCTTCGATCGTTGTGGCGGGGATCTGTTGGAGGCTGCGGATGTCGTCGTGGTTGCGCAGGTCGGTGACCATGGCGCGCCAGGAGGGCAGGCGTCCCTTGCTGGCGATCTCTTCGAAGACGATGTCGCCGTCGATCTCGTCGTGGATGCGGCGGATTTGCTCTTTCGGCACGAGCATCTCGTTGGTGCGGGTCTGGAAGAGCACCGAGTCGGCGGTGTTTTTCAGAATCAGGCCTTGCAGAGCGCGGCCGTCCTTCATTTCCAGCCGGTCGGGTGTGGTCTGCTGGTCGAGCGAGGAAGGTTGCGGGGCGGCGGTGGCGGCGGTCGCGGCGATGCCCAGAGCGGCGACGGCGGCAAGATGGTGCTTTGCGAACATGACTCCAGTTAATAGGCTCCGCGCGATGACGCAAGGCGCGCGCCTCTTTTTGCCGGTCATGGCGCTTGTTTGGTCCGGATGTGTGACCCCGCCCGGATCCTACAAACCGCCGACCGAACCGGCGGTGACCAAGCCTTTGCCCAAGGAGCGTTTCTGGTGGGGGACTTCGACGGCCAGCTACCAGAACGAGGACCGGGGGGTGCCGAAGGACTCGCCGATGTATTTTCTGACCGACTGGGACGTTTACGGCTTCGAAGGCAACGCGCCGGTGCGCGGCGAGGAAGCGGTGTTTTCCTGGTCCCGCTTCGACCGCGATCTGGCGGCTGTGAAAAAGCTCGGCGTGTCGCATTTTCGTTTCGGTGTCGAGTGGGCGCGCGTCGAGCCCAAGCCCGGGGTGATCAACGAAGCGGCGCTGGCGCGCTATGTCAGCATGGCCCGCCAAGTGCGCGCCGCGGGCCTCGAGCCGGTCATCACCTTGTGGCATTTCACTTTCCCCGACTGGCTCTATGACACCAAAGCGAAAAGCCGGTCAAACTTCCTCCATCCCGACGTGCAGGAGGCCTGGCGCAAGCAGGTGACGCGCGTGGTCCGAGCCATGGGGTCGACGGTGCGCATCTACGTCCCGCAGAACGAACCCAACGGCGCGTTGCAACTCGGCTGGATTGCCGGCCACTGGCCGCCCGGTCTCCTCTTGCATCCCTTCGGCTACAAGAAAGCGATGCGGGTGGCGGCGGACATGTTCCGCGACGCGGCATCCATCGTGCGCGAGGAGCGCCCCGGCGCGATTATCATGGGGATTTACTCCGTGCCCGACTGGCGGCGGAATTTCCGTCAGGATCCGACCGCGCTGGTCTACAACATTGCGCAGCGGCAGAATTTCGACCACCTCGACATGGTGGCCGACACGATGGACATCATCGGGGTCAACTACTACTACGCGCAGGACGCCAGCATCATCCGCTTCCTTTCGCGCGGTCATGGCGAGGTCAGTTCGCGCTACACGCAGCTCGGCTGGGAGATCGTGCCCGAGGGCCTTTACAACGTCCTCACGCAGGTGCACCGGCGCTACAACAAACCGATCGTCATTTCCGAAAACGGCCTCGGCACGCAGAGCGAGCAGAAGCGGATCCGCTACATGCGCGAGCACATCGCGCAGATGCGTCGCGCCATGCACGAAGGTGTCGACGTGCGCGGCTATTTCGCGTGGACCCTGGTCGACAACTACGAATGGAAAGAGGGTTGGCACGGTCAGTTCGGTCTTTTCTCCATGGACGCCGAGACGAAAGAGCGCATCCTCGAGCCGACCGGCCGCTGGTTTTCGTCCTACATCAAAGTTCACCGCGAACCCTGACCCGGCGGCGCCTTTGGCTTGCGGTGCGGCGACGGTAGTGGTCTATTTCCGGTCCCGCGCGGGGGTATAGCTCAGTTGGTAGAGCGTCTCGTTCGCAATGAGAAGGCCAGGGGTTCGAATCCCCTTACCTCCAAATCCCGCCGGAGGCGGCTGGAACTTCCGCAGGGGATGAGAACGAAGTTCGACCGGCCTCGTTTCGCGTCAGCGAAACGAATCCGAGAAGGACGCAGTCACGCTCCGGAGGTCGCCGCGGCGACCAATCCCCTTACCTCCAAATCCCGCCGGAGGCGGCTGGAACTTCCGCAGGGGATGA
>JBBEEK010000168.1:11574-12617 GCA_040880825.1 Chthoniobacterales bacterium
GAACGAAGTTCGACCGGCCTCGTTTCGGGGTGTCAGACCTGCGGGTGTTTTCAAAAACGAGTCGCGCGTCTTGGGACTTGTCGGGCGCTCTGCGGGCAGGGTAGGGTAATCGATAGTTTGAGGTGCTGAGCGATGATTACCGAAGTATTTATTGCTGTGGATCATGATGAGGTTTATCGCGCCACGCTGCCGCCAGGAGAATACGTTATCGGGCGCGATGAGCATGCGCAGATTCGCATCGATCATCCGACCATTTCGCGGCGGCATGCCAGGTTGATCGTGGACGAGGACCAGTTGGTGCTCGCCGATTTGGAGAGCGGCAACGGAACCATGATCGAGGAGATTCCGGTCGTGGGCCCGAGGCATTTCTATGAGGGCCAGACCGCGCGGTTGGGCGATGTGCGGCTGCGGGCGCGGCAGAATGTAGCACTGGACGTGCTCCCGACGAGCATCGGGAGCTACCGCAAGGGAGATGTCGTCGCGGCGGGCGGCATGGGGGCGATCCACGAGGCACGTCAGTCGGCCATGGGTCGAAAGGTGGCGATGAAAGTGATGCTGCGTGAGGAGAGCAAGAGTGGATTGCGCAGATTCATCAATGAGGCGCGCATCACGGGTATGTTGGAGCATCCCAATATCGTGCCGGTGCACGAGTTGGGGGTGGACGGCGATGGTCGCGCTTTCTACACCATGAAATTCGTGCACGGCACGACGCTGGCCGAGGTGCTGGCGGGATTACGGACAGGGCATCCGGAAGCGGTGAAGAAATATCCGCTACCGTTCCTGCTGACGGTCTTCCAAAAAGTGTGCGACGGGATCGCTTTCGCCCACAGCCGTGGGGTGCATCACCGCGATCTCAAGCCGGAGAACGTGATGATCGGCGATTTCGGCGAAGTGCTGGTGATGGATTGGGGTCTGAGCAAAGAAACCGGTTTTGCCAGTGAGGCAGAGAATGTTTTGCCCGGTGCCCAGAGCGGCGACAGCACGGGGATGCGGACGATGGAAGGCAGTGTGCTCGGCACGCCGGCCTACATGTCGCCGGAGCA
>JBBEEK010000169.1:0-1982 GCA_040880825.1 Chthoniobacterales bacterium
GCCGGAACGATGCAGTTGAACCGTTCGTTTACCCGGCTTTTCTTCCCCTGCTCGCTTAGACTCACCTGAGGGTAGGGACGAGCGGCCCGCTCATCCGCAGCGACATTTGGTGGCGGCGACCTCTGCGCCAAACCACAGATTATCCCCGGCGTTGGCCGGCCGTGAACCGGCCCAAGCTCAGCGGCGCTTCTTCTTCGACGGCATCGGCGCCGGGTAGATGACGATGTCGCCGCGGGAAGTTTGCAGCGCGTTGCCCGAGGGCGAGAGACCTTTGACAAAATCGATGGGCACTTCGGCGTAACTGGCTTCGTCGCCCAAGGCAATGAAGCCGATCTCGCGCGCGGCCAGACCAGCGGCTTCGACGAAAAGATCGACGATATCCCGCGGGTTTTTCACCGCCTCCCGGCCGAGTGCGACGCGCAGCCATGCTTTGCCCGGCTTGGGTTTGCGCGGGGGCTCGTCTTGGGCGGGGGACTGGGGCGTGACGCTTGGTGCGCGGACGGAAGCCGTTTTGGATTGCTCTGCGGGTTGCGCTGCGGGGGCTGCGGCTTCTCCGCCCGCCAGAATATGAAGGAGGGCGGCGGCCACCTCGGTCGAGTCGGCGCCTTCTTCGAGCAAGCGATCGACATGGACCATCTGCGCCTGCGCGCTGCCGGCTTCGATCGTCTGACGCACGCGCTCGAGCAATGCATCGGTGCGCTTCTCGCCAATTTCCCCGGCGCTGGGAAGTTTTCCGTGGCGGATGGTCGCATGGGTGAGTTTCTCAAGGTAGCGGATTTTGTGGACGTCCCGCCCGGTGGCCAGCGAAACGGCGATGCCTTGCTTGCCGGCGCGGCCGGTGCGGCCGATGCGGTGGACGTAGTCCTCCGGGTCGTAAGGCAGATCGAAGTTCACCACCAACTCCAAGTCGTCGACATCGATGCCGCGCCCCGCCACATCGGTGGCCACGAGGAAATCGAAGCCGCCGGCTTTGAATTTGTTCATCACGCGGGTGCGCTGGGCTTGGGCGATGCCGCCGTGCAGACGGTCGGACGGAATCCCCTGGGCCTGCAGATCGTCGGCCACTTCGTCGACTGTGCGCTGCGTGTTGCAGAAGATGATGCCGGACCGGTAGGTGTGGAAATCGATGAGCCGCAAGAGCGCGTCGAATTTCATCCGCGGCGGCGTTTCGTAATACCACTGCGTGATATCCGGCGCATCGACCTTCTTTTGATCGATCTTCAGCGTGACCGGATCCCGCGCGTAGCGGTCGATCAGCTTGCGGATGGCCGGAGAAACAGTGGCCGAGAAAAATGCCGTCTGCCTCTCCGCCGGACTGGCATCGAGGATCTTCTTGATGTCGTCGCGGAAACCCATGTCGAGCATGCGGTCCGCCTCGTCGAGAACGACGAAACGCAAGCGGTCGAGCTTGAGCGTTCCGCGTTCCAAGTGATCGATGACGCGCCCCGGGGTGCCGAGCACGATCTGGGCGCCGCGCTTCAATTCCTGCGCCTGACGCTCGAAAGATGATCCGCCGTAGACCGGCACGGCGTGCACGCCGCGTTTGCCGATGGCGAGTTTGTGCACTTCGCCGGCCACTTGGGTGGCCAGTTCGCGGGTCGGGCAGAGCACGAGCACCTGCACGGCGTGCAGGGTCGGATCGGTTTTTTCGATGGCCGGAATGGCGAAGGCGGCGGTTTTGCCCGAGCCGGTTTGCGATTGACCGACCACATCCTGACCGGCCAGCAGCACGGGAATGGCCGCCGCCTGGATCGGGGATGCCTCTTCGAAACCCAGCTTATCGACCGCTTTGAGAATTTCCGGCGAAAGTCCGAGACTGGCAAAAGTATGTCTCTCCATACAGGGAACGTAGCGTGACGGAGTTCCGCGGTCACGGGTTGTTCTCGGCAGGGGCTTGGTCCCTCTGTGCCCATGCCGGCCGGGCGCCGTTTTTTTCATTGTGCCACCCGGAAGACGGGATTTTAATCCATCCTCCTTCGTCG
>JBBEEK010000170.1:0-1961 GCA_040880825.1 Chthoniobacterales bacterium
CCCAAGTTCCGCAGTTTGCGCGAGGCGTGAAAATATTTTCTCTGTAGGCTGATCTTGGGGCGCGATGGGTTTCTCTGTTGGGTTGGTTGAAAGGGGCATGTAGTGGAGAAGAGGCCCTTGTTTGGGGAGAGTGGGGGCGGGAAAATGTTGGCGTGTTTCTTCGCAAAAACCGCAAACGCTTTGACGGGGAGATCTACGAGTATTGGACGTTGTGCGAGACGGTGCGCACGGCGTGCGGGCCGCGTCAGCGGGTGGTGGCCAGTTTGGGGAAGTTCACCGAGGAGGACTTGGCGGCGGGTTGGGAAGACCTTGAAGCCTTGCTTGATGGGCGGCGCCCGGGGCCCAAGCAGCGAGAGTTGTTCGCGGCGGCCGAGGGAGGTGCTGACAGCATGGGGTGGGAGTTGGCGGATTTGCCAAGCTTGGGTGTGGAGCGGGTGCGGGAGTTTGGTTCGGTCTTTCTGGCCCTCTCGCTCTGGCGGCGGTTGGGGCTGCATGAGTTGCTCGCAGAGTTGATCGCGCCCGGGCGCGAAGAGATCGCGTGGGCGGAGGTGGCGGCGGTTCTGACCGTGGGGAAGTTTTGCGGGCAGGCCTCCGAACTGGGGATCGCCGAAGAATGGTATGCCCGCACGGCGCTGGAGGACCTGTGCGGCATTCCGGTCGAATCCGTCAACGACGACCGGCTCTACCGGGCCTTGGACAAGGTCGGCGAGCATAAGGACCGGCTCTGCGAGCACCTCATGGAACGCTACCGGCAATGGTTCGGCGTGCGCTTTGAGTTTTTGCTCTACGATGTGACCAGCACGTATTTTGAAGGTCAGGCGCAAAAAAACACCAAGGCCGCACGAGGCTACTCGCGCGATCAGCGCAGCGACTGCAAGCAAGTGTGCCTCGGGTTGGTCTGCACGCCGGAAGGCTTGCCGTTGAACTTCGAAGTCTTCGCCGGCAACCGCGCTGATGTGACCACGGTGAAAGACATCGTGCGTAAAATGGAAGACCGCTTCGGCCAAGCCGAACGCATCTGGGTGATGGACCGCGGCATGGTCAGCGAGGCCAACATCAGCTTCCTGCGTGAACGCAAAGCCCACTACATCGTCGGCACGCCCAAAAGCCGACTCCGCACTTACGAAGCGCAACTGGCCGAAAAAGACCACTGGGTCGAAGTGGAAAACGGAGTCGAAGCCCGCCTGGTTGATCACCCCGATGGCCAGGGCCAAGAGCGCTACGTGCTCTGCCGCAGCACGGCGCGGGGAGCCAAAGAGCGCGCCATGCTCGAGCGACAGATGACCCATCTCACCGAGGAAATGCTCAAGCTCGACTGCTCCCTGCAACGTCGCGCCCAAAGTGACTTGGGCAAGATCGAACGCCGCATCGGCCGCTGGCAGGGAAAATATCCCGCCGCCTCGCGCTTGCTTGAGGTCAAATTACGCCAAGACGGCGAAGGACGCGCCTGCGGACTCCAACTCTGCTGCCCGGTGCGCGAATCCGGCCATCCGCTTCTTGGCAAAGGAGCCTACCTCCTGCGCACCAACTGCACGGAAACCGACCCGGCCAAACTCTGGCGCTGGTATATCCAACTCACCCAGGCCGAAGCCGCCTTCCGCACCGCCAAAAGTGATCTCGGCCTGCGCCCGATCTATCATCAGAAAACCAACCGGGTCGAAGCCCATCTGCTCATCTGCTTCCTGAGCCTGGCCTTGTGGCGTTCTCTCGAACTCTGGATGCAATCCAAAAGCCTCGGCTCCAGCGCCCGCAAACTCGTCGCCGCCTTCTCCACCATCCACTCCATGGATGTCACCGTCCCGGTCAAACGCGCCGAACGCGTCGTCACCCTGCGCCTGCGCACCGTCGCCAAGCCCGACCCCGACGTCGCCCTCCTCCTCGCCCATCTCGGCCTCCATCTGCCCAAAGGCTCCAAACTTGTGCAAAATGTAGTGGAGAAAAACACCTGAAAATCTGCACAA
>JBBEEK010000171.1:0-1960 GCA_040880825.1 Chthoniobacterales bacterium
CGCCGACGGTTTCGGCCTCCGGTTCGTTGGCCCAGTCGTAGCCTTCGGCTTCGAGCTTGAGGGCAAGTTCTTTGGTGCCGCTCTCGACGATGCGGCCGTTGACCATGACGTGGACTATGTCCGGCACGATATACTCAAGCAGGCGCTGGTAGTGCGTGATGACGAGCATGCCGGTGTCGGGTCCGCGCAGGGAATTGACCCCGTGGGAAACAACCTTGAGTGCATCGATATCGAGGCCGGAGTCGGTCTCGTCGAGCAGGGCGAAGGTCGGCTGCAACATGGCCATTTGGAGGATTTCGCAGCGCTTTTTCTCCCCACCGGAAAATCCCTCGTTGACCGCGCGCGAGGTGAAGGTGCGTGGCATTTCGAGGAGGTCCATCTTCTCGTAGAGCTTCGCGTAATACTCAGTGGCCTCGAGTTCCTCGCCCTTGGGCAGACGGGCTTGCAGGGCGGCGCGGAGGAAATTGGCGATGGTCACTCCGGGGATTTCGCTCGGGTATTGGAAGGCGAGGAAAATGCCCTTTCGAGCGCGCTCATCGGGCGCCATCTCAAGAATGCTCTGGCCGTCGAGGAGGACGTCGCCCGAGGTCACGGTGTAATCCGGATGGCCGGCGATGACTTTGGCCAGCGTGCTTTTGCCCGAACCATTCGGCCCCATGATGGCGTGCACTTGCCCGGTCGGCAGGTCGAGGCTGAGCCCGCGGAGGATTTCGCGGTCGCCGATGCTGACGTGAAGGTTGTCGATTTTGAGGTGTTTCATAAGTCAGGAATGATTTTTGCGGCAGGTGCCGCAGAGGCCGTGGAGCGAGACTTCCTGCTGCGTCACGGTGTAGCCGCGGGGTAATTGGTGGAGCTTTTCCAGCTCGGCTCCGGGCAGGAGCGGAACGTCGAGCACCGCGCCGCAACCGGTGCAGGTGAAATGGCCATGCTTGGCGTTATTCGCGCAGTAACGCGTGGAACCGCTGTCCAGATGGACTCGGCGGACCAAGCCGCGTTGGGCCAGCGTCTCGAGCACATTGTAAACCGTGGCGAGGGAGAGCGACTCCATCTCGGGTTTGGCCCGGAGAAAAACCTCCATGGCCGTGGGATGGTCCTGGCGCCCGAGAAGCACCTCGTAAACATGCTTGCGCTGGCGGGTCAGACGCAGCCCGTCCTGCGCGATCGATTCCTCGTAGCGCTTGAGCTGGGTCTTGGAACTGGCAGTCTTGATGGCCATCACGTCTAATAAGCTCGGCCCGAAAGTAATTTATTGCAAGAATAATTATTAATAAGCAATGCACCCCATAGTCCATTGCGGTTGGTTCCTCGGCCTGTTGTCCCTCATGGTGGGCGCCGCCGCGACCCCGCCAGAGCGAATCGTCAGCTTGGCCCCGAATCTGACGGCGATGGTCATTGCTTTGGGCGGCGGGGACCGCTTGGTCGCGGTCACCCCCTTCTGCGAGGCCCCGGCGAAAATCGGGCGCCTGCCGGGCGGGATCCAACCGGAAGCGGAGGCCGTGCTCGGATTGGAGCCCGGTTTGGTGCTGGCGACGTCGATGACGCCTTTGACGATGCGCGAGCAGTTGGCGCGGATGGGTCTGCCGGTCGAGGTGATTGATGCCGGATCGCTGGGGGAGATCCGGGCGGCCGCAGCGAAACTGGCTTCGTTGCTGGGCGTCACGGCACCGGAATTATTGCCGCCCGGCAAAGTCCCGCCCGAGAAATCCGCCGCCTTGCTCTTTGGTGCGGAGACCGGTTACAGCGCGGGGCGCGGCACGCACGCGCACGAAATTCTCGAGGCTGCAGGACTGCGCAACATCGCGGCAGACGCCGGTGGTCCGTGGCCGCAACTCGGCGAGGAATTTCTGCTCGCGGCCGATCCGGACGTGATCATCGTGGCGGATTACGGCGGTGCGCGGCGGGAAGAAGCGCTGGAGATTTTACGGCGACATCCGGTGCGCCGACATCTGGCAGCGGTGCG
>JBBEEK010000172.1:0-11835 GCA_040880825.1 Chthoniobacterales bacterium
GATACCGCTACGGCGAGGAATGGATCGTCTCGCATTATCTTTTCGAAAAATGAAGTCGATCATGGGTGTGGCGGTGTTGCTCTTGGCCGCCGCGGGGGCGCGCGGGGCGGGGGACTGGATCGAGCAGGGCGATGCGTTGGACCGGCAATTCAAGTCCGCCCAAGCGCTGGCGGCCTACGAGAAAGCCCGGGCAACGAATCCGAACGATGCCGACCTGCTGCGCAAGATCAGCAAGCAATATGTCGAGATGGTGCTCGATGCGCCGTCGAAAAAAGAAAAACTCCGTTTGGCACAGTCAGGCTACGACACAGCCCTGCAGGCCAAGAAAATCGCGCCGAACGATCCGGAGGTGCGGGTCACGGTGGCCATCGCGGCGGGGCGTTTGGCGTTCTACAGCGACCCGCGGCGGCGGTTGGAGTTGTCGAGCGTGGTGCGGTCCGAGTCGGCCGAGTCGGTCAAACTCAACCCTCGTTTTGCCCTCGGTTGGCATGTGCTCGGAAGGTGGAACTACGAAATTGCCAACCTGAATCTCGTGCTGCGCGTGATGGCCGAGGCGGTGTATGGCAAGATGCCCCCGGCGTCCAACGACGAGGCCATCCGCGGCCTGGCAAGGGCGGTGGAGCTGGAACCGAATAATGCCCTGTTCCACGCCGAATTGGGGCGTGCCTACCTCGCGGCGGGGCGCAAAGAGGAGGCCAAGCGTGAATTGCAGAAATCCCTGACCTTGCCGCGGCGCAGCCGCGATGACGCCGGCGCGCAGGATCGGGCCAAGCAGGCCTTGCGCGGCCTTTGATCCACCATGTCTGCGCGGAAAATCCTCATTTTCACCACCGGCTTCGGCGACGGGCACAATTCGGCGGCGCGGAACTTGCGTGATGCCTTCCTTGCCATGCCGGGTTTCGACCCGGAGGTGCACGACCCTTACGTGGAGGTCAATCCGCGCGCATCGAAAGCGCTCCAAGTAGCCTACAATTTTTCGATCCAGCGGGTGCCGGTGACATGGAAAGCCTTTTTCTGGCTTTATGACAAAACACCGGTGTTCGATTGGACGTTGCCCACGTTGTCCACTTTGCGGGCCGCGCTGCGCGACATCCTGCGCGAAAAGCAGCCGTCCGCGGTCGTCACCACGTATCCGGTCTACAGCTATCTGCTGCGGGATTTGATGGAATCCGGCGAGGCGCCGCGGTGCCCGCATTTCATGGTGGTGACCGACTCGATCGTGATCAACCGGGTGTGGAACCTAGCTCCGGCCGACTGGGTGCTGGTGGCCAACGAGCCGACGGTCGAGGCCATGGTCAAAGGCGGCACGCCGCGGGAAAAGATCGTGGTGCTCGGGTTTCCGGTCAGTCCGCGTTTCGAAGAACTGGCGCGGCGTCCATTGCCGGCGGGCGCGCCGTGGAGAATCCTTTACCTCCCCTCGGCCAGCCGGCGGACGGTAGCCGCCGTGGTGCGAGGATTGACGGCGCTGCCGGGAGTGCATTTGACGGTGGTCACGGGGCGGCACAAGCACCTGCATGCGTTTCTAAAGCGGCTCGATGTGCCCATGGCGTCCTTCGATTTGCACGGCTGGACCGACCGCATGCCGGAGTTGCTGGCGGAGAGCCATCTTTTCATCGGCAAGGCGGGGGGCGCGATCGTGCAGGAGACGCTGGCTATTGCGCGGCCGATGATCATCAGCCACGTGGTGGCGGGGCAGGAGGAGGGGAATGTGACTTTGCTGGCGGACATCGGGGCCGGGGCGCTGGCCACCACGCCGCGCAAGATTGTGGCCACCGTGCAGCGGGGCATGTTGGAAAACGACGGGGCGGAATGGGCGACGTGGCGGGAGAACCTGCTCAAGGTGAGCCATCCGGCGGCCGCGCGGCAGACGGCGGAGTTTGTCGTTTCGAAGTTGTAGGACGGACGGGCAAGGTCAGAACGTGCCGTAAGACGTGCCGCCGTAGGAACTGCCGCGGCCGGACCAGGCCATGACGCGGGCCGCGTCGTCGAAGATGTGTTTGGTGCGGCTGCCGAGTTGGACGAGGATGACTTCCCGGCCGTTGAGGTGTCCGCTGGAGACGAGGCAGCGTCCAGCGGCGTTGGTGTAGCCGGTTTTCATGCCGTTGAAGGCGGCGGAGCGGGTGAGGAGTTTGTTGCTGGCTTCGAGGCGGGTGACGCGTCCGGTGTTGTGGCGGAAATTGACGACGGGTGTTTGCATCATGCGGCGCAGGGTCGGGTCGCGGTAGGCGAGGTAGGCGATGCGGGCGATGTCGCGGGCGGTGGAGTATTGTTCGGCGGGGAGGCCGTGGCTGTTGATGAAAAAGGAACTACGGGCACCGAGCGACCAGGCCGCGCGGTTCATGTTTTCCACGAAGGCGGCTTCGGTGCCGCTGTGGTCGCGGGCCAGCGCGGCGCAGGCATCGTTGGAGCTTTTGACCATGAAGGCTTCGAGCAGATCGCGGCGGGTGTAACGTTCGCCGGCGCGGAGACCGAGTTTGACCGGGGGGACGCGGGTGTCCTCGGGCATGATGGTCACGGGGGCGTCGAGGTTGCCCCGGCGGGTGATGAGCAGGGCGGTGAGGAGTTTTTGTGTGCTGGCCGGGACGCGGCGGGCGTCGGCATTTTTTTGGAAGATGACCTGGCCGGTGCGGGCGTCGATCATGACGGCCGATTCGGCAAAGAGTGACGGGGCGTTGGCCGGCCAGACGGGTTGGGGGCTGGGCGCGCTGGCGATGGGCGGCGGAGCGGGGCTGGCGCGGCGGGTCTGGGACGCGGGCGGGGTGGAGGAGCATCCGGTGAGGAAGGCGAGGGCGGCGAGAAGGAGGGCGGAGCGCAGGATCATGGGCGTTTGGTGACGAGGGCGTAGGCGTTGTGGTTGTGGATGCTTTCGAAATTTTCGGCTTCGACCTGCCACCAGGCGATGCGCGGGTCGGAGTTGGCTTCGGCGGCGATGTTGCGCACGAGATCTTCGACGAACACGGGATTGGCGTAGGCCCGCTCGGTGACGGCTTTTTCGTCGGGGCGTTTGAGCACGCTGTAGAGTTCGCTGCTGGCCGAGCGCTCGACGAGGGCGACCATTTCAACCAGGGGGATGGGTTCATTTTTGGCGCGGAGGGAGAAGGTGACCAGTCCGCGTTGGTTGTGGGCGCCGACAGCGCTGATCGCTTTGGAGCAGGGACAAAGGGTGGTCACGCCGACCAGCACGGTGGTCACGAGGTCGGTGTTTTTTTCGTCGGCCGTGGCGCTGAAGCGGGCTGTGTAGTCGAGGAGGCCGGGGGCGCCGGTCACGGGGGCGTGTTTTTCGAGGAAGAAGGGAAATTCGAGATCGAGGTGGGCGCGTTCGCTGGCCAGTTTTTTGATCAGGGTGCGCAGGAGGTTCTCGATGTCGCCGGGGTGCAGGACGGGGCCGTGGGCCTGCAGGACCTCGAGGAAGCGGCTCATGTGAGTGCCCTTGAAATGGTGCGGGAGGTCGACGGTGAGCTGGACGGTGGCGATGGTGCTTTGCGGATCGCCGGTGCCGAGGCCGACTTGCAGGGGGAAGCGGAGGTTCTTCACGCCCACTCGGTCGATGGCGATGCGGCGGTGGTCGGGCTCGCTCTGCGTGTCGCGCAGGGCGGGCGCGGTTTCGTCCGGACGCTTCATGAGCGTGCAGTGTAGCGCCGGAATCCGTCCGGAGCAAAAATGAATTGTCCGGTTGGCCCCGGGCCGGGCGGCGGCTACGCTGCGCGGCGGTGAAGAAGCTCACGGTCAACGAGATTTACCTGTCAGTGCAGGGCGAGAGCACGTGGGCGGGGTTGCCTTGCGTGTTCGTGCGGCTGACCTTCTGCGACCTGCGCTGCACGTATTGCGACACGGAATACGCCTTTTACGAGGGGAAGAAAATGGAACTCGGGGCGATGGTCGAGGCGGTGCGGGCTTTCGGTTGTCCCTTGGTCGAGGTGACGGGCGGCGAGCCGCTGCTCCAACCGGCCTGCGTGCCGTTGCTGGCCATGTTGTGCGAGGCGGGCTTCGAGGTGCTTTTGGAGACTTCGGGGGCCCATGACATTGGGGCAGTCGACCCGCGGGTGCACCGGATCATGGATCTGAAGACGCCGTCGAGCGGGGAGTGCGGGCGCAATCTTTACGCCAACATCGCCCACCTGACGGAGCGGGACGAAGTGAAGTTCGTCCTTGGTTCGCGGGAAGACTACGAATGGGCGCGCGACAAGATGCGGGAATACGACTTGGCGGCGAAGGTGCGGTCGGTTCTTTTCAGCCCGGTTTTCGGCAAGATTGTGCCGTCCGATATCGTGGCGTGGATGCTGGAGGACAAGTTGCCGGCGCGGTTCCAATTGCAGATGCACAAATTCATCTGGGAGCCGCGGGCGCGGGGGGTGTAGGGGGGGGTGGTTTTTGGTGACTCCGGCGTAAAGTAGAAGCGGCATCCTGCCGCTTAACCTCTGAGGACAAGCACCAAGATGGCGCTTCTACTTTTCAGAACTGCTGCAGCGAGGTCTCGTGATCCGCCCGGGGTGGTAGTTTGACCATTTGCCGCGGGGGTGGCGGGGCGCTACAAGGAGGCGATGAACATCACGCTGACCAAGACTTTCCATTTCGAGGCCGCGCACACGCTGCCCAACGTGCCGCCGGATCACCAGTGCGCGCGGATGCACGGGCACAGTTACAAAATAGAAGTGTCGGTCACGGGGCCGGTCGGGGCGGAGTCGGGATGGTTGATGGATCACGCGGAGATCAGCAAGGTGGCGAAGCCGCTCATCGCGCGGTTGGACCACCGTTATTTGAACGACATTCCGGGGTTGGAGAATCCGACGTTCGAGCAGTTGGCCGGATGGCTCTGGCGGGAACTCAAGCCGCAGTTGCCGCAACTCAGCGCGATCGAGATCCACGAGACGCCGACGTCGCGCTGCGTTTACCGGGGCGATTAGTGGCGGATGGTAATATCCTGCACGCGGGCCACGAGGAAGCGGCTGAGGAGCAGGTAAAGCAGGAGCATGGGGATGGTGACCAAGAGGGCGCCGGCGGCGAAGAGACCGGGTTGTCCGGCCGTGCTGTCGGCATGCAGCAGCCGGAGGCCAAGCGGGAGGGTGAACAACTCCGAGTCCTGCATGAGGATGGCGGCGACCACATATTCGTTCCAGGCCGCGGCGAAGGAAAAGAGGGCGGTCACCGCGAGGCCGGAAGCCGAGACGGGCAGAATGACGTGGCGGAAAATTTCCGCCGGGCTGCAACCGTCCATCGCGGCCGCCTCCTCGATGCTCTCCGGGATAGTGTCATAGAAACTTTTCATCTGCCAGATACAGAAGGGCAGGACGGTGGCGAGGTAGATGAGGGTCAACCCGAAAAAGGTATTGATCAGTTGGAACTGCACGAGGATGAGAAAAATCGGCAGGAGCAGCATGGTGGCGGGGAAAATCTGGGTGACGAGCAGGCTGTTGAGTACGGCGAGGCGTCCGAAGAAGCGGAAACGCGAGAGGGCATAACCGGCGGTGGCGGAGAGGATGACGCCGACAACGGTGACGGCCAGAGCGACAATGAGGGAGTTGGCCAGCCAACCCAGGAAATCGGTGCCGGCGAGCAATTGGAAAAAGTTGTCGAGGTTGATGGAAGCGGGCAGACGCCAGGCGGGGCCGTCGGCCGATCCGGACGGTTCGAGGGCCAGCACGGTGATTTGCCAGAGCGGCGCGAGGGCCAGGAGGACGGTGAGCAGGAGAAAGGCATACGAGAAAAACTTGCGGGGCAGGGCCTCGTGCCACGCGCGTTCGGGGTGGCCGAAGGAGGGGCTGGATTGGTTGTTTTGCAAAATGGTGCGAGCGGCAGCAAAAGGCAGGATGACGGCCGGGGGCAAGAAAAGACGGGATTCTTTTGACAGCTCCCGCGGGGGCGTCCGACATTGTCCGAGCCGATGCATCGATGTTGCCTCCTCCTGTCCTGTCTCTTCCTGTGGGCCGCCGCGGCCGCGGCCCAAAATACGCGTTACGATGCGGAGGGCGCCGATGAGGTTCGCTACCGGCTGACCAAGACAGCCGACGGCCTCGATATTCTCATCGTTGGAGCCGGGGTGGACCGGCCGGAGCAGGCGATTTTCGTCGCCATGGGGCGGCAGGCGGGGGTGGGCAGTTCTTTGCTCCCGCCGGCGCCTGGCGAAGATGGGGCCGCCGTCTGGCTGCCGTTCGCGGCGGAGATCCTGCTCACGGCGCGCAGCACGGCGTCCGGCGAGGAAAAAACGATCCGCCGCTGGCAACAAACGCAATGGGGGCCGCGCGAGAAGGCCGGGGAGGCGTTTTCCGTCGACGTCGAACCGGCTCAGGTGCTGTTGCGCATCCCGGACAAATTGCCGGGCCAGACGGACCGCCTCGATTTGGTGGTTTATCTCAAGGACATGGCGACGGACGACGGGATGGGGCGGCTCTATGGCGCCATCGATCCCATGACGCTATCCGGTCCGGGCGAGCGGGTCATTCGTCACTCCCTCGTGATGGAAAAGGGCAAGGGCGGCACGACCTTCCGCCGCGCGGGGCGCACCGATCCCGGGGCGGACAAGGTGCGGATCTACCAGTTGTTGCCGCGGCTATTCGGCAACACGAACGAAACGCGGACTCCGAATGGCACGCTCGCAGAGAATGGCTCGGGGAAGTTCAGCGACCTCGATGAGACCGCGCTGGGCGAGTTGAAGGCCATGGGCTTCACCCACCTCTGGCTGACCGGCGTGCTGCAGCAGGCCACGGCGACGGACTATGCCGAGATCGGCGAACCGGCCGATGATCCGGACCTGCTCAAAGGCCTGGCCGGTAGTCCTTATGCCATCCGCGATTATTTCGATGTCTCTCCCGACTACGCGGATGATCCGGCGCAGCGGCGCGAGGAGTTCAAGGAGTTGACCGGGCGCATCCACGCGCAGGGGATGAAGGTGCTGATTGATTTCGTCCCGAACCATGTGGCGCGGAGCTACAACTCGACGGCCAAGCCGGAGTTGAGTTTCGGCGCCAAGGACGACCGCTCGAAGTTTTTCGATCCGCAGAACAACTTTTTCTACCTGACCGGTGATGCCGAGGTGGAGGGCGAGGGGCCGCCACTGCTGCTACCCACGGTGGACGGCAACGGGCGTCCGACCAGCCCGACGGTGCAGGCGGCGGGTGGGGGCGATGGGATGTTCGACGGCGAGATGGAATTCGGCCGGGTGACCGGCAATGATGCGGTCAGTTGGTCGCCCGGCGCCGACACGTGGTATGAGACGGTGAAGCTGAATTACGGCTACGATTTCACCGACCCGGAGAAAGCGACGCGCCGGTATCCGCACGGGGCAAAGTCGGATCTGCCTGTGCCCGACACGTGGAAGAAAATGGACGAAATCATCACCCATTGGCAGAAGCTGGGGGTCGATGGTTTCCGCGCCGACATGGCGCACATGGTGCCGCCCGAATTTTGGCGGTGGCTGATCGGGCGTTCGCGGGAGCGCGAGGCGGGGGTGCTCTGGGTGGCGGAGGCTTACGACGATGACGAGGCCAAGGTGCCGGGCGGCGACCCGCGGGTGGCGGAGGTCACCCAGGGGGCGATCATGCCCGAGTTGCTCGAAGCCGGTTTCAACGCGGTCTATGACGATCCGGCCTATGACGCGCTCAAGGAAATCTACGACGGCACCGGCACGGCCCATGATCTTGATGAGGTCCGGGGGTCCCCGTTCTTTTTCGACAATGCGTTGCGCTACGCGGAAAACCACGACGAGGTGCGGTTGGCCGCGGCGGGCCATTGGGGCGGGGCGGGGATGAACGTGGGGCGTCCGGTGGCCGCGCTTCTTTTTGGTCTCTCCCGCGGTCCGGTCATGGTTTACCACGGCCAGGAGGTGGGCGAACCGGGGAGTGGGGCGGAAGGATTCGGCCGCGATGACGGGCGGACGACAATTTACGATTATTGGTCCATGCCGGAGTTCGTGAAGTGGGTCAACGGCGGCAAGTTCGACGGCGGCGGCCTCTCGGACGGGCAGCGCTCGTTGCGAGATTTTTACCGGCGGCTGTTGGCGGTGGTGGACGAGCCGGCTTTCCGCGACGGGGAATTTTTTCCGCTGAATCCCGTGAATCGCGAAAACGACGGCTATGGCCGCGTGGGCGAAGGCTCGCCCGGTCACTGGCTCTACTCGTATCTCCGTCATGACCCTCTGACGGGGCAACGCATGCTGGTGGTGGTCAATCTGCATCCGCAGGAGACGCTGCGGAACGTGCGCATCCAGTTTCCGCGCCGCGCCCTGCAGTTCCTCGGTTGGGACACCCTGGCCGGTTCCACCGGGGTTCCGGTCGTGGCGCGCGACCGGCTCGGCGATGTGCCGGGCGAAGCGGCCGAAATCACGACCACGCCTGCCGAGATGGAGAGTCCGGGGCTCCTCATCAAAGAGCTTCAACCTCTCGCCGCCGCGTATTACGAATTGCAATCGCCGGCGGGACCGTGAAGCCCGCCCGCCTCTCCCTTCAAGCCATGAAAATCCTCCGCCTCCACCATTTCCTCGCTCTGCTGCTCCCGACTCTTTGGCTGCCCGGCCCGGCGGCGGCCCAAAACACGGAGGCCAACAAACTCCAGACCTTCATCGGCTGGATTCCCATGCAACCGGTCACAGCGGGCGAGCGGCTGGTGCTCGACATGAACCGGTTTTATTTCCGCGCGCCGCAGTCGGAGGAACGCCTGGTGCTGCCGGAAAAGGTGGAAGGTTTGACCGATCTGGTCTTCGACGCGAATTCCCGGAACCTGATGCTTGCGGTGGCCAAGGACGCTTCCGGGCTCATCGAGATCCCGCTGCAGGTCACGGCCCTGGCCCAAGACGAGCGGGCGGGTCTCGGACGAAAAGACACGGCGGTGAAGGTCAGCACGGAGGAAGAGCAGGACAAGGTCATCCGCGAGGCGGTGCTGCTGGTCGCGGTGCAGCCGGCCGACGGCTACACCTTCACCTACCGGCCGCCGACGGGTCGGGAGGTCGGCAAGGTGCACGCCGCGGGTTCTTTCAATGATTGGAACACCGCGTCGCACGAGCTGAAACCCGTGGGGGGCGGTGGGTACGAGGTTTTCGTGCCGATGGCCGCCGGCGTGTATCCTTACAAGCTGGTGATCGACGGCGAGTGGAACCTCGATGCGGCCAATCCCGACAAGCAGGACGACGGCACGGGCAACGAGAACTCTGTGGCCCGCGTCGGCGCATCCGATCGTGGAGCGTCCCCCGTGGTCTACGCGATGGAGGCCGGTGCAGGGCGGAGCGTCTTCCGTTTGGCCCGTGGAGGTTCCGATATCGTGCAGGTTTCGGCCGTGTTGCAGTTGCCCGACGGGACCAGCCGGGTGATCGAACATCAGCGCGAGGGCGGCGTCATCACGGTGGAGGTGCCGGAGGCGCCCGTCGGAACGTGGGTGCGCGTCGTGGCGGCCGATGCCAAAGGCAACGTGAGCAAGGCCGCCCGCGTGCCGGTCCAGCAGCTCGACGGATTTCAATGGCAGGACGGCATCATTTATTACGCTTTCACCGACCGCTTCGCCAACGGCAACGAGGACAACGACCGTCCGGTCGACGACGAACGTGTGTTGGCCCCGGCGAATTATCAGGGCGGTGACTTCGAGGGCATCCGCCAGAAAGTCGACGAGGGCTATTTCCGCGACCTCGGGGTCAACATCCTCTGGTTGGCGCCGATCAACCGCAACCCGGACGGAGCGTGGCAGGAATACCTCGAGCCATTCCGCCACTACACCGGCTATCACGGCTACTGGCCGGTCTCGCACACCGAGGTCGAGCCGCGGTTTGGCGGCGAGACGGCGCTGACCGATATGATCTCTGCCGCGCACGGCGACGGCATGTTCATCATCGCCGACCTTGTCCTCAAGCATGTCCACACCGACCATCCGCTCTGGCGGGAAAAGCCGGAATTGTTCGGCAGCCTCGAGCTGCCCGACGGTTCGAAGAACCTGCGGCAGTGGGATGACCACCAGTTTACCACGTGGTTCGAGGAATGGCTGCCAGCCTTCGACTTCCGCAACCCCGAAGCGGTGAAATTTCTCATCGCCAACGCGGTCGATTTCGCCACCCGCTTCAATCTCGACGGCTACCGCCTCGATGCGGTCAAGCACATCGAGCGGGATTTCTGGTGGAAATACCGCACCGCCATGCGTGTGGCCGTCGATCCGGGCCGCGCGGTGCCGCTCTACAGCGTGGGTGAGACCTTCATGGACCGCGAGGGGATCATGAGTTTTGTCGGCCCCAACATGCTCGACGGGCAGTTCGATTTCCCGCTTTATGACACGATTATCGATGTCTTCGCCAGGCAGAGCAGCGGGCTGGAAGAGTTGGAGCGTTCGCTCTCCGCTTCCGAGCTGATCTACGGCAAGGAGACGCTGATGTCGCCCTTGCTGGGGAATCACGACAAAGCGCGCTTCATGGCCTATGCCGACGGCGATCTGCCGCATCCGGAGGAGTCCGACGAGGAGGAGGCTGGCTGGAAATTCCCGCCCAAGGTCGACAACCCGCA
This sequence comes from Chthoniobacterales bacterium, assembly GCA_040880825.1. Lineage (GTDB taxonomy): Bacteria > Verrucomicrobiota > Verrucomicrobiia > Chthoniobacterales > JACTMZ01 > JACTMZ01. Next base: position 10,473 of record JBBEEK010000172.1, read on the forward strand.
GGCTTACGAGAAACTCAAACTCGGTCTGACCTTCGTCCTGTCGGTCGACGGCGTGCCGATGATCTACTACGGCGACGAGATCGGCAAAAGCGGCGCGGGTGACCCGGATAACCGCCGGATGATGCGCTGGGGCGACGAAGTGACGGCCGAGGAGAGCGCGGTGCGCGAGCATTTCTCGAAAGTGGCGGCGGTGCGTCACAAGCATCCGGCGCTGCGCTACGGGAGCCGGCGGCCGCTGGTGGCGGAGGGCGATCGTTATGCGTTCGTGCGTGCGTACCTCGGCGACGCGGTGCTCGCGGTGTGGAACCGCGGTGGCACGGTCACGGAGTTCACGTTGGGTGCCGGACCCGAGTTGACCGACGGCACCTACGTCGATGCGTTGTCCGGGCAGGAGATCGAGGTCAAGGACGGCCGGACTGCGTTCAAGTTGGAGCCGATGAAGTCCGCGCTTTTTGTCGCGAAGGAAAGCTGAGGCTCCGGCGACTTTCCAGAACCCGCCTGTTTCGTTTCCGGCTCAGCCCGGCAGGTTTTTCCAGACGAAGAGGACGATGGAGGCAAGGATCAGGCAGAGGAGAAGAAATTTGATCTGGGCAATGCGCGCGTCGGTCTTGCGCCGGCGCGCCGGGCGCCGTTGGGAAGTGACGCCGCCGCGGATGAGGTGATCTTTGGGCCGCGGCAGGTCAAGGGCGGCCACGTTGCTGTTGAGTCGCGTTTTGCGCTCCGGCATGGCGCGGGGACGGGCCGTTTTGGGCTTCCGGCGCAGGGCTTTTTCGGCTTCCGCCATTTCGCGCATGAGGCGCTCTTGTTCGCCCTGCAGACGCCGGACGTGGTCGGAGATCGGGTTGGAAGATCGCCGGGCCATGAGGCGTTACTTCGAGCCCAGTTGAATGAACCAGAACAGCAGGCCGATGAGGCCGAGAGCGGAGAGCGGCAAGGTGAAGGCAAACCCGGCCATCAACCAGTAACCAAAGCTGTGACCGCCGCTGAACATCTCGCCTTCGTAGGGGCTGGAGCCCGGGCCGGTGGCGGCTTCCTCTTCGGCGGCGACCTGCGCTTGGGCTTTGACATATACCGAGCGGGCGTCTTCCACCGCGCCGAGGGCTTTGGATAGCTCCTTGTTGAGTTCGGTTTGGGTCCACTCCTGCGGGTTGATGGCCTCGAGTTCCTCGAGGTAAGTGCTGAAGTTGGCCTGCACGTTTTTGAGGATCTCGAGGCGCTTGAGTGTCTGGTCGGTTTCGCGCTGGATGTGAACGAGCGAGGAGGTGAATTTGTCGACCATTTCGGCGCGGCCGGTGTCGAATTGGTCCTGCCGGCGGCTGAGTTCCTCGAGTTTTTGTTTTTCGCGCTCGAGTTGTTCGGCTTG
>JBBEEK010000173.1:0-1886 GCA_040880825.1 Chthoniobacterales bacterium
GCGGACAAACTCCTCGGCCAAGGCGACATGCTTTACCTCCCGCCCGGCACCTCGACCCTCGTCCGCGCCCAGGGCGTGCTGGTCACCGACGAGGAAATCCATCGCGTCGTTGATTATGTCGGCGCCCAGGCCGAGCCCACTTTCGACCCCGGCTTCCACGAGGCCCTGACCTCGCCCTCCGGCGGGGATGACGACATCAGCGACGAGGACGAGGAACTCGTCACCAAATGCCTCGAAATCATCAAACAGGAAGGCAAAGCCTCCACCTCCATGCTCCAGCGCCGCCTCCGCCTCGGCTACACCCGCGCCGCCCGCGTCGTCGATATCCTCGAACAGCGGGGCATCGTCGGCCCCAGAGACGGCTCCAAGGACCGGGAAATACTCGTGGACTTGGACAGTCTGCCCGGTTGAGGCATAGTCTCTTTGTCCATGAATCCGCAGGTCAGCCAAGAACTCAAAAACGTGCGCGAGTCCAAGGGACTTTCCGTGGAGCAAGTGGCCCGCGACCTTTGTCTGCGCACCGATGTATTGCGCGAACTGGAGGACGCTGATCAGGAGCGCAGCCTGCCGGACATTTACCGCAAACTTTCCCTGCGCATGTATGCGCGCTACCTCGGCGTCGATTTCAAGGTGTCCCGCGACGAAAACAGCATCGAGCTTTCACCCGTCGACGGCTGCGTGGAACTGGCCTACAGCGAAAAATCAAAAGACGAAAAGGAACCGAAAAAACGCGGCGGCGTCGGCCCCGGCACCATCCTCGCCGCCAGCACCGTGCTCATCCTCACCGTCGGCCTCTGGTCGCTCAACGCCAAGATCTCGCGCCTCAACTTCGACGAAAAACAGCCGCGCACCATCGCCGCCGCCGCGGAAGTGCCAGTCAGTCTGGCCGCGCCGTCCACGATGAACGAAACCCTTCGCTTGGAGGACTCCGTCTTCCTCACGCTCACGCCTCCGGAGCCTGACGCAACCGCAGCCACCGACGCGCCCTGACCGCCCTCGCGCCGTCAGCCCATCATTCCCGCATGGCCACGGCAATCGCGCGCCCGAAGATCGGCATGGTCAGCCTCGGCTGCGCCAAAAATCTCGTCGACGCCGAAATCATGCTCGGCGGCGCAGCACAGGATAATTTCGAACTGACCCGAGAACCCGACGAAGCCGACGTCCTCGTCATCAACACCTGCGGTTTCATCGACCAAGCCAAAGAAGAATCAATCGACACTATCCTCGAGATGCACCAGCGCCGCCTCGCTGCGCGGCCGTCGCAGAAAATCATTGTCAGCGGCTGCCTCGCCCAGCGCTACCACGAGGAACTCAAACGCGAGATTCCCGAAGTCGATGCCTTCATCGGGCTCGACCAAATCGCCGAATTCCCCCGCATTGTCCGCGAAGTTCTCGACCGCCCCGCCGCCGAAGCGTCCAGCCCGCTTGACTTGGTCACCCGCCAATCACGCTACATTCCCGATTACGACACCCCGCGCTACCAACTCACCCCGCGCCACACCGTCTATGTGAAAATCGCCGAAGGCTGCAACCACCCGTGCAGCTTCTGCGTCATCCCGCAAATGCGCGGACGCCACCGCAGCCGCACCATCGAATCCGTCGTGGCCGAAGCGCGCCAACTCGTCGACCAAGGCGTGAAAGAACTCAACCTCATCAGCCAGGACACCACTTACTTCGGCATGGACCTCTGGGAGCAGAAAGCCGGCCCGCGTCAGCCCGTCGACTCCTCCCGCGGCCCGACCCTCAGCCGCCTGCTCGAAGAACTCGACCAGATCGACGGCGAATTCTGGATCCGGCTCCTCTACACGCACCCCGCGCATTGGAGCGACGAACTCATCGCCACCATCGCGCAGAGCAAAAAAGTCGCCCGCTACGTCGACATGCCC
>JBBEEK010000174.1:0-1820 GCA_040880825.1 Chthoniobacterales bacterium
GTGGCGTTGTTGAGGATGGCGGCGGTTTCGTTCATCTCGACCATGAAGGTGGATTGTCCGCGCGCGAGGTCGTCGGTCGCGCCGACGCGGGTGAAGATGCGGTCGACGAGGCCGATTTCGGCGGAGGCGGCGGGGATGAAGCTGCCGGTTTGGGCCAGGAGGACGAGGAGGGCGACTTGGCGGATGTAGGTGCTTTTGCCGGCCATGTTGGGGCCGGTGAGGATGACGAGACGGTGCTTCTCGGTGTCGAGTTCGGTGTCGTTGGGGACGAAGCGTCCGGCGGGCATGGTTTGGTCGAGGACGGGGTGGCGTCCGTCGGTGATATTGATCACGCCGCCGGCGGTGAGTTTCGGGCGGATGTAGCGGAAGGTGCGGGCGGTTTCGGCCAGTCCGGCGAGGGCGTCGATCTGGGCGACGGCGCGGGCGGTGTGTTGGAGCGAGTCGAGTTCGGCGAGGACGGCGGTGCGGAGTTGCTGGAAGATTTCCGCCTCGAGGGCGCGGGAGCGTTCTTCACCACCGAGGATGCGGCCTTCCATGTCTTTGAGTTCGGGGGTGATGAAGCGTTCGGCGTTGGCGGTGGTTTGTTTGCGGGTGTAGTCGTCGGGGACGTTGGCGAGGTTGGATTTGGTGATTTCGAGGTAGTAGCCGAAGACGGAGTTGTAGCGGATCTTGAGTGACTTGATGCCGGTGCGGGCGATCTCGCGGTCTTGCAGTTCGGCGATCCACTGGCGTCCTTCGGTGCCGGCGCGGCGGAGTTCGTCGAGGTCGGGGTTGTAGCCTTCGCGGATCATGCCGCCGTCGCGGGTGGTGGGCGGGGGTTCGTCGACGAGGGCGGAGGTAAGGAGTTCGACCAGCGGGTCGAAGGTGCGGAGGTCGGCGGCGAGGGCGAGGAGCGGTGAGGTGTCGTTTTCGGCGAGGGCGGCGCGGAGGGAGGGGAGAAGCGTGAGGGAGGTTTTCAGCGCGGCGAGGTCTCGGGCGTTGCCGGAGGCGAGGCTGAGGCGTCCGACGGCACGTTCTATATCACGGACGTCGCCAAGAATATCGCGGACGGCGGCGAGGCGCGTGGGGTCATGGTGGAATGCGGCGATGAGGTCTTGGCGGCGGGTGATGGCAGCGAGGTCGCGGAGCGGGTGGAGGATCCATTCGCGCAGGAGGCGCGCACCCATGGGCGTGAGGGTGCGGTCGATGGCGCCGCGCAGGCTGGTGCCTTCGGGGCTGCGGGATTCGACGAGTTCGAGGTTAGTTTGAGTAACGGCATCGAGGAGGAGGTAGGCGTCGGCGTGCCAAGGTTTGGGCGGTGCGAGGTGTTGCGCGTCGCGGCGGAGGCTGCGGGTGATGTAGTGGAGGAGCGCGCCGGCGGCGGCGGTGCCGAGGGGGAGGTCGGCGCAGCCGAAGCCGTCGAGGGATTGCACGCGGAAGTGGTCGCGGAGGAGGTCGGTGGCTTGGGTGAGGTCGAAGGCGAAGGCGTCGTGCGGGGTGGCGGGAATCGGGAGCTCCGGGGCGGCCTCGTTGTCGCGGTCGGGGACGAGGACTTCGCTGGGGGAGAGGCGGGTGAGTTGGTCGGAGAGTTGGGCGGGGGTATCGATTTCGGTGAGGTGGAATTCGCCGGTGCTAAGGTCGAGCCAGGCGAGGCCGTGGGATTTTTTACCGGGCAGGACGGCGGCGAGGTAGTTGTGGCGGTTTTCTTCGAGTCCGAAATCGTCGAGGGTGCCGGCGCTGAGGATGCGGGCGATTTCGCGGCGGACGAGTTGTCCGGGAATGACTTCGCCGACTTGGTCGCAGATGGCAACGCGTTTGCCGGCTTCGACGAGTTTGGCCAC
>JBBEEK010000175.1:0-1818 GCA_040880825.1 Chthoniobacterales bacterium
TCGACTTGGCCGGCGGCATTGTCGGCTTCGACCAGGATGCTTTGCTCGAGGCGTTTGAGCTCGACCAACTGGCGGGCGACTTCGAGTTTGGCCGCTTCGAGATCGCCTTGGCCGGTGTTGTTCGGGATGGGGACGCTGAAGATGCCGCCGACGGACCAGGCGAGTGCGCCGTTTTCGACCGAGCGATTGATGCTGTCGGAGAGGTTGTCGTCGATGCCGTTGCTGCCGAGGCTGGCCACGAGGTCGAGTTGGGGGAGGGCGGCGTTGCGGGTGAAGACGACGTTGATGTCGCGCTTTTGCAATTCGAGGAGGGCGGCTTGGAAGTCCGGACGGTTTTGCACGGCGGCGGCAAGGTCGGCTTTGCGCTCCGCCGTGATGCCTGGCGCTTTGGGCGGGGGGGCGATGTCGAGGCGGATGGAAAGCACGTCTTCGACGCGGTTGGTCACGAGTTGTTTGAGGAAATTTTCGTCGTCGGCTTGCTGACGTTCCGCGACCAAGACGCGTTCTTCGCGCGCGGCGACGTCGGTCTCGGCTTGGAGGACGTCGAGCGGAGACATGACACCAATCTCGGCGCGTCGGCGGTTGTCGGCGGCCAGTTGCGCGGCAAGCGCACGCGAGCGGCGTTCGACTTCGGCGTTGCCGCCGGAGAACCACAGTTCGTTGTAGACTTCGGCTACGCGGGTCACGGTTTCGATGACTTGGCGGGCGTAGGCCCATCTTGAGATGGCGAGGTCGGCGCGGGCCAAGCGGACGGAAGCAAGATTGACGTCAGTGCCGAAGCCGCGCAGCACGGGTTGAGTGATGCTCAGGCCGGCGAAGGATGCGTAGCGGTCGTTGTAGTTGTTGCGCGAGGTCTGGCGGTTTTCCACCGTGACGCCGAGTTCGTAGGTCAGGCCCCACGGGGTGAGTCCGCCGACGTTGGCCTCGGCGAAATCGCGGATGTTGCTCGTGAGGAGACCGGGTTGGATGAGGCCGGCGGCGGGTTGCGGTCCGGTCGTGACATTGAGCCCGGTGAGGTCCTCCTCGTTGTCGTCGCGGGTGTAAGCGAGGGTGAGGGCCGGATCGAATTTTCCTTCCGAGCTGCGCAGTTTGGCCCGGCTGATCAGCGGGTCGTAGGAGGCGCCTTCGATGGCGAAGTTTTTCTGCAGGGCGAGTTGCACGGATTCCGCGTAGGTGACAGCCGCAAAGTATTCGTCGTCCGGCTTGGCCTGTGCGGTCGCCAGGGTCAGGAACAAAAGCAGGAGCCGGCGCATAAAAAATTATTCGTAACGCAGCGCGGTGATCGGATCGAGCCGCGAGGCGCGCCACGCGGGGTAGAGTCCGCTCAACACCCCGACGGCGGTGGCGAAGCCGACGCTGATGAGAATAGCGGAGGGTTCGATGACGGGCGGGCTCTCCAGCGGGGCCAGTTGGCCGAGAAGTTCGAGCAGGAGAACCGCGGCGCCGAGACCGAGGAAGCCGCCGATGATGCCGATGACCGTGCTCTCGGCCAGGATTTGCAGGAAGACGTCGCGGCGGCGGGCGCCCACGGCGAGGCGCACACCGAGTTCGCGCAACCGTTGGGAGATGCTGGCCAGCATGATATTGGCGATGCCGATGCCGCCGACCAGCAGGCTGATGCCGGCGATGAGCCCGCCGCTGACCTGGGTGGAGCGCAGGCTGGTTTCCATGCGCTCGAACCAGTCCTCGCGCGTATCGAAGTCATAGTCGTCGACCCCGCGCCGCGTGCCCTGCAGGAGGTTTTGCACGGCGGTGAGCGTCTGGTCGAAGCGGGCCAGGTCGCGCACGCGGAAGTTGAGATTGTCCAGTTTGGCCATG
>JBBEEK010000176.1:0-1813 GCA_040880825.1 Chthoniobacterales bacterium
TCGTTCTCGCCTTGGCGGGGGGCGCGGAGGCGGCGGTGCCGGCGCTCGTCATCGGTGAGACATCGCGGACGCTCGCCCAAGTCGCGCCGCCGGCGGAATTTCTCGTCGATTCGACGGCGGAGTTGGATATCGCGCAGGTGACCGCCGTGCCATGGAGTGCCGAGTTTCAGCCCTCCGCGGCCAACCCGCCATCCTTCGGTTTCACGCGGGCTGCCGTGTGGATGCGTTGCGAGGTGCGTTCGGTCGGCGCGGGCCCGGAAATGGTCCGCTTCAAACTGCGCAGCGCCCGCATTTCGCAGGTCACGTGGTATGTGGTCGCGGACGGACGCGTGGAAATGTCGGTCGTCGGCGGCTCGGCGGAACGTGTGCTCGCCGGCGGGCGCTATCCGGCCATCGACTTCGAGATTCCTCCCGGCCAAACCCGCACGGTTTTTGCCCGCGCCGTCTCGGATGCCGCGTTGCTGCTGCCCTTCGAGGCCGGGTCGCCGGCGGCCATGGAGCAGATCGAGTGGCGGCGCTCAGCCGTCGATCTGTTGCTCGTCGGTTTCTGTCTGGCCGCGGCCGCCTTGCTCGCCATGTCGGGCCTCACCCAGCGTCAGCCTTTGTTTTTTTACCTCGCGTTTGTCGCGCTGATGTATGCCGTCCACTATGCGATCTTTTACGGCTACGTGGCGGAGTTTTGGCCCGGCCGTCCTTTTTGGCTCGAGCGTGGTGGCTTCGGCATGGCTGCCGCCCTCGGCGTCTTCGCTTTTCTGCGTTTCAACGCCACCTATCTCGACATGCGCAGCATGGCCCGCAACGAACGCATCCTGCAGCGCACGGCGGAAGGAATGATGCTGCTCGGCGCGGGCCTCTTTGTCGTCCTCGACTTCCGATCGGCCATGTTCCTGCTCAAAGTGTTCATGGCGGTGGCCCCCATCCTCGCCACGGCAGTCGTCGTCCTGCGGGCCCGCCATCACCGCCAGCGGGATGAAATCTGGTTTTTCCTCACGTGGATCGCCTTTGCCCTGTGCATCGCGATGTTGTCGCTGCAATTCACCAATGCCCTGCCCGTGCCGATTCCGCAGCATGTCCTCTACCAATTTCTCATCCCGGCCATCTTCGCTGCGTTTTTCCTCGTAGCCTCGGCCCGCCAACGCAGCCTGCAACGATTGGAAATCCAACTCGCCGAGACCGAAGCCCGGCGCTCGCTGGCCGAGGAGGAACGCGATGCCAAGTCCATCTTCCTCGCCGAGGTCAGCCATGAAATTCGCACCCCGCTCAGCGCCTTGGTCGGTCTTTCCCAGGCCATGTGGCTGCGTTGCAATTCACGCGAAGTGGATCCGGAGTTCACCCAATTCCTCAACCGCGTGCGCTCCGGCGGCCAATACCTGAGCCTGCTCCTGCGTAATGTGCTCAATGTCTCCGCCGCCGAGTCGGGGCGCGTGCCGGTGCGCCTCACCACGTTCTACCTCGCCGACTGGGCCGGCGAGATCGGCAATATCCTCGAGCCCCTGGCCGACTTCCATCACGGCCGCATCGACTGGACCCTGCCGGCCGACGACGAAGCCCGCCTCTGCACCGACGAGATGCGGCTCACCCAAATCGCCCTCAACCTCGCCGAGAACGCCCTCAAGTTCGGCTCCGGCGATGGCCAACCCGTCTTCATAGCCTTGGAGACAAACGCCCGCGGTCTCCGCCTGGTCGTCGAGGACCGTGGCACGGGCATTGCCGGGGAGCGCTTGGATGCGGTCTTCGCCGAATTCGAGCAGGGCGGGGGAGCCCAGGCGTTGCCCATGGCCGCCGGCGTGGGATTGGGCTTGGCCGTGGTCAA
>JBBEEK010000177.1:0-11221 GCA_040880825.1 Chthoniobacterales bacterium
GCGTCGGCCAGGCTCGTGCGCCGCGGCCGACACCAGATCGTTTCGATCCCCATCTGCGTCGTTTCCGCAGGCTCTTCCACCCGGCGGTAAGTCGAACTCGAACGCGAGACCCCCAGCAGCTCGCATTGCTCCCGAACACTCAATTGCGGATGGTTTTGTTCGACCAGCTCGGCACGGTTCACAGGCCGAGCTGTTTGGATTTTTTTTCCAGAAAATCCAGCTTCACCGTCAACTCCCCGATCTTCGAATGCAGCTTCTCCCGCTTCCGCTCAAACTCCTCTCCCGGGCTGCCCTTCCCTCTCTCGAAGGTTGCTCCAAGCCCCTCCGAGAGCGTCCTTTTCCATTCCGAGACCTGCGTGGGATGGACTTCGTATGCCCCCGCGATCTGCTGGGTCGTCTTCTGTCCTTTGAGCGCTTCGAGCCCCACCCGGGCTTTGAAGGCTGTGTCGTGTCCTCTGCGTTTGGCTTTCATTTTCGATGGTCTTTCAAGGTTGCGGGTTTCCACTCCCCCATGCCATCGCTTTTTAGAGCTTACCTCCTGGTCCGAATTCCGGGGTCCACCTCGCGGCCAAGAGGCACGGCCGTCACGACCAAACACCACAGGCGGGACGCCTGTGCTCCCTGAAAAAACAACCAAGACGGAGCTGCATTCCTCTGGCATCTCCGACTGAATGTATCGCTCCGCCTACGACCAAACCGACCGATCCAAACTCCGATACTGCAACGCTTCCAAAAGGTGGTCTTCCCCGATGCTCTCCGCCTCCGCCAGATCCGCGATCGTCCGGGCCACCTTCAAAATGCGATCATGACCACGGGCACTGAGATGCAAATCCTCCATGGCATGCTTGAGCAGCGCATGGCACGTCGCCGAGATCACGCAGAACTCGCGCATGTGGCGCGGTTGCATCCGGGCGTTGACTGCCGGTTTGAGCGTGTCCCCGAAACGCTCCGCCTGCCGCTCCCGCGCCTTGGTCACCCGGGCGCGGATCTCTGCGGAGGATTCCTCCATCGCCGTTGAAGTCAGTTCGTCATATTCCACCGGAGGCGCTTCCACATGGATGTCGATGCGGTCAAGCAAAGGACCGGAGACACGCTGACGGTAACGCTCGACGTGTCCAGGCGGACACCGGCACTCGCGCTTCGGGTGCCCGTAAAAACCGCACGGACACGGGTTCATCGCCGCCACCAGCATGATATCCGCCGGAAATGTCATCGTTCCTGCGGCCCGCGAAATGACCGCCCGCCCGTCTTCCAGCGGCTGCCGCAGCACCTCGAGCGTGCCGCGCCGGAACTCCGGCAATTCGTCCAGAAACAACACCCCATGGTGAGCCAGACTAATCTCACCCGGCGATGGATTGGTTGAACCGCCGAGCAGTCCGACATCGGAAATGGTATGATGTGGCGACCGGAACGGCCGCACGGCGACGAAATTGCGTTCTTCGGAGAGCAACCCGCACACGCTGTGGATCTTCGTCGTCTCGATCGCCTCCTCCAGCGTCAGCGGCGGCATGATCGTCGGAATGCGTTTGGCCACCATGCTTTTGCCGGCCCCCGGGGCCCCGATGACTAACAGATTGTGCCCCCCTGCCACTGCCACCTCCAAAGCGCGCTTCACTCCTGCTTGACCTTTCACGTCGGCGAAATCGAAGTCGAAGCGCTGGTTGCGGTGGAACACCGTATCCAAGTCCGACACCGTCGCGGGAATCTTGCGCTGCCCCTCGAGGAACTCGAAGCATTCACGCAGATTGCGCACTCCGTGCACGGACAACCCCTGCACAACCGATGCCTCCTCGGCGTTTTCCGCCGGCACGATCAGCACCGGTTTGCCCCGCCGCCGCGCTTCCAAGGCGATGGGTAAGACGCCTTTGATCGGGCGGACAGCTCCGGTCAAAGCCAGTTCACCTGCGATACAGCAGTCATTCAAACGCGGCATCTCGCGCCCATGCACGATGGCCAGCATGCCGAGCGCGATGGGCAGGTCAAAACTGGGCCCCTCTTTTTTGATGTCAGCCGGCGCCAGATTGATGGTCGTCCGTCCACGCGGCCAGCGGTAGCCGCTGTTGGCGATAGCCGTGGTCACGCGATCTTTACTCTCCTTCACCGCGGCATCGGGCAAGCCGACCAAAACAACCTTCGGATCTCCGCTGCCCTCGTTGACTTCGATTTCCACCTCCCGCGCCTCGGCGCCATGCAAGGCGGCGGAGTAAACCTTGGTCAACATATCAAGCCACTTTGTATCGACCGCCCCCTCTTGAATCCAGAAGTTGTTTTCATATCCGGAGTTTTTCGGCAGGATTTGCTGCTGGAGGAAGGACTCCGCCTGTGCTTCAGTCAATATTCAAATCCACCATGGTCGACGTATGATCTCTCAACGCGAAAAAGGCATTTATCTCAGTTTTTGCGCCGCACAGATCTCGCTGGCGCTGCTCCTCTTCGGTGTTTTTTACCTTGCCAACGACCTGCTGCGCGTCAGCTGGCTGGCGGCCCCGGGTGCTTACGGACAACTCCTTCTTGTCATGCTGCTGGCCCTCCTCACCGAGGCCGCCACGCGGGCTGACAACCACCGCGTCAACGCCGGCCGCGCTACGCGCCGCCCCGCTCTGAGCCTGGCCCGCCGTCAGAGCATCTGGCTCGCCGCCGGCTTCGGTATCTTCCTCGCCCTCACTCGCGACACGAGCATCTCACGCGTCTTTCTCGTCGGTTTCTCCGTCCTGTCCTACCCGCTTTTCTATTCGACCAACCGGCACGGCCGCCACTGGCTCTTCCGCCTGTTCCGCACCGACCATCACCGGCTCAAGCTACGCACCCTTGTCATCGGCTCGCCGGATTGGTGCGCTTCTTTGAAGGAAAAAATCGAGGGCTACCACGACTTTTTCGATGTCCAAGCGCCGGTGCCTGTCGCCGCCGACGAACCCGCGGCCAGCGTCCTCGCCAAAGTCGCCGAGCGCCATCCCGATCTGCTCGTCTTTCCCTCGCGCGAACTCCCCTACGAAACTGTCACCCAACTCCTCGCCCTCGGCGACCGCCGCGGCTTCCGCTGCTGGATCCCCGTGGAAATGTCCCGCCGCCACGGACGCCGTTTCGAACTTCAGGATCTGGGAGGCCTCTCCGTGCTCTCCCCGCCGACGCTTCCCCTGGCTATCACCTACAACCGCGCCATCAAACGCGCCTTCGATGTCGTTGTCAGCGCCGCCATCATCCCTCCTGTCGTCCTGCCCCTCATGGCCGTGGTCTGGGGCATCCAGCGCGTCTCCTCGCCCGGCCCCCTCTTCTACCGCCAGCAGCGCGTCGGTGAGAACGGCAAGATCTTCGAAATCCTCAAGTTCCGCACCATGTACCTCGACAACGACGACGAAGCCCGCCAAGCCCAAGAGGGTGATCGCCGCATCTACCGCGGCGGCCACTGGCTCCGCCGCCTCAGCATCGACGAATTCCCCCAGTTCATCAATGTCCTGCGGGGCGACATGAGCGTGGTCGGACCCCGCCCGCACATGATCGTCCACGAGCGCGAGTTCGAGAAATTCCACGAACTCTACGGCAGTCGCCGCTACGTCAAGCCCGGGGTGACCGGCCTCGCCCAAGTCGAAGGCTACCGCGGTGAGGTCAAAGGATCCCACGACGTCCGCGGCCGCGCCCGCTACGATCTTTTCTATGTCAAACACTGGTGCCTCGGCCTCGACTTCCGCCTCGCCCTGCAAACCGTCGGCGTCCTCGTCCACCCGCCGGCCAAAGCGCACTGAACCTGCCTCTCCACTGGTAAGGTCGGCTGGCCCAGCCGACCGCCTCTTGGCCGTCACTATGCAAAAGCGGCAACCGGGTGTCCCGTTCTCGGTCCCGGGGAACACGGCCGCCCCCGCCGCTGACTCTTTTCCGTCAGCCGCACCAAGCGAGAACCGCCGCAGCTTCAAATCTCCCCGCGGAAATACCCGATCGTCTTCTCGATCCCCTCGCGGAGCGGCACCTTCGGCTCCCATTTCAGAAATTTCCGCGCCAGCGTGATATCCGGCTGGCGCTGCCTCGGGTCATCGGCCGGCAATTCCTTGTGCACGATCTTCGACTTGCCGCCCACCTTCTGCAGCACCAACTCGGCCAACTCCAGCATGGTGAACTCGCCCGGATTGCCGATGTTGACCGGCCCGACCGTCTCGGTCTGCTCCATCAGCCGCAGAAAACCCTCGATCAGATCGTCCACATAGCAAAATGACCGCGTCTGCGATCCGTCACCGTAGACCGTGATGTCCTGCCCGCGCAGGGCCTGCACGATAAAATTCGACACGACCCGCCCGTCGTCCGGATTCATCCGTGGACCATACGTGTTGAAAATCCGCACCACCCGGATGTCCACCCCGTTCTCCCGGTGGTAATCGAAAAACAGCGTCTCCGCGCAGCGTTTGCCCTCGTCATAGCACGAGCGCCGCCCGATCGGATTCACATTACCCCAGTAGCTCTCCGGCTGCGGATGCACCGCGGGGTCGCCATAGATCTCGGAGGTCGAAGCCTGGAAAACACGGGCGTGAACCCGCTTGGCCAGGCCGAGGCAGTTGATCGCTCCCATCACCGAAGTCTTTGTCGTCTTGATCGGATTGTATTGGTAATGCGGCGGCGAGGCCGGGCAGGCCAGGTTGTAGATCCGGTCGACTTCGAACTTGAACGGATCGATCACGTCGTGGCGGATCAACTCGAACCGCGGGTTGCCCAGCAGATGTTCGATGTTGGACTTCCGGCCGGTGAAAAAATTGTCCAGACAAAGCAGATCATGCCCCTGCCCGATCAGACGATCGCACAAGTGCGATCCCAGGAATCCCGCGCCTCCGGTGACAAGAATACGCATGATCAGCTCCCCGCCGGTTTGCCGATCGCGAAAACACGGAAGCCGAGCTTCTGCAGTTCCGCCCGCGGCAGGATGTTGCGTCCGTCGAAAACAAAGGCCGGCTTGTGCATGCCGACGTAGATCTTGGGAAAATCCAGCGTCTTGAATTCGTCCCACTCCGTCAGCACCGCCAACGCATGCGCCCCCTCCGCCGCCCCTTCACCCGAGTTGGCGATGACCAGCCGATCATCGCTCTTTCCCGCCCCGAGCACATCGTGCCGGATCTCGTCGGCCGGCACCTTGGGATCGTAAACCACCACGGTGGCGTTCTCTTCCAACAAGCCGCGGACCACCGAGATGGCGGCGGACTCGCGCGTGTCATTCGTGTCCTTCTTGAAAGCAAACCCCAGCACGGCGATCCGCTTGCCGGACACCGTGTTGAAAAGCGTCTTCACGATCTGGCGCGTGAAGCGGCTCTTCTGCCAGTCGTTCATCTGGACCACACTCTCCCAGTAAGCCGCCACCTCCGGCAACCCGAAGTGCTCGCAAAGATAGACCAAATTCAAAATATCCTTCTGGAAACACGAGCCACCAAAGCCGACCGAAGCCTTGAGAAACTTCGGACCGATCCGTGAATCCTGGCCGATGGCATGCGCCACCTCATCCACGTCCGCCCCGGTTGCTTCGCACAGCGCCGAGATCGAGTTGATCGAGGAAATCCGCTGCGCCAAGAACGCATTGGCTACCAGCTTGGAGAGCTCGGATGACCACAAATTCGACGTGATGATCCGGTCACGCGGCACCCAGCGGGCGTAAATCCCGACCAACTTCTCCATCGCCGCCTCGCCCTCCGGCGTCCGCTCCCCGCCGATGAGGATCCGGTCCGGATTTTGCAAATCCGCGATGGCGGTGCCCTCCGCGAGAAACTCCGGATTCGACAGCACCTGGAAATTCCCGTGGTCCGAGTTGGACCGCAGGATGGTCAGCATCGCCTCCGCCGTCTTGACCGGAATAGTGCTTTTTTCCACGATGATCTTCGGGCTGTCCGCCACCTCCGCGATCATCCGCGCCGCACTCTCGATGTAGCGCAAGTCCGCCGCCCGCCCCGCGCCGATCCCGTAAGTCTTGGTTGGCGTGCCGACGCAGACAAAAATAATTTCGCCCGATTTGATCGCCGCTTTGACGTCGGTGTGGAAATGCAGATTCCGTCCCCGCGCCTCGCGCACCAACTCGTCCAGCCCCGGCTCGTAAACCGGCAACCGGTCGGAATTCCACGCCGCAATGCGCGCTTCGTTGGGATCAACGACCGTGACCTCGATGTCCGGACACTTCGCCGCGATCATCGCCATGGTGGGACCACCAACGTAGCCGGCTCCGAGACAAGTAACTTTCATAATTTCAGTAGTAGGAAAACGTATCGGCCCACCGCGCGGCGAGCCAGCGTTTTGATCGCTTTCAAATGGTCGGGTCCACCGGGGCGGAACTCTCGCCGTAGACGCCCTTGGCCCCATAGGTCCCGTAAGTGCGGTAAGCGTAGGCATAATACGCACCACTGCCCTGCCGTACGCTATTGAGCACCACGCCCGCGGCCGGCGCACCGGCCTCGCTCAACAACCGCACCGCCTGCATGCTCGCTTTGGCCGGCGAATGCCCGGCCCGCACAATCAGGCAGGCCGCCTCGACATACCCCGCGAGCAACAATGGATCCCGCACCGCCAGCACCGGCGACGAGTCGATCACGATGCGGTCGTATTCCCCGCGCAGCTTCTCGATCAATTCCCGGACGCGCGGCTGGGCCAACAACTCGGACGGATTCGGCGCAATGCCGCCCGCCGGAATCACCCACAGGTTCGGCACCGCGGTGGCCACGGTGGCCTCCGCCACATCCGCCGTGCCCATCAAGATCTCGGAGAGCCCCGGCTTGAGATTTTCTTTGAAAAAGAGTTTGGAAACCGACGGCTTCCGCAGATCCGCGTCGATCAGCAAGGTGCGGAAATCCTGCTGCGCCAACGAGGCGGCGAAATTCGAACTGGTGAACGTCTTCCCCTCGCCCGGGATCGCACTGGTGATGAGAAACACCCGGTGCTTCCCACCCCCCGAAATCATGGCCAACGCGGCCCGCATCGTGCGGAACGCCTCGGCAACCACCCCACGCCGGTCGCCCACCACCGGCAACTTGGCCCCCCCTCCGCCCGAAGCATCGCTCTTTTTGATCAAGGGCACGCAGGCCACCACCCCCAAACCCAAACGCTGCTCCACTTGGTCGATGGTCCGCAGCGACGGGTCGAGGTAATTGAGCCCGAAGGCCGTGGCGATGCCCGCGGCCAGACCCCCGAGCACACCGAGAATGATGAATTTGACCGTCTGGCTCGGCACCGGGCCGGCTCCCATGGCACGCTCCTGGATGGTGATCGATTGATCGGTTAAACCGCTGGTCACATCGACCTCTTTGAGCCGTGCCAGCACCGAGTCATAAAGCGCGCGGTCGGCCTCGAGGTTGCGGGCCAGCGTGTTGTATTCAACCGACTTGCCGGTGATCTGCAGCAGGCGCTTCTCCGCATCGGCCCTTCTGCCCTGCAGGCTTTCCTGCTGGGCCTCGGCTTGCGCACGGCGTGCTTCGAGTTGGCCGACGACCTCGACGGCCAGGCGCGACATCTCACTGCGCAGCGCCTCCAGCCGCGTCTTGGTCGCGGTGTGAGCAGGATGCCCCTCGCGGTAGCGGCGGGACATTTCGTCGAGCTCCCGCTCGAGCGTGACGATCTGCACGTTCATCTGGGCGACCCGCGGGTCGTTGCCCACGCTGGGCAGGCGCAAAAGCAACGCTGTCTCGCCGCCCGAGCCGGTCACCGCCGATAGGTCCGTGTCCAACTGCCGGGTGAACGCCTCCAACTCCTGGATGTCCCGCGTGCTCTGGTCGATGCCCAGCTGGGCCTCCTCCAGCATCGTCTCCAACGAAGCCGCCCGCTCCCGTTCACGGAAGCTTTGCATCGCCTCCTCGGCCAGACGCATCTTTTCTCCCAACCGCGCCGCTTCCTCCACGAGGAATTGCGAGGCCGACTTGGTTGCTTCCGTCGTCTGCTCAAGCAACATGCGCAAGTATTCGTCGGCGTAGCCCGTGGCCAGCTTCGTCGAAATTTGCGGATCAGTCGTCCGCGCCACAATGTCGATCAGGCGTGTCATCTCGCGATAGGACGACTGCACCAGCTTCGGTAAAAATCCAGCGGCCGCGCCGGGCGTCAGCTCGCCATTCTCCACACTGTTCCACTCCACCGCCCTCACGAAAGCGGGATCAGCCGCCAATTCCAAACGCCGCGCCACCCGCTCCGCCATAGGATAGCTGTTGAGCGTCTCGACGATGGTATTGATCATGTCGATTGAGCGGATCTCGTCATCCCGCACCGACCGCATCCGGTCGTTCAGCACTTGCTCGCGCTGCTGCTCGATGAAAAGCACCGCCCGGGCCCCGTAAAGCGACTTCTCCTGACTGATCAAGAAAACGCTCAGAATCGCCCCAAGCAACAAGGCCAGACACACCACCCACCAGCGCTCCAGCACGACGTGCAGGTAGTAGCGCCAGTCGAACGGCTCGGCGCTCTCCTGCAGCGGATCGAAAGGATCGGGCATTGTTGGTCCGGGTCTCATAGCGTCAGAACCAACTCTCCGTCACCGTGATCACATCCCCCGGTTGCACCTCGAGCGGCGGCTCTTTGCCGTCCGACATTCTCTTGGCGTTCGCCTTGATGGCTTGCACTTCGCCGCCTTCGCGGCGCTGGACCACGACCCGCCCGCGGTTCGCGATCCGGGTGAAGCCCCCGGCCAGCCCAATCGCCTCCAGCAAGTCCATGCGCTCGCCGCCCTGCAGTTCGTAACTTCCCGGACGCGCCACTTGGCCCATGATGGTGAATTTCCGTTGGGCATACTTGACCACATTGAGGAAGACCTGCGGGTCGACCAGAAACTTGGTGTCATAAAGGCGCCGCAGCAACTCCCGCGCATCCCGGATGCTCAGGCCCGCCATTTCCACCTCGCGGATCAAGGGAAGCTGCACCGTGCCATCCCGTGCGATCGTTGCCTGCGTGGTCAGATCGGGCTCGCGGAAAATGTTCAACTGCACCACATCCCCCACGACCAAAATATAGTCACTCTCGCCCGAGGACAGCGTCCCGCCCCCCTCCCGCACCACCATGGCCGGGGCGGGGGCTGTGACCGGCGCCGTGGCGGTCACCGGGGCGGACGGAATGGGCGCCGCCGCAGACACAGGTCCGGCCGCCGAACCCGGTTGCTCTTCCTGAGCACGCGCCAGCGGCCCCGCCGCCAGAACTAACAAAACGGCTGCTTGGTAAATTTGGCGTCGCATTTTACAGGACTTTTACTCTGTAAGAACCTCCCTCAGAAAAGCAAGTTCAATCCCACCGAAGCGCTCGTCTCGGGGAAAGTTAGGGAACTCGTGGGGTCCGACCGGTTACCCGTCGAGGATATCGCCGTGGCCTGCACCGAGGCCCAACTATTGATGCTGTAGCGGAAGCTCAACGAGACGAACCCGTAGTCGTAGGGGTCGGCGTCAGACTCGTCCTCCGTCAGCGAGATGCTTTCCGTCTGCTGCCAGCCGCCCGAAACCCCCACGGCGAGACGCGAAAAAATCGTCTGCTGCACGCCGGCCACAAAGCCGCGGCTCACTTGGAATTGATCGACCGTGGTGATCGAGAAATTCTGGCTCTGGTAAGCCGACAAGGTGAATGCCGTCGTCTGGCGCGGGCGCCAGGTGAGGCTGAAACCATAACTCGGCACCACGTCAAAGCCCTCGAATGACGTGTAAAGCCGCATCGTCGTCTTTTCCGAAGGGTCGAATTGCAGGCCGGCCAGATACACCGGCCGCACCCCCGTGTAGCGCCCATCCGGATCGGGAATATTCTCGTCCACCGTGTAACTCGCCCCCAAGCCGCCGACGAGCAGCACCTTGGCCGTCAGGTTGTGAGCCACCGTGCCCAACACCTGCGCAAATTGCCGCGCCGCCAGGTTTTCGCTGGTCCGCAGCACCGTTGTCGTGACCGGTTCCGTCGCCACCACCGGGGCGGTCACCGCCGTAGGGTCCGCCGGCTCCGCGGCCGGCTCTTCGACCACCACCGCTTCCTGTTGCCGGATATTCTGCGTCAGCCGCCCGGCCTCCGCCTTGATCCCCAGCGTCGTCTTCCCCGTCCACAGCCAGTCGATGTAGGCCCCCCCGCGCAAGTTCGTCAGTTCACTGTCATCAATGGTGCTGTTTTCATACCGCGTCAGCAATGTGTCATAAGCAGCATAGGCTCCTGCCGTCACAAAATCATTGACCAGGTAGCTGTAGCCCAGCGTCACATTGCTGCGGAACTGCGTCGCGTCCCCGCCACCCTGCGCATTCTGCCCGTTGCCATAGGAAGCCGATCCGCCCAACTGCGCCGAGTGACGCAGCCCCGAATGCCCGATCCCCAGCGAAAGCGTGCCATCATAAGGGTCGCGGTTGCTGCCCTCGCCGTTCGGCGAGTAATTCGGGTTCAAATAATAGACATAGCCGCCGCCGCCGCGCGCGCTGATCGACCAAGGCCCCCGCCGCCGCCCGTATTCCAGACCCAACGTCGGCGCGATGTAGAAACTCTGATCATCCGACGCCTCGGTCTGCTGCCCCTGCGAGTTCCGGTTCGAGTAATCCCACCCCGTGCCCAAGCCCGGACGAATCCGCAGCGAGCCGAGCCACAATCCCTCGCGCAGTTTCGTCGCGATATCTTCCACCGGCTCGATCCCCTCCCCCGTCGGCACCAACCCCAACAACTCCGGACGATCCGCCTGCGGCCCCACCCAGCGCGCACGGAACACGGCGTCCGTCACGGTCGAGACCGGCGCCGTCAAGCTCTGTGCCGCCGCGAAGTCAGGCGCCACGGAGGCGAGTGCCAGAAATGCGCAAACATGGCGGGTGGCGTGCTTCATAGGCAGCCCGCCTTATTGCCCTTTTTTCTTCGCAGTGACCAGCCGCGAAGCGGCCCGCCAAGCCATCTCCCAGTCGCCCGCCGCCGCATACCAAGAAACCGCCACCGTCAACCTGTCGGCCTCCGGTGCCTTCGCCTCCACCGCCTCCTTCAGCAACCGGCGCACGGCCACGGCATTCCCCTGCGCCTCCAACCCGGCCAACTGCCCCGCAAACTCCCCACCCGACGCCCGTCCCGCCAAAGAAATCCCCTCCACCTCCGCCATCATCCGCACCCCCCGCTCCTTATCCCCCTGCTTGGCATAATAATTGGCCAGCTGCCGCCCGTAAACCTGCGCTCCCCCGTGCCCCTCCATGTAATCCACCGCCCGCGCGGCCGAAGGCAAAGTCACCCAACGATCCAGCACCCGTCCCCGCAAATCCTCAGGCAAACCATCCATCCACCCCCACGCCGCCGA
>JBBEEK010000178.1:0-1779 GCA_040880825.1 Chthoniobacterales bacterium
AAAATACGCCCGCGCCCAACACGGTCTCCGATCCCGGCCAACCCCGAAAACGAGCGGGTGAAGGGAATCGAACCCTCGTATGCAGCTTGGGAAGCTGCCGTTCTACCATTGAACTACACCCGCGAAATGAGCGGTCATAATCCCCCACGCAGCCGCGGCGGCAAGGGGAAAATTCACTCCGGTTCGGTCCAGCCGAGCGGCTCGTCGGGCAGGTTGCGCAGAAACTCGGACTCATGCAGCACCACCCAGTTGTGGTCGGTCTCGCCGTTGACGCGGCGGATTTCGTCGGTGTCAAAAACGCGCTTGCTCTCGCGCCATTCGGCGAGCGTCCACGCGCTGACCGGACCGAAGGTGGTGCCGTCGGCCCGCCGCACCTCGTAGCGGGCCTGCAGGAAGTCATCCATGCCAGCCATGCCTATCGGAATGCTCCCGGCGACGGAATTTGTAAAGTCCGGAACGCCTCACCACGCGACGTTGATCGGTGGCACAACAATCGAGGCGTTCGCACCGACCAGCGTGCCTTCCGATTCCTCGATCGATTCGACGATGCCATCGACGAAGCTGACGGTGATGGTGCCGACGGGAACTTTGACATAAACAGTCGAGGCGTTGTAGCCGTAGCCACCTTGCACCACGACGGTCTCGACCCGGCGCCGCGGGTCGGGGCGCACGCCGAGAACGGTTTCGACGTAGGCCGGCGAGTAGACGGTCTGCGGGATGAGTTTGTAGCTGATGTATTCAAAGACCTGGGTCGAGCCGTCGCGGCCGGTGCGACTGGATCGCTTCTGCGGTTTGCCCAGGCTGCGCGCCACTTCCTCGAGGGTCATACCGATGGCCACCTCGCTGCGGGCGATGAGCGCATCGACTTGGCGGCGGCGATCCTCGGCCGCGCGGAGGTTTGCCACAAAATCGGGCGGCAACGGTTCGAGATACGCCGGATCGACCCACGCCGCCACGCCGCCCTGCCGCGCGTTGCCGCGCACGCGCAGGAGACCGTCGGGGGCGATGGCATCGAGTTTCACCGCCTGCGGGAAACGCAACGTGCCGGCGTAGCGTTTGGCATTCAGCTCGAAGTAACAGGGGGCCGCTTCGCGCAGGGCGAGTTTCACCGGCGGGATAGCGAAGTCGGACAAATAAATCGCCCCGGTCTCGCGGACGATCGGACCGGCCGAGAGAGTGGCACCGGTCAGCAGAACCGCGGCCAAAATTAGCCTCATAAGGCAGGAATATGCCGCCGCCGCGCAGAAAAACAACCGGCAAAGCCGGCAAACAGTTGCCAAACCTGGCGAACGGGCACAATTTGCATCCACTCATGAAAACCGTCCGCCTTCTCGCCGTCCTGACCATCCTGCTCGCCGCCACCAATGTCCGCGCCGGGTTTTTCGACGAAATCCGCAGCGACCTGGCTGGTCCGGCTGTCGAGGGATCGCCGAAATTCACCGCCCTCTACTACTCCGCCCATTGGTGCCCGCCCTGCCGCATGTTCACCCCCAAGCTCGTCGAGTGGTATAAAGACTTCAAAGCCAAGCACCCTGATTTCGAGTTGGTCTTCGTCAGCGGCGACAGGGACGAGGCGGCCATGGAAAAATACGTGAAGGGCGACAACATGCCTTGGCCCGTGGTCAAGTTCGACAAAGCCAAGAGCGAGGTCTTCGAAAAATATTCATCGCAAGGCATCCCCTACCTCGTCCTCATCGACAACGAAGGCAAAGCCCTCACCGCCCAACCCGGCAACGAGTGGCAATCGCCGCAAGAAGTGCTCTCGAAGATCGAAGAAAT
>JBBEEK010000179.1:0-1772 GCA_040880825.1 Chthoniobacterales bacterium
GCCCGCAGGGCGGCCGCCAGCAGCATGCTGTTGTGCAACACCGCCTCGTGGTCGTGATCGATCGGCGCCCACTCGAGAAGATTCCAGAACGGACCGGCAAACAATCCGTGGGGACCGATCCGCTGCCAAGCCCCGTAGAGATTGCGCACGACCGCCGGCCACATTTTGCGGAGAAATGCTTTGTCCCCTCCGAGAAAATAATGCTCCCAGACGTGCATCCCCCAAAGAAAACTCCAAGCCGGCAGCAGGCACTCCCACGCGGAGGGCACCTGACAGCCCACGAGGGGAAAACGTCCGAGCGATTGCGCCCCGAGTTCCAAACCGCGGGCGGAGACGTCGTGCGTGCCATAGACCGTCGAGGCGTAGAGCGCCTCGTTGCGTGCGTCACCGATCCACAACGTCTGCTCGTAGAGCGGACAATCGGTAAAGGTATCCTCCATGCACAACTGCAAGGTGCGTTCGGACATCGACCACGCCTTCTCCAACAACGGGTCGCTGCAACGGAACTTCGCGGCGGGCCGCACCGGCGCGGTGGACTCGATGATGCGCAGCGATTTGATTTCGACCGGTGTCTTCTGGTTGCGCAGCGTGACAAAGAGGTAGCGGCCCGAGCGTCGCTTGAGAGAGGTGAAGCGGTTGACGCCGGGCTTGGTGATGTAACGCAGCCCGTTGCGATTGTTCGGGAACGTATGCTGGATGGCGCCGCCGGGAGTGATGTATTCCACCGCGTTGAGGTCCACCGTCACCCCGGCGTCGGCCTCCAGGACGAAGTCGAAATACCCGCAGACCTGCCGGCCGAAATCGAAGCGGAGTTCCACGTCTCCGGCGGACGAAGGATAAACCTTTTTCCCCTCGAGCCGGCCCTTGGCCCGCAGACGCGGACGCCGCGCGGCGAACTCGGCCGCGAAATCACCGAGGAACAGTTGGTCCGGGGGCATCTCGCGCCCATCGGCCGGCCATGACAAAGCTCCGTCCGGTTGCTTCCATGCTCCCGAGTGCTGGCGGATCCACCGCTGCCAGCGCGCTTCCAAAGCCCGCGCCTTTCGGTCGGGAAAAGCCATCCAGCGGATGTCGTTACCGCGAAAAAGAAAGTCCGCAACGACCCAGACCGTCCATGGTCCCCACGTTGCACCGGGCAGATGCCGCCAAGGAAAGGGCACATCCTTCTCGTGACCGTAAAACGCCGTGCAGAAGAAAAGCACCGTATGCCGGCCGGCGCGCAGCTTGACCCGACCCGGCCTGACCGCCCGCCCGTCAATGGCCACCGCCCAGGGACCGCCGGAAAAGTCGTAAGTGCCGGCCCGCCGCACCTCGAGCACGGCGCCGAGCACCACCGGGCGACTCGTGTAGTGGTTGGCCTCCACGACACCCGGATGCGCGAGGCGTGTCACCGGAACAACCTCCTGCGGCCGCACCACTGTAGTCACCACCGCCTGCGGCGGACCGACCGGACGACGCAGCACCCGCGTGAGCAGACCGGTGCCGCGCGGCGACAGCGTAACACCGGGGCGGGACAACTCGACCGAAGGATGCCATTCCAGCTCATCGGCCAACCGCGCGTCGTATTCCTCCACCGGTTCCATCTGGATGGAAATTTTCGGCGTCCAGCGTCGCCAGGCCGGCAACGGAGCAGCCTGCCAGGAAACATCGGTGCTGATCACCGTTCCGTCCCCGAGTCGCAAGGCGGCCAGAAGCCCGGCTTGACGCGGAATCTGGTGGAAGGTGCCGCAACCGAAATAGCGGACAATCACCTCGATCCGGTTTTTCCCGCG
>JBBEEK010000180.1:0-1747 GCA_040880825.1 Chthoniobacterales bacterium
GGAGGTGGCGGCTTGGCGGGCGGCTTCGTCTTCGTCGAAGCGGGGGCCGCCGGAAGGTTTGTCGCGGACGTCGGTGGCGGCGAGTTTGGTCAGGGTTTTGTAAAACGTGCGGCGTTTGTCGGGGCTGATCGCACTGAAAAGGAAGCGGGTGCCGTCGGGGAGTTCGCCTTCGAGGACTTTTTGTAATTCTTCGAGGGCTTCGAGGACGGATTTGCTGCCGCCGAGTTGGGTGTCGGAAAGAAAGTTGGCGTTTTTCAGCCAGACGAGTTTTTCCGAGGCAAGGAAGCCGGCCATGCTGAGCGAGAGGATGGCTTCGCGGATGATGGAGGCGGCGTGTTCGGCGTTGTCGGCGTGGGCGTCGATTGTTTCGACCGCGAATTCGCCGCCTTCGGCCGGGGAGAGTTCGGCGGCGAGTTCTTTGGCGCGGGATTTGACGGCCATTTCGTCGTTGCCGGCGACGAGGTGGAGGGCGGTGATTTGGGCGGATTTTTTGGATTTGAGCATCGTCGTTATCTTAGCTGCGTTGTTGTCAGGAATTCTCTAATCTTGCCGGCCTTCGCGCAGCAACTCTTGAAGTCGTGCCACCAGCTCGGGCTGTTCTTTCAGTTCGGCAAGCGGCTTCAGTTCCCTCAAAATTTGCGAGGTCTTCAAGCTGGCGCCTTGGCGCACGACCACCCCCTCGATATCGACCCAATCCAAGGGGCGGTTGGCAAAAGCCTTGTGCACGACGAGATCTTCGGCCGAACAAGTCAGGAGATGGCGGCCGTCGGCGAAGGTCCAGCGGGAAGCGCGCTCGATGCAATTCTTCTCAAAGGGCAGGCCGCTGAGGGAAATATCCAAGTCCGTTCCGTTGCTGGAGCGAACCAAAAGCACCCTGCGCTGCAAGGCAAATTCCCTTGCGCCCGGATAGCGTGCGGCAAACTTGCCAAGCAGCAGATCGGTCCACTTCTCGTCCTCGACGAACCCGGTCAGCAAGCTCAAGTCGGCGTCCTTGGTAAAACGCGGCTCGCCCCAGCGCTGGACGGCCACCCCGCCGATGAAACAAAAGCGCGCTTCATGCTCCTCCAGATGCGTCTGGATCTCCAACGCGGCCTCAAGAAGCGGCCCGATGTGCATAAGCCTTAATGAACCAGCGTTGCTGTTCCACCAATCCGTTGTCTTCGGGGCGCTTTTCCCTCTTCCAAGGCGAGGGCAGCGGGTAATCCCAATCGGTGAAGGCTCGCGCCGCATCGGCTTCGGTCATCTTGCGCAGCTTGTCCCGCTTGAGCTGCTGAAGAACTTGACCCGTCTCCCGCCAGATTTCGACGTGGCGTTTTGCCTCGGACTGCTGCGCGTTAGTCACTTTTGTAATCTATCATGCCCAACCCGGATCACCAAGCCAGCGCTTGCTGTGCGTGGATCGGAAGTCCCGACCGGCGCTGGAGGAAAAATGGAGTGCGAGACGCTGTGGATGGCGAGGTTTTGGGCGGCGCTCGAGGCAAGGCAGTTCATCGGCGGCGCTTTTTTCCACCGTAGGTGACGGGGCGGCGGGTGGGGGAGATTTTTTCGAGGCCGGCGCCGGCTTTGAGTTCGGTGATTTGGTCGCGGAGGAGGGCGGCGCGTTCGAATTCCAAGGCGGCGGAGGCTTCGTCCATTTCTTGGGCGAGTTCGGCGAGGAGTTCGGAGAGGGAGAGGCCGGTGCCGTCTTCGGCGACGCGGGCGGTTTCGTCGGGTTTGCCTCTGAGGATGACGTGGAGGCTTTCTTGCA
>JBBEEK010000181.1:0-7085 GCA_040880825.1 Chthoniobacterales bacterium
ACTTTGCCGTCAAGTTCGAGTTCGAGCTGGGTGGGGGTGGAACGGTGGGCAACAACCGCTTTGACAATTTTGCGCAGACCGGCACAGAACTGCCGGGAGACGGCGCGGCGCCCGACCCTGACCCGGATCCCACGCCGACCCCAACTCCAACTCCGACCCCAACACCAACCCCAACACCGACTCCAACGCCTACGCCTGAACCGACCCCTGAGCCCACGCCAACTCCGGAGCCCACGCCCGAACCGACGCCTGAGCCGACTCCCACGCCGACGCCGCCGTCGGATCGCGAGGTCTGGAGCGCGGCATATGGTTTGACCGGTGCCGATGCCCTCGACACGGCGGACCCCGACGGCGATGGCATCCCCAACCTCTTCGAACGGGCCATGTTCCTCAGCCCGACCGTGGCCGATTCCGGGCTGCCCGTTACGGTGGGAGATGCGTCCGCCGACGGGTTGGCAGTCACTTACCGCGTGGCCAAAAACCAGAGTGACCTGACGGTGAACCTCCTCCTGTCCCGCGACCTGGATACTTGGACCCCGCTGGCGCCAGGCTCTTCCGACCCCAGCCACCCGGATTACACCCTGCACACCGTCACGGTGGAGACCAGTCCGGAGGCCGGGTTCCTCCGGATCGAAGTATTCCGGTAAAATGTTGCCCCTTCGTAAAAACCCTTTGACACCCCGCACGATATGGTATTTTTCAATGTCATGAGCCTCCCCCGACTCCTCCTCCCGATTGTCGCTGTTGCCCTCCTTCCATTCACCGCCCCCGCGGAGGAAACCACCGTGCAAGGCGAGCCCTTCGGCTACGTTAAGATCAACATCGCTCAGGGGACAGGCACGGGAAAGAAAACAACTTTGATTTCCATTCCCTTGCTTGAGGAAGCGAGCATCACCGGCAAGGCTACAGGATCGATCACTGCTCTAACGGACACAACCATCACTTTGTCCGGTGCGGAATGGATTCCTGGCGAACTTTCCGCCGCTGCGACGCCGCACCTCATTGAAATCACGAGTGGCGCGGCCCAAGGCCGCATGTTCCTCCTCTCCAATGTGCAAGCCAACACCGCGGACACGGTGACGATTGATGCCACCGAGGTCACGCGGTTCGGCGACCTTCGGGAGTTGGGGATCCAAGTCAGCCACACTTTCAAGATTCGCCCCGTGGACACGATCAAATCCTTCTTTGGTACGCCGCTAACCACGCTCATCCAGGGCGGAACCTCCGCAGCCAGCGCCGACACATTGACGATTGTCGAGAATGGCGCTTCGTCGACATATTTTTACAAGACGGACGCCAGCCCTCCGCGCTGGACTCGGGTGGTCTTCGGCAACCCGGACGCTTCCAACACGCGGATCCCGCCGCATGTTGGAGTGCAATACGCGCGACTTCCCGCCACTCCGCTCGAATTCATTGTGACCGGCAAAGTGCCCAGCGGCCAACGCAAGGTGGCGGTAAAAAGCTCCGGCACCACCATCTTGGCCCCTTTCTGGCCCGTGAGCCAGACGTTGGCTGACCTTGGGATTCAGAACATACAGAACTGGGGTAAGGGATCGTCTGCGTCCTCGGCTGACACCCTGGTCCTGACAGCCGGCGGAGCATCATCCACCTATTTTCATGATGGTGCCAACTGGCGTCGTGTTGTTTTCGGCAGCCCGGTATCCAACACTACCGCCGTGCCGGTGGGCACCTCCATTCTCGTCAACAAG
The DNA here is from genome assembly GCA_040880825.1 of Chthoniobacterales bacterium. Classification (GTDB taxonomy): domain Bacteria; phylum Verrucomicrobiota; class Verrucomicrobiia; order Chthoniobacterales; family JACTMZ01; genus JACTMZ01. The sequence goes on from JBBEEK010000181.1 coordinate 1,710, forward strand.
AAGGGCAACAGCGCCGGATTCGTGGATTACCAGCAGGCCGCACCCTACAACCTGCAATGATCACCCGTTTCCTCGCTTAACGAACAACTACCATGCGTCATCATCCCATCGCCATTGCCGCCTTGTCGGTTCTTATTTCTGCTTCCGCAGCTCAGGCCCAGACACTTTCGCTTCTTGGCCCTTCAAGCTTCGACGTCGATGTGGCCAACTCTCTTGCTCCTTGGACGCAGGGGGCGTCGTCCATCACTATTAACGGTGCTTACTTACTCGGAGAGGGGGTGGGCGGGGGATTTCTGGATGATGGGTCTCCCGTCACTTACGACTGGTCGGGTGTCGAGGATTTTGGCCTGACCATGTCCCTCACCGGAGTCAATCCCAATGTCCTCTTTAGTCTGGAGTTTTTCCGGTTTTTTGAGGATGAAGTGGAATCTGTCGGCCGCTTCGAAGGTTCGACCGAAGGTCTTACCTCAACCCCGACTTTGGTAGCCTTGAACGAAGCCGTGCGCGGTGACCTTTCCGCAGTGATTGGCATGCAGTTCACCTTAGAAGGTGACGGCACTATCAACACGACGATCAACGACATCACCGCAGTCCCCGAGCCCTCGACCTGGGCGTTGCTGGCGCTTGGTGGAGCAATCTGTGCTGGCGCGGTGCTCCGCCGCCGCTCCAGAAAATCTTAAACCGCGCTCAGCGCTGGGGCGGCTAGGCCAGCCAACCCTACCGGGGGGTGGTTTTGCTTCCGCTCAAGGGCGCGCTTCGCGCTCGTTCCTTTTAAGGCATCGGCAGCCCCTCTTGGGGCGTAATCTTTTTTGTGGTATCTTCTTGAGCGACAGCTCTCAGAAGGTGTCTAATATGTGCAAGCCCTGATGCTCAGACGCACCCTCAGTAATCTCGGTATTCTGGCCGTCCTCCTCGGACTGGCTGGATGGTGGGTTTATGCCGGGCCGCCTGCGGCGGAGGAGGAGGCGAGCAGTCTTCAAAGCTCATCGAAAGCTCAGGCCTCAACGCCAACGGCCGGTTTGCCGGAGTCTGACGCGGATGCTGCGGCGGAATCCACTGCTGCGGCGACGGACCAAAGCATCGACTCATCGCTCGCACCCGCCGCCTCTGAGAGTCCCGCCGGCCCAGTGCCCTCGGCGACCACCACGCAGGACTCGGCCACTGCGAGCAACGGGGCGCCTTCCGTTGCCGCTACGCCCGATCGTTCGTCACCTCCCTCCGCCCCGAAGCGCGGGATCGCCGATGTTCTCGAGGGTGTCGATTATTCAATTCCCGGCGAACGTGAACGCGTCGTCGCTGAGTTAAAAGCGATCGAAGAGGCAGATAAACTGGCGGCTGTCGCCCGCGCGCAGGAGCTGGGACTGCCCTTGCGCCGCGAAATGCCGGACGGTCGCGTGCAGGAGGTGGCCGGGTTGGATGAAAACGGACAGCTTCTTTACCGCATCACGCACAACGTCAATGCCGCCATCTCCACTGCGGCCAATTTGGTGCAAGCTGCACCTTACAATTTGACCGGAACCAATATTCTGGTCGGCGTGTGGGACGGTGGCTCGGCGCGGTCCACCCACCAAGAATTCAGCGGCCGGGTGACGGTGCGGGACTCTTCGGGCAGCATTGACCACGCGACCCACGTGGCTGGCACGATCGCGGCACGGGGGGCAACCAACAACGCCCGGGGCATGGCCACGGCCGCACGGATCGATTCGTATGATTGGAACAGCGACATCTCCGAAATGAACGCCGCCGGTGCGGCCACAGCCACCGAGACGAACAAGATGCTCGTTTCCAACCACAGTTACGGATATCGATCCGGCTGGGATTATGTCAATGGTGGTAGTCCGTTTCGTGTTTGGGAGTGGTATGGAAATCTCACGGATACGGCTGGCTACGAATATGACTACGGTCGTTACAATACGAACTCCCGCAGCACCGACCTCACTGCGTTGGCCGTGCCTTTTATGACCATCTTTTGGAGCTCCGGCAACGACCGCTCCGACAACCCGTCCAACGGGCAGGCCGTGGCCCTCTTGCCCGGCAGCTCCACGGTTGTCTCCTACAGCAGTTCGAGCCATCCCGCGGGTGACGGAACCTATCGCGGCGGATACGAGAATATCGGCTACAACGGCCTGGCCAAAAATATTGTGACCATCGGGGCGGTCAACGATGCGGTCAGCGGCGGCCAACGAGCCACCAACAACGCGACCATGTCGTCTTTCTCTTCGTGGGGGCCCACCGACGACGGCCGCATCAAGCCGGACTTGGTCGCCAATGGGGTGAGTCTTTATTCCTCTGGCAACGGCGGCGACGCGACTTACTACACCAGCAGTGGCACCAGCATGTCGTCGCCAAACGCGGCGGGTTCGGCTGTGCTGGTCGCGCAGGAATACGTCCAGCTCTCCGGCCAAGCCATGCGTTCCAGCACCATGCGCGGGCTGCTCATCCATACCGCCGACGATCTCGGCAGAGCCGGTCCGGACTATGTCAATGGTTGGGGTCTGATCAATACCAAGGCGGCAGTCGATCTCGTGCGCGACCATGCCTCCAACCCGAGCAAGGTGCGGTTGACGGAAGGTCTTATCACCACCAACAACCAGACCATCACCCATAGCTTCACGTGGGACGGTGTCTCGCCGATCAAAGCCACGCTGGCTTGGACTGATCCGGCGGGAGCGGTTATTTCCAGCACGGACTCGCGCACCCGCAACCTGGTCAACAACCTCGATCTACGCTTGGTCGGTCCCGACGGCGTGACCAACCGTCCTTATGTCATGCCTTTTGTCGGCAATTGGAGCCAAGAGTCGATGAGCCAGCCGGCAACCACGGGCATCAACAACACGGACAACGTCGAGCAGGTTTATCTGGCGTCGCCCCCGGCCCCGGGCACCTACGAGGCGGTGGTGACCTACCAAGGTTCGCTCTCCGGCAACCAGCAGCACTACTCGCTGCTTATTTCGGGTTCGGCACAGGCGGTCTTGCAGGCTCCGGTCATCACCAGCGCCACCACCGCTGCCGCCACCACGGGCCAGCCGTTCTCCTACCAGATCGCTGCGGAAAGCTTTCCGTCTTCCTTCGGCGCCTCCGGTTTGCCTCCGGGGCTGAGCCTGAATGGCGCGACGGGCCTCATCTCCGGCACGCCGACCAACGCCGGCACCTTCAGTGCGACGATCACGGCCACCAACGGCGCGGGCACAGGACAGGCGACGCTCACCATCACGGTGGCGCGCGGGCGCGAGACGGTCTTCAGGGAAAACATGGTGTCGGCACCGACAACGACTGCTATCGCCAACCATGTTTTCGAAAACAGCGGAACGCTCAATTACGACGGAACGGCCGACGTGCGCGACACGACACCGTCCAGCTACGCTGGCGCGTCCGGTTTGGGTAATGTGTTCTTCACGACCACGACGGGGACTTTTTTCCAAATCTCGGGAATCAACACATTGGGATATACCGACCTCAATCTCAGCCTTGGCCACCACAAATCAACCACGCAAGCGAACAACCAACTTGTGGTCGAGGTCAGTTCCGATGGAGTGAACTATACTGCTCTCAGCTACTCGCGCCGGACCGGGGGCAACACCGCCAATTGGTTGCTGATCAAGCCGACAGGCGAAATTCCGGCGACGGAAAATCTTCGAATTCGTTTCCGTCAAACTTCGACCAGTGCGCAGTTCCGTGTCGACGACGTCCTTCTGACCGGAATACCGCCAGCCAGACCGCAGATTGTCACGGCTGCCTCCACTTCTTCCGGTGAGACGGAAGAGGATGGCGCGGTGACTTATCAAGTCGTTCGCGGCACTTCAACGGCGGTTTTGGTGTCCGCCACGGACGAAGGCGGCGAGGGGAACTTGATCTACACTTGGTCGGCAAGTGGCGGCCCTGTCACTTTCAGTCCCAATGCCAACAATGCGGCCAAGTCGGCCGCTGCGAGCTTCAGTGCCGCAGGCGATTACTCGCTGACGGTTACCGTGCAAAACGCCAGCGGTTTCACCACCACCAGCTCCGTGCCGGTGCGGGTCAAGCAGACGGCGACCAGCATTAGTGTCGGACCGTCACCGGTCACGGTGCTTTATGCCGGGACCCAGCAATTCACGGCGCTACAGAGGGACCAGTTCGGCGACCTCATGTCAGGACAGCCTTCGTTCGCTTGGTCGGTCTCCGGCGGCGGCAGCATCAGCAGCGGCGGATTCTTCACGGCGGGTCTGGTTGGCGGGCCCCATACCGTGACCGCCTCGGCCGACAGCCTCTCTGCCACCGCGCAGGTCACAGTGACCCCGGCGTCGGCCACCGTGGCAGTGGGTAATTTGTCGGCCGTTTATGACGGCAGTCCCAAAGCGGCCAGTGTGACGACCAGCCCGCCGGGCTTGGCGGTGTCCGTGACCTACAACGGCTCGGCCAGTGCGCCGGTCAATGCCGGCAGCTATTCCGTGGTCGCCACGGTGACCGATCCGAATTACTCCGGCAGTGCCTCCGGCACGTTGGTCATCGCCCGTGCGGCGCAGTCGATTACCTTTGGCGGGTTGCCTGCAAAAACTTTTGGCGATGCCTCGTTCGCGGCCGGTGCAACGACGAGTGCCGGGCTGGCGGTTTCCTACACCAGCTCCAATCCGGGCGTGGCCGCGGTGTCGGGCGGCACGATCAGTGTGGTCGGCGCCGGGAGCACCGCCATCACAGCCAGCCAAACCGGCGACACGAATTACGAAGCGGCGGAATCGGTCGAACAGATTCTCGCCGTGGCCAAGGCGGCCGCCACCGTGACTCTGGGCGGCCTGACCCAAGCCTATGACGGCGGGCCCAAGGCCGTGACCGTCACGACCGATCCGCCGAACCTCACAGTCAATGTCACTTATGACGGCGCATTCACCCAGCCCAGCGAGGTGGGCGGCTATGCGGTCGTGGCGACGGTCAACGACGCGAACTACAGCGGCAGCGCCTCCGGCACGCTGGCCATCGACGACACCTTGCCGACCTTCGAGCGGTGGATCAGCCAATTCGAGGGCTTGAGCGATGTCACGCTGGAAGGCGACCCGGATGGCGATGGCTTGCGCAATGTCGAAGAATATTTCATGGCTTTGGATCCGACGCTGAACGATGCCGCGGGCGCTGCGGTGCAGGGCCTAGGTAATGAGGAGATTTACCTCGTTTACCGCCGCAGCAAAGAAATCCACGGTATCAGCGGCGTCGTGGTCTGGAGCACGAATCCGGATGTCTCAGGCGAATGGTCCAGCGAAGAAGTAAACGATGTTTTGCTGCAAGACCACGCGACATGGGAACTTCGCCGCGCCAGCGTGCCGTGGTTTTCGGACGGGGATCACATCTTCCTTAGGATCGATCTGACCGTGGAGTAGGGGGCGCGCTTTGCGCGCGGTGGCGGGT
>JBBEEK010000181.1:7185-10800 GCA_040880825.1 Chthoniobacterales bacterium
GTGGCGGGTGACGCGTTGGAAGGCGGCGGCCGGGTCCTCCGGCTCGTAGAGGACGGCCGCCCTCCAGGGCGCGTTTTTTTCGTGGAGGGCGAGCAGCCTGTCCGCCGTGGCGGATCCCCGCGAGCCGCCTCCGCTTCTCGAGGTAGGGGCGAGCGGCTCGCTCGTCCGGTCGTTATCCATCGGACACGCGAGCCGCGTGTCCCTACCTTTCGGAACTGGCCTGAGTCGTCGGCAACCCCTTGCATTTTAACACATTTATGGGATATTTTTTTGTGCGGTTCTTCTCTTAGCCGCATCAGCTCACCCTCCTGCCTCCGCTCATGAAGTTTCATCGTCCCGCACCCCTTTTCTTTCTCTCGTTGTTGGCCACGCTTGCCCTGCCCGGCCTTTCGCCGCAAGCCCGCGCGCAGTTCACCTTTGCCAGTGATGTGGCCTCCAACTACAGTGGTCCCGGGGAACCGGGTTGGACCAATGGCGCGAATGCCGGGACGGGGTTCAATTCTTGGGGCATCACGATCGGCGGCGGCGGCGGTGCCTTCGTCGGCGATCCGGGCAGTGCTGGCATCGACGGAATGACTGCGGAGTCTTTTGGCCTCTTTGCCAACCCGACGAATGACGGGAATTTTGTCAGTGTCGATCGCGCCTTGGAGAGTGCCATGCAAATCGGCGACAGCTTTTCTTTCCAATGGGGGGCGAACTTTGATTCCGGTGGTCCCGGCAACAAGGGCTTCAGCCTCTTCACCGGTGGAACCACCGAAGTTCTCAACGTCAACATGAGTAATTCAGCGACCATCACGATCAATGGCTTGGATACGGGTTTTGCCTACGGAACAAATGTGATGACTTGGTCGTTTTTTTATTCCTCTGCCACCACGCTGGTGGTCACGGCCAATGATCGCGATGGCAGCGGCAGTTACAGCAACAACTTCACCGTCGCCGCCGGCGTGGATGCCTTTCGCTGGTATGCTTCGCAGTTGGTCTCGGGCGATGCGCGCCAGCCCTATTACAACGATCTCCTCCTGACCAATTCCGGCCTCTACAACGTGGCCGCGGCGCAGACTGAAGCACGCTTCCTTACCGGCTCGGGCAATCTGGCCAAGACCGGCAATGGCACGCTGACCATCTCGGGCGCGACGAACAATTTCACCGGCACGGTCGGCATTACCAATGGCGCCGTCCGTCTCACCGCGAGCAGCGCGCTCGGGGCGGCCAGTTCCGTTGCGGTGCAAAGCGGTGCCGCGCTCGAGTATTCCGGCGGGATCACGGTCAACCGCAATGCCACGATCAATGGCACGGGCGTCTCCACCGGTGGCGCCCTACGCAATATCAGCGGTAACAACACCCACAGCGGCACACTTACGTTGGGCAGTGCTTCGCGCATTGTCTCGGACGCGGGAACGCTGGCCGTTTCCGGCGCGGTGAGCGGGTCCAATGTCGGCCTCACCGTCGGCGGTGCGGGGAACACGACGGTCCAGACGGCCATCGCCATCGGCACCGGGCGCCTGACCAAAGAAGACGCTGGCACATTGACTCTCACGGCCAACAACAGTTTCACCGGCAACACGCTCATCTCCGCTGGATCCTTGGTGTTGGGCAACGGCGGCACGACGGGTGCGGTGACCGGCACGCTCACCAACAATGGCACGCTGATCTACAACCGCTCGGATAGCATCACACAGAGCGGCATCATCAGCGGTTCTGGCGCGGTGACCAAACAGGGCTCAGGCACGTTGACGCTCTCCAGCGCCAACAGTTACAGCGGCACTACGACGGTTTCCTCGGGTGCGATCATCGCTTCGAGTGACACTGCACTCGGCACGTCCGCCTCCGGCACGACGGTGGAAAGCGGTGCCACCCTCGAATTGTCCGGCGGTATCACCTCCGCGGAGAATATCACCATCACCGGCAGCGGGGTCGGCGATGGCGGCGCTATTCGCAGTCTGGGCGACGGGGAAAACACGCTAACCGGCACGATCACACTCGGGGGCAACGCGCGGATCCAAGCGGCTCAATCTACAGGGACACTCACGACCTTGGCGGTGCTTGGCACGGATGACTTTGTCATCGTGCCGGACTTCGGCAGCATTAATGCGACTAATTATACGCAGACAACCACGACCTGGACGATGAACTATTCGCCCAGTGTTGGTCTCAACAATATCGCTAGCGGCTACCTCGGAGGTGAGTCCGGCGTCGACTTCAGTGCTTTTCCGAATTTCGGCCTTCTCATGTCTTCCACCTCGGCGAACACACTTGGTTTCACGGTGGAGCTTTTCGACAGTCTGGGCGACATTGCCAACGTTTACAGCGGTTCGCTCTTGGGGATTGGCACGAGCTTGATGTTGAATCCTCTGACCTTGTCCACGCCCGGCACTGGCAACTTGAACCCCATCGTCGGTATGGCCTTCACGTGGCAGGAGTCGGGGTCGGTGAATACCACGCTCGCCTCCTTTGTTGGTATTCCGACCAGCGGTCTGGCCATCTCTGGAAACATCAGCGGTGGCGCCAACGTGCTCACCTTGGGAGCAGCCGGAGCACCGGAGGGGACGGCGGGCGGCAATATTTCTCTCAGCGGTGTCATCAGCGGAACCGGGGGCAGTTATGGTGGCACGACAACCTCGTTGGTCAAAGATGGCGTCGGAACCGTCACGCTGGCCGCCTCAAATTCTTTCACCGGTGACCTCCGCATCGAGGCAGGCACCATTGCCGCGGCGGCTACCAACTCCCTGGGCAATGGTGCGGACGTTTTCCTCTCGACCGGGAGCTTGCTCAATGTCCGGAGCAGCGTGTCGGTTGGCAGCGTGCAGGGTGCCGCGACCAATGCCACGGGTGGGATCGATTTCACCGGTGTCTTTGCGAGCACGGGGCCGATCTTGAATGTTGCCGGTGCTTCGAAGGGTGAGCTGTATCTGGCCGGAGACATTACCGGCGTGGGGCGGTTGACGCTATCCGGTGCCGGGACCACTTTGCGGTTGTCTGGAGAAAATATATTCGTTGGCGCAACCCGGATTGAAGCTGGCACGCTCGTGGCCGAGAGCGCCGGGGGCAAAAAGGCTCTGGGATCCACCGCCTCGGTGACTGTGCTTTCCGGAGCCAAACTGCTGCTCAACACGAGCGAACAGGTCTTTGATAGCGCGCCTGTGACCCTATCTGGCGGCACCATCCAGCGCGGGTCGGGGGTCAGTGAGGTTTTCGGTGCGTTGACCCTCAACTCCGCATCGTTCCTCGATTACGGGACCGGGGCGGCAGGCACGTTGTCCTTCGGCAACTACACGCCGAGTTCACTGCTCACTATCCAGAATTTCGATTTCGGCAGCACGCTGACTTTCGGTTCCAACCTTTCGAGCAGTATCAACAACACGAGCTTCTTCACCTTCGAAAACGGCGGGATCGCCAGCTCCTCTTGGGACAGCGGCACGGGCGTCTTTACCATCACGGCGATTCCCGAGCCTTCAACCTACGCGGCGGCAGCTGGTTTGTTGCTCCTCATGCTCTGGCCTGTCCGCCGGCGGTTGCTCAAGGATGTGAAGTCGGTGCTGGGCTTGCGGGCGCCGATGCGCGACCGCTTGGCGCGGTCTCGCCAGTGACGAGTGGCGTGTGACGAGAGCCGACGCT
>JBBEEK010000182.1:0-1738 GCA_040880825.1 Chthoniobacterales bacterium
CCCCCCCCCCCCCCCCCCCCCCCCCCCCCCCCCCCCCCCGCGACAGGTTTGCCGGTAAGGTCTCGCGGCTTGCCGGTTCCGCTCGGCGCGGAGAAACTCCCGCTCATGTCCGCGCTGGAACAAAAGCTGAAGGAGGTCTTCGGTTACGACACGTTTCGTCCGCACCAGCGGGAGATCGCGGAATGTTTCCTCGCCGGACGCGATACGTTGGCCATCCTGCCGACGGGGGCGGGGAAGAGTCTTTGCTACCAACTGCCGGCGGTGGTGCGCGATGGACTGACGGTTGTCGTTTCGCCGCTCATCGCTTTGATGAAGGACCAAGTCGACCAGCTGACCGCCAGCGGGGTGACGGCAACATTTTTGAATTCGTCGCTCGAGTCGGCTGAGGCCAAGAAACGTTTTGCCAAGCTTTACGCCGGGGAATACCGGTTGCTCTATCTGGCGCCCGAGCGGTTGATGTTGCCGGATTTTCTCTCCAAATTGGGCGAGTGGGGGATGAAGGCGCTGGCCGTCGATGAAGCGCATTGCATCAGCGAGTGGGGACACGACTTCCGGCCGGAATACCGCCGGCTCCGCGAGGTGCGGGAAACGTTCGCTGATATTCCGCTGCTCGCGCTCACCGCGACGGCCACGCCGCGGGTGCGGGAGGATATCCGGGCGCAACTCGAACTGCGCGAGCCGGAGATTTTCCTGGCCAGTTTCAATCGTCCGAATCTGACCTACCGTGTCCTGCCCAAAGCCAAAGCGGCGGCGCAGGTCGTGAAATTCGTCCGCGAGCGCGATGGTGAGGCGGGGATTGTTTATGCCCAGTCGCGCCGCGCGGCCGAGTCGCTGTCCGCCGCTTTGTCCGAGGCGGGGGTCAAGGCGGCGCCGTATCATGCGGGGCTGGAGGCTGACGAGCGGTCGCGCAACCAGGAGGCGTTCTTGCGTGATGAAGTGCAGGTCATTTGCGCGACGGTTGCTTTCGGCATGGGGATCAACAAACCGAACGTGCGCTTTGTCATCCACGCGGATTTGCCGAAGAACGTGGAGAGCTACTATCAGGAAACCGGGCGCGCCGGGCGCGACGGGTTGCCGTCCGAATGCCTGTTGTTTTACTCCCGTGGCGATGTGGTCAAATACCTGCGGTTTTTCGAAGAAATCACGGACCGCCAGGCGCGCAGCGAGGCGCGGGCCCAGCTCGAGAAGATGACCCATTTCGCCGAGGACGAACGTTGCCGCCGGGTGGCGCTGCTCGGGTATTTCGGGGAGGAGTGGACGGAAGAAAATTGCGGCGCCTGCGATCAATGCCTCGCGCCGCGTGAGAGGTGGGATGCCACGACGGATGTGCAGAAATTGCTCAGCTGTGTGGTCAGGTTGCGGCAGAAGAGCGGATTCAGCACGGGACTGCAGCATGCCGTCGAGGTGCTGACCGGGGGAAAATCGGAGAAGATTTTGCGTTGGGGGCACGAGACGGTGAGCACGTATGGTCTCGGGAGTGACCAACCGCGGGCTTACTGGGTTGATTTGGGGCGGCAGTTGCTGCGGCTCGGTTTGCTCGAGGCCACGGAGGATAAATTTGCCACCATTGGTGTGACCGAGCGCGGATTGGAGGTGTTGCGTGACCGGTCGCCGGTGCAGTTGGTTCGTCCGATGGTTATGCCGGCCAGAGATTCCACGGCTTCGTCGCGAAAGCGCCGTCCGCGTGCCGGTGAGGTGGATTGCGACGAGGGGCTCTTCGAGGTGCTGCGCAAGCTGC
>JBBEEK010000183.1:0-10742 GCA_040880825.1 Chthoniobacterales bacterium
CAGCCGGGGAGGATGGTGCCGCCGTAGACGAAGACGGCGGGGCGGTTGAGGCGCGAGATGGCGAGCATGCAACCCGGCATGTTCTTGTCGCACCCGCCGATGGCGACGAAGCCGTCGAAGCCCTCGCAACCGATGACGGTTTCGATCGAGTCGGCGATGACTTCGCGCGAGACGAGGGAGTATTTCATTCCTTCGGTGCCCATGGAGATGCCGTCGGAGATGGTGATGGTGTTGAAGATGACGGCTTTGCCGCCGGCGGCATTGGCCCCGCCGGCCGCGTCGCGGGCGAGGACGTCGAGGTGCATGTTGCACGGGGTGACCATGCTCCAAGTCGAGGCGATGCCGATCTGGGCTTTGGCGAAATCTTTTTCCTGGTAACCGACGGCGTAGAGCATGGCGCGGCTGGGCGCGCGCTCGGGTCCGTCGAGGACTTGCGAGGAGTAACGGCGGAGGGTGGACTTTTTGGCGCGGGCGGATTTCTTGCTCACGGTTCAAGTCTAGCCGCGGGGCGGCGCGGAGTTAAGAAGAAAGCGGGTCAGAGCGCTGCAGGGTTGGCGCGCAGGGTGGTGATTTCCTCCTCAAGCTCGCGGCGTTGTTCGGCGGTCAGGCCGGGGGCTTCAGCGGCGATTTGCAGCGAGCGCAAGGCGGGCCGGGCGAGGCCTTGACGTGCGTAGCTTTGTCCGAGGTAGAAATGATAAAACGCGGTATCGCCGCCACGGGCCGCGGTGAGAGCGATGAGTTCCTCAAGAAGGAGGGCTTCGGTTTGCAGGGCGCGGGAGGCATTGGCGCTGCGGGCGGCGAGCCAGAGCACGCCGGCGTCGCCGGGGGCCAATTGCACGGCGCGATCGGCGGCGGCGTAGGCGTCGTCGGCAAGTCCGGCGTGAAGGAGGGTTTCGGCACGGACTTGCCACGCTTCGGCGGAAGCGGGGTTGAGGCTGATGGCGTGTTCGCTTTCGGCCACGGCTTCGCGCGGTTGGCCGAGCGAGATCAGCACGAGAGCCCGGGCGGCGGCAGCGCGGGATGAGAGGTCGGAGCGGCGGACGGCGAGGGCGGAAAGTTCGCCGGCCTCCTGGATGGCGTTGGCGGCAAGGCAGGCGAGGGCGGTGCCGCCGAGGAAAGCGGAGCGACTCGCTCCGCCTGTCATGTTGGCGGCGGAAAAATCTTGGACCGGTTCGGTGGCGAATTCCGCGGAGCGCGGTTCGCGGAGGAAGAGGAGGCCGGTCGCATCGGCGGCGGCGAGGCGCCAGTCGGGAGACTCGCCGAGGTGGCGGGCCAGCGGGGCGTAGTCGGATTTCTCGCCGAGCAACCAGACGGCGCGGTAACGCACAGCGCGGTCCGCGGCGCGCCAGAGGGAGGATTCGCGACCGAGGTTGATCGCTTCGTTTTCGCTGGGGCGCGACGGCAGGGGGCCGGCGAAACGGGCGAGGGCCAGGCCACCGGGATTGATGTAGACGGGGCCGTCGGCGGGGAGTGCCTCGCGGGTGAGGGTCGGTTGCACGACGGCGTCGGTCATGGCGAGGTCATACCAGCGCGGCAGGCCGTCACGGGCGGCGACCAGAATGAGCGCGGTGGTGACGGTGAGCACGGCGGTTTGCAGCCACCAACGGATGCGGAAGCCGAAGCGTTGCACGTGTTCGCGGGCCACCGGCCAGCACGGGATCATCCACAAGGCGGCGGCCCACCAGTAGGCGTTTTGTCCGGCTGCGCTGGCGAGGATGAGCAGAACCGGCGCGGCCACGCGGCTCCATAGGCCGTCCTTGGAGGAAGCGTGGGCGGCGAGGCCGAGAACGACCAAGGTGACGAGCACGGCGGGAACGGCGGCGAGAGGGAGCGGCGCCTGGGGTGACCAGCGGAGGAAGAGCCAGGCTTCGGACCAGACGGCGGCAGCGCGCGGGGTGAGGTGGACGGCGAGGAGGCAGAGCAGGGCGGTGGCGAGGCGCCAGCGCGGACTGCGGGCGGCAGTCCAAGCGATGACTGCAGCTGCCACGGCGGGCAGGGCCCCGGGGGCCAGCCAGACGGCGAGCCATGACGCGATGACAAGCCCGGCGAGGGCGGGGGCGGGGCGGAGGGCGCCGGCGGCGAGGTGCCAGACGGAGAGAACGAGGAGGGCGAGGCCGAAGCCGGACAAGCCGGCGGCGGGGGTGGAAACGAGCACGGCGACGAGCGCGGGCACCAGCGGGGCGAGTCCCTGCCAGGCGCGCGGTTTGAGGGCGACGAGCCAGGCGAGAAGCGTGAGCCAGGCGACGACGATGTGCGCGTTCTGCCAACCGCGGGCGCCGGCGAGGGCGTAGGGCAACTCGCTGAACGCGGCGAAGGGCGCGGCGGGGTTCCACGGCGAGAAATCGCTGAGCCGCCAGCTGCCGATGAGTTCCGCGGTGGCCGGCCCGATCCAGTCCGGCCCGCGCAAAGCAACCAGCGCGGCCAGCACGGCGGCGGCGGAGACCCAGAGCCCGACGATCCGCCGCCATCCGCCTTTCACTTTTTTGTCGTCGTTCACGTGGGGCGATGATTCGGAGACGGCGCCCGCTTGGCAAGAGCCGCTTGTGTTGCGGCGCGGAGGGTGCTTATTTCTGGCCCATGAGAAAAAATCCCGTAATAATCCTAACCATGCTTTCTTTCCTCGGTATCACCCATCCTGCGGGCGCGCTGTCCGTGGGTGACGAAGCCCCGCGTGTCTCCGCGTTGGACCAGAACGGCGCGACCGTCGATCTCGCGGCCGTCTACGCGCAGGGACCGACGCTGGTTTATTTCTACCCGAAAGCGGACACGCCTGGTTGCACGGCACAGGCTTGCTCTTTGCGCGATGCCTTTCCGGACTTCACCGGCCAAGGCGTGCAGATCCTCGGGGTCAGCGCGGACACGGTGGCGGGGCAGAAAAAATTTGCGGACAAATACAGCCTGCCGTTCACATTGCTGGCCGATGCCGACGGGGTGGTGGCCAAGGCGTTCGGCGTGCCAACCATGCTGGGCTATGCCAAACGGCAATCGTTCATCGTCAAGGACGGTAAAATTGCCTGGATCGTGGAAGGCGCGAAAACCGGCGATCATGCCGCCGAGGTGCAGGCGGCGTTGCGCGAACTCGGGGCGTCCTGATCGGCGGCTTCAGCCGTCCGATTCCGCAACGATGTTTCCGTCGCGGATGGTCCAACGGGCGGCCGCGGCGGTTTCGCCGAGCCATTGCCAGGTGGTGGTGGTGAGGATGCGTTGTGCGTCGTCCGGCAAAGCGCTCAGCAGGCGCCGGCGGCGATCGGTGTCGAGTTCCCCGAAAACATCATCGAGCAGGTAGACCGGCGGGGATCCGCGGCGGGCGCGGATGAGGGCGGCTTGGGCGAGGCGCAGGGCGAGGGCGACGGTGCGTTGCTGGCCCTCGCTGGCGAAGGTCGCGGCGGGAGCCCCATCCAGATCGAGGGCGAGATCGTCACGGTGCGGGCCGACGACCGTCTGCCGCAACCGCCGCTCCTCGGCGGCACTGGCGGCGAGGGCGGCGGCGAGGTCATGGCCGCCTGAACGCTCGTAGTGAAGGGCCGCGACTTCCGCGCGCGGGCTGATGGCGGCCACCTGCTCCGCGACCAAGGGGGCCAGTTCCGCGCAGAGTCCGCTGCGCACCCGCGCGAGGTAAGCGCCGGCCGCGAGCAGCGGTCCGTCGTAGGCGGCGAGTTCGCGTCCGCGGTGCGGGCCTTCCTTGAGCAGGAAGTTGCGCGAGCGCAGGGCGCGTTCGTAGGCGCGGAGATGTTTGAGGTAGCCCGCGTCGCACTGGCTGCCGAGGAAGTCGAGGAAACGGCGGCGTTTGGACGAGGTGCCGCGGACGAGTTCGATGTCTTCATTGGAAAAGAACGCGACCAGTCCGGTGCGCAGGTATTCGTCGGATTTGCGCTGGGGCAGGTCGTCGAGGAAAAGTTTGCGGCCTTCGGTTTTAGAAAGGTGGCAGGCCATGGGCCGCTGGCCGGCGCGTCCGGAGAGCGAGAACCCGTCGACCCCGTGCCGCACGGCCTCGGCGAGGGTCCCCGCGCGCGGGGACTGGAGGCGCAGGAGGATGCAGACGGCCTCGAGTAGGGAGGATTTGCCGCTGGCATTGGGCGCGCTCAACAGGTTCAGGCCCGGGGCCGGAGAGAATTCGGCCCGCGGGAAGCAGCGGAAGTCGTGCAGTGCGAGGGACCCGAGAACCATGGCCTGCCAGTGTCCATTTTTCCGGCGGAAAAGCCAGCCGTGCCCAAAGAGGAATTGAAGGAGGGCAGGCGGCACCCCAACATGGACGGTCTCATGCAATCGCTCCCGGGTTTCCGCGACTTTTTTCCGTCCGACTGCGCGCGCCGCAATTATCTCACCGGCACGTGGCGCCGCGTCGCGCGCTCGTTCGGCTTCCGCGAATACGACGGTCCGACCCTCGAACCGCTCGACCTTTACCGCCAGAAAAACAGCGGCGGGGAGATCCTCGGTCAGCTTTTTTCCTTCGCCGACAAAGGCGAGCGCGAGGTGGCCTTGCGTCCGGAAATGACGCCGACCTTGGCCCGCATGCTCATCGCCAAGGCGCGTGAATTCCGCAAACCGATCAAGTGGTTCAGCATCGCGCCATTTTTCCGCTACGAGAAACAGCAGAGCGGGCGGCTGCGCGAATTCCTCCAACTCAATTGCGACTTGATCGGCGATGGTTCACCGGAGGCCGACGCGGAAATGCTGGCCCTGCTCATTGCGACGATGCGCGGCTTCGGGCTGACCGAACAAGATATCGTGGTGCGGGTCAGCGACCGGCGGGTCTGGATGGAATTTCTGGCGGCGCGCGGGGTGACCGACGAAATGCAGGCCCGCGAGGCGTTGTCCGTCATCGACAAGCTGGAGCGCGAAGCGCCGGACGTCCTGCAGCAGAAGCTGGCGCCTTTCGGTCTGGTCCTGACGGACGTCGAGGAATTCATCGCCGGGGCGCGTCCGGAATTTTTCGCCGTGCTGGAGGAAAACCTCGCGGCCCGCGGGCTGGAAGGTTTCTGCCAACTCGACCTGCGTATTGTCCGCGGCCTGGCCTACTACACGGGGCTGGTCTTCGAGGTCTTCGACCGCCGGCAGGACCGGCGGGCCCTGGCGGGGGGCGGGCGTTTCGACCGTTTGCTCTCCGACCTGAGCGGCGGCAAAGTCGATCTGCCGGCCATCGGCTTCGGCATCGGCGATGTCGTGCTCGGGGACCTGTTGGAGGACCTGCCGTCGACGCGCGCCTTGCTGGAGTCCGCAGTGGCGCGTGAGCAGGCCTGCGAGGTTTTTGTGGTGGTGGCTGACGAAGGCCGCCGGGCCGAGGCGCTCGGTGTGGTCCAGTTGCTGCGCGCGCTGGGGCGGCGGGTTGATTACGCGCTGACCGCGGACAAAGTGGCCCGCCAGTTCAAAGACGCGGCGGCCTCGGGGGCAAGCGTGGCCTTGGTCGTCGGCGACGAGTGGCCCAAACTCAAAGTGAAGAACCTTGCGGAGCGGACGGAGTCCGAGTTGGCCCAAGAGGCGCTTGCCGATTGGGCGGCGAATCTTCAGACTCCCGCGCCATGAAATTCCGCAGTTGCGATTGCGGCGCGTTACGCGCCAAGGAGATCGGACAACGCGCGACCCTCGCCGGTTGGGTCGGCTCGCGTCGCGACCACGGGGGCGTGATTTTCGTCGATCTGCGCGACCGCGAGGGCATCACGCAGGTGGTTTTCCGCCCGGAGGAGCACGCGGCGACCGCCGAAGCAGGCCACGGGTTGCGCGACGAGGATGTCATCCAGGTATCCGGCACCGTGGCGCGGCGCCTCGCGGGGACGGAAAATGCGAAGCTGTCCACGGGCGAGATCGAGTTGGTGGCCGACGAATTGCGCATCCTGAACAAAGCGGATGTCCTTCCGTTCCCCCTCGACGAGCACGTGGCCAACGAGGACCTGCGTCTGACGCACCGTTACCTCGACCTGCGGCGTCCGGGCATGGCGGCCAACCTGCGCCTGCGCCACCGCGTGATCAAAACCGTGCGCGACGTGCTCGACGCCGGCGGTTTCTGGGAAATCGAGACCCCCATCCTGAGCAAGAGCACGCCGGAAGGGGCGCGCGATTTCCTCGTGCCGAGCCGCCTCAATCCCGGCACCTTCTACGCCCTGCCGCAGGCGCCGCAGCAATACAAGCAGCTTTTGATGGCCGCCGGCGTGGAAAAATATTTCCAGATCGCGCGGTGTTTCCGCGACGAGGATTTGCGGGCCGACCGCCAACCGGAGTTCACCCAGGCCGATGTCGAGATGAGTTTCGTCACGGCGGAAGACATCTTCGCGCTGATCGAGAAAATGTTCGTCGCCGTCTTCCGCGAGGCGCGGGGCGTCGAGATCACGACACCTTTCCCGCGCCTGACGCACCGTGAGGCGATGGACCGCTTCGGCAGCGACAAGCCCGACACGCGCTGGGCGCAGGAAATTGTCGACGTGGGCGACATTTTCGCCGGGACGGAATTCAAAGTCTTCCGCGGCGCCCTCGACTCCGGCGGCGTGGTGCGCGCCCTCAACGCCAAAGGACTGGCCAAGATCACCACCGGGCAGATCGAGGAACTGACCGAAATGGCGAAGCAATACGGGGCCAAGGGGCTGGCCTTCATCAAGTGCGAAAACGGCGAGTGGAAGTCGCCGATCGTCAAATTTTTCACCGAAGCCGAGAAAGCGGCGCTCAAGGAGCGGCTGGCCATCGAGGAGGGTGACCTGGTGCTTTTCGGGGCGGACCGGTGGGCCACGGTCTGCGAAGTGCTCGGCCGGGTGCGTTTGCGCGTCGTCGAATTGCTCGGCATCGAACACGACCCGCAGCGGCTCGATTTTCTCTGGGTCATCGACTTCCCGCTGTTGGCGTGGAGCGAGGAGGAGCAAAAATGGAATGCCGTGCACCATCCCTTCACGCGGCCGAAGGCGGACGACCTCCCGTTGCTGGAGGAGAAAAAATACGACGAGGTGCGGGCCGAGGCCTATGACATCGTGCTCAACGGCGTGGAAATCGGCGGCGGCAGCATCCGGATCCATGAGGCCGACCTGCAATCGGCGATGTTCGGCGTCCTCGGTATCGATGCGGAGCAGCAAACGGCGATGTTCGGCCACCTGCTCAAAGCTTTCCAATTTGGCGCCCCGCCGCATGGCGGCATCGCGCTCGGCCTCGACCGTCTGGTCATGTTGCTGGCCGGGGCGGACTCGATCCGCGACGTGATCGCTTTCCCGAAGAACAACCGGGGGATCGAGTTGATGACGGGTTCGCCCTCGGCGGTGGACTTCAAGCAGTTGCGCGAGCTGTACATCGCCTCGACGAAGAAGGCCTGACACGCCATGGACGAGCGCGGACTGCAGGAAGCGCTGGAGAAAATGCGGGCCGCCGGTTTGTCCGGCCCGGCAGTGGAAAGTTTCCGCCGCGCCTGGCACCTTGCGGCCGCGGGCGGGGGCGGGTTGATCGCCGAGGACACGCTGGCTCCGGCGGAGGGGCTGCCGTCCATGGCCGAGGTGGCGGGCGGGGAGGCGCCGGCCGGACTTTTCGACAAGTTGTGTGTTATAAAGCTCAACGGGGGCCTTGGCACGAGCATGGGACTGGAGCGGGCCAAGTCGCTCATTGCCGTGAAGGACGGTCTGACCTTCCTCGATTTCATCGCCCGGCAGATTCTCTGGCTGCGCAGCCGTCATGGCACGCGGGGTCCGCGGTTCCTTTTGATGGATAGCTTCAGCACGTCGGCCGACACGCTCGCGCACCTTGCGCGGTATGCAGATTTGTCCGGCGACGGCGCTCTGGATTTCCGGCAAAACAAAGTTCCGAAAGTGCGCGCCGACACGCTGGCCCCCGTGGCCTGGCCGTCCGCCCCGGACCTCGAGTGGTGTCCGCCCGGACACGGCGACCTGTATCCTTCGCTACTCGGATCCGGCTGGCTCGACCGACTGGCGGCGGAGGGGGTCGAGTATCTGTTTGTTTCGAATAGCGACAATCTCGGGGCCACGGCGGACGCGGGTTTGCTCTCCTATTTCGCCGGCAGCGGGCTGTCCTTCCTTATGGAAGTGGCGGAGCGCACGGCGTCCGACCGCAAAGGCGGCCATTTGGCACGGCGCGTGAGCGACGGACGACTTGTCCTGCGCGAAGTGGCGCAGTGTCCGGCGGGTGATTTGGACGCGTTCCAAGACATCGCGCGGCACCGCTACTTCAACACGAACACGCTGTGGCTGAAATTGTCGGACTTACGGGCCGCGCTCGGCGAGCACGGCGGGGCGCTGCCGCTGCCGTTGATCAAGAACACCAAAACGGTGGACCCGCGCGATCCGTTGTCACCGAAGGTGCTGCAGTTGGAAACGGCCATGGGCGCGGCCATCGAATGTTTCGCCGAGTCCGGGGCCGTGCTCGTGCCGCGCACGCGCTTCGCTCCGGTCAAGACGACTTCCGACTTGCTGGCGCTGCGCTCCGACGCCTTCCGGGTGACGGACGACGAGCGTCTCGAGTTGGTGCCGGAGTGCGGCGGCGTGCCTCCGGAGGTGGTGCTCGACGAGCGTTACTACAAAACGCTGGCGGGGTTGGAGGCGGGCTTCGGCAAGTCGGCGCCGTCGCTGCGCCGGTGCGGTCATTTCCGCGTGGCCGGTCCGTGGCGGTTCGAGGACGGGGTGGTCTGCGAGGGAGCGGTGAAGTTCACCCACGAGGGCCCGCGTCCGGCGGTGGTGCGGGCCGGGATTTACCGCGACGTGGCGGCGGTCATTTAGATTTCTTCCGGGGCGTCGTCGCCGTCCGGCAAAATCCCGCGCACCTCGTCGATGAGGTCGCCGACTTTGGCGAGCAGGAGGGTCAGGTCAGCGCGGGTGGCGTCGCGCCACGAGGGGGTGAGGAGGTCTTGTTCGTCGGCGGCGTCGAGACCGAGCAGGCTGTCGCGCAAATGCCGGCGCGCTTTCTTCAAGCGCACGAGGGTGTGGCCGGCGAAAAGCGGGTCGGGCGGCCAATGGTCGTCCTCGTCGTCAAAGTGGTTGAGGGCGCCGGCCAGCTTGCCGGAGGCAATCATGACGCCGTCGCGGATTTCGCAGAGCGGGTGTTCCCGGTGGAGCGGACGTCCGTCGGGTTCGCAGCGGTCGGTGGAGCGGCTGATCTCGAGGGCGAGTTCGCGGCAACGGAGGACGAGCGGATGGTCGAAGCGCTCCGGGGCACCGTTTTTGTTGTATTCCTCGAGCGCCTCCTGCGCGGCGGCATTCATTGCCTCGATCCGCGCACTTTGCTCCTCCTCTTCTTCGGGGGTGGGCGGTGGCGGCTCGGGTTCCCCGCGTTCGCGGCGCAGGCGCTCGCTTTCCTCGTCGAGGATGCGTTCGAAAGTGTCCCCGTCCATGTCCTCTTGCTCAAGGCGTCGCCCGATACGGTCGAGTAGGAGGCTTTGGCGGGCATCCTCGGCATCGGCCGCGGCCTCCGTGGCGCTCTGCGGTTCGTCATCGTCGTCGGCGTCGGCGTCATAGTCCGCGACCGGAGCCGCCTCCGCGACGGCGGCGCCGAGGCGGTGCATGAAGTCGGTCAGCGCCTCTTGGTTGGCACGGTGCTGGGTTTCCTCCTCGTCGGCGCTCATGACCCATGCGGGTGCGTCTTCGAGGGTCAACTCGTAGTCGGTGGACTCGATGACGAGGCGGCCGTTGGCTGTGCTGAACCATTCGAGGTAGAGGGCGTTGCCCCAGTGCCACGGGTATTCGAGCCCGGCCGAGGCGAGGCGCATCATTTCGCGGACGTCGACTTCGGGAACGCGGACTTTGCGCGAGGCGGTGATGTCGCCGACCACGCCGTCCTGCCGGGTGGCGAGGCCGTCGAGTCGTCCGGTCTGTGGCGCGGGATGACGAAAGACGAGGCGGGCGCCGGCGAGGTCGCGCCAGGTGTTGCCGGCGAGATCGAGTTCCAGCGGGGTGGAGCGTCCGAGCAGCCAGATGCGTCCGGTCACGCGGTCGCGGCGGCGGTTGTCGATCTCGCCGCGGACGATCTGATCGTGCAAGCGCCAGGCCATGGGTTCAGGAAAAGAATTCCTTGGCGCGTTCGAGGAAGCTTTTGGTCATGGGGGTATTCTGGTCGCCGCAGCTGGCGGCGAAGTCCTCGAGTTTTTGGCGTTGGGCGCCGGTCAGTTTGGTCGGGACTTCGACGGCGACGCGGACGAGGAGTTGTCCTTGGCCGGAGCCGCGGAGGTGGGGCATGCCCTTGCCGCGGAGTTTGAAGACGGTGGCGTTCTGGGTGCCGGCGGGGATTTTCAGCGAGGCTTTGCCATCGAGGGTGGGGACGTTGATTTCGCCGCCGAGGGCGGCGGTGGCGAAGGAGACGGGGACTTCGCAGAAGAGGGTGTCACCCTCGCGGGAGAAGACGGTGTGCTCGCGGATGTGGATGACGACGTAGAGGTCGCCGGACGGGGCGCCGCGGGTGCCGGCTTCGCCGTTGCCGGTCGAACGGAGGCGGGAACCTCCCTCGATGCCGGCGGGGATCTTGAGTTTGATGCGGGTGGTGACTTCGCCGCGGCCCTCGCCGTGGCAGACCTTGCACGGGTGGTCGAACATTTCCCCGGCGCCGTGGCAACGGGGGCAGGGTTGGGCGACCTGGAAGAAGCCGCGTGAGGCGATGACTTGTCCGCGTCCGCGGCAGGTCGGGCAGGTATGCAAGCGTGCGCCGGGTCCCGCGCCGGAGCCGCCGCAGGACGAGCAGCGGCCGGTCTTGCGGATTTCGATTTCTTTTTCCACCCCGCGGGCGGCTTCCTCGAGTTTGATCTCGAGGTCGTAGCGCAGGTCGGCGCCGCG
>JBBEEK010000184.1:0-10604 GCA_040880825.1 Chthoniobacterales bacterium
GGGCTTTGAGCTGACGGCAGACATCCTCGCCGCGCATCTCGGGCAGCATGAGATCAAGGATGATGAGGTCGGGGTGCTTTTCGCGGGCTTTTTTCAGTCCGTCGATGCCGTCGACCGCCTCGAGGACATGGTAGCCGGCCTTGCGCAGGTGCAGACGCACCAGGTCGAGGACGTCGGGTTCGTCCTCGATGACCAGCACGGTGTCTTTAGGCGCGGTGGCGGGCATGCGTCGGTCGGCGGTAGGAGGCAAAGCCGCAGGGCATGGCTAAACGAGGAGGTGCGGGGGAACCATCGATTAGATGTGCCAAGGTTGTCACAACAACTCAGCCGAAGCGCCCGGTCACGTAGTCCTGGGTGCGCTGCTCGGAGGGGTTGGAGAAAATTTTACCGGTCGGCCCGAACTCGATGAGGCGTCCGAGATAAAAGAAGCCGGTCTGGTCGGAGCAGCGGGTGGCTTGCTGCATGTTGTGGGTCACGATGACGATGGTGAAATCTTTCTTCAACTCGCCGATGAGCTGCTCGACCCGGGCCGTGGCGATGGGGTCGAGGGCCGAGCAGGGTTCGTCCATGAGCAGGACTTTGGGGCGGACGGCAATGGCGCGGGCGATGCAGAGGCGCTGCATTTGTCCGCCGGAAAGCCCGAGGGCGCTCTCGTGCAGGCGGTCTTTGGCTTCGTCCCAAAGGGCGGCGCCGCGCAGGCTGCGCTCCACGGTCTCGTCGAGCGTGGCGCGGTCGCGCACGCCGGCGATGCGCAGGCCGTAGACGATGTTTTCGTAGATGGATTTGGCGAAGGGGTTCGACTTCTGGAAGACCATGCCGACCAGGCGCCGCAGGGTGATGACCTCGAGTGCGGGATCCCAGAGACTGCGGCCGGCCAGCGTGATGTCGCCCGTATGACGCACGCCGTCGATCAGCTCGTTCATGCGGTTGAAGTTGCGCAGGAGGGTTGTTTTGCCGCAGCCCGACGGCCCGATGAAGGCGGTGACCTGCTTCTCGGGGATGTCGATCTTGATCTCCTCGAGGGCCTGCTTGTTGCCGTAGAAGAAATTGAAATCCCGCACCGAGATGATGGTGCGGCGGTCCGGGGCCTCGGCCGGGGCGATCGGCGCGACAGCGGCGGGTCGGGGGGCAGCAGTCATGGTGTCGGTCATAAGAATCTCAGTGCTTTTTGCTGAAAACCAACTGGGCCGTGATGTTGGTCGCGGTGACCAACAAAACCAAGACGAGCGAGGCGCTCCAAGCCATTTTCACCTGATGTTCGAAGGGCATGGTGGAAAAATTGTAGATAAGCACGGATAGCGAGGCGGTCGGCTCCATCAGCGAGGACATCCAGAACTGGCTGAAAAGGGCGGTGAAGACCAGGGGTGCCGTCTCGCCGGCGGCCCGGGCCACGGCGAGCATGACGCCGGTCATGATGGCCGGCACGGCCTCGGGCAGGACGACACGGAAAATCGTCTGGAAACGCGTGGCGCCAAGCCCGTAGGACGCTTCGCGGTAGGCGCGCTGCACGCCGAGCAGGGCTTGCTCGGAGGTGAGCAAAATGGTCGGCAGCATGAGCACGGCCAGCGCGACCCCACCGGCCCAGGCGGAAAACTTCCCGGTGACGAGCACGACGGCGACGAAGGCGAAGACGCCGCAGATGATGGACGGAATGCCGGTCAGCATCTTGGCCGTGAAGCGGACGGCGGTGGCCAGACGTCCGTGCGGTTCGTATTCGCAGATGTAGAGGGCGGCGAGAATCGCCAGCGGGGCGGATATGGCCAGACCGAGCCCGACCATGATGAGCGTGCCGATGACCGCATTGCCAAAGCCGCCGCCGGTCATGCCGGCGGCGGGCGGCAGTTGCGTGAAGATCGACCATCCGAGGAGCGGCAGCCCGTTTTTCACCACGAGATAAAGAATCGACGCGAGCGGGATCATCGCGGCGAAGGACAGCGCGATGCACAGACCGGTGAGGAGACGGTTGCCCAGCGAGCGGCCGAGCATTTTCGTCGATTCGACGGAGTTGTCGCCGAAGAAGCCGGCGGCGTGCGTGACGGGATTGTCCATGGCGTCAGCGGATTCCCGCGGTCCTCCTTTCGGTGTAACGCAGCACGACTTCGCCGGCGAAGTTGACCGCGAGAGTCAGCGCGACCAGCACGAGCGCGGCATACATGAGGGCCGCCACCTGCAGGCCTTCGGCCTCGCCGAACTGGTTGGCCAGCAGGCTGGCCAGCGTGCCGGAAGGCGCGAAGAGGGACCAGGACAGTCGCGAGCTGTTGCCGATGAGCATGGCTACCGCCATCGTCTCGCCCATGGCGCGGCCGAGGGCGAGGATGGTCGCGGCGACAACACCCGGCGCGGCCGTCGGCAAGATCACCCCAAAGATCGCCTCCCAGCGCGTCGCGCCGAGCGCATAGGCCCCCTCGCGCAAAGTGTGCGGCACGGCGACGAGCGAACTTCGCGAGATGGCCGTGATGGTCGGCAGCACCATGAGCGCGAGCACCAGACCGGCGGTGAGGAGCGAGTTGCCGTAGGCCGGTCCGGAGAGCAACGGGATGTGACCGAAGCGTTCCGAGGTCCAAGTTCCGACGGCCTGGACGATCGGGATGACGACGACAATACCCCAGAGCCCGTAGACCACGCTGGGAATGGCCGCGAGCAATTCGACGACGAAGCGCACGAATTGGCGGGCTGGCCGCGGGAGAAAATCTTCGCTCAGAAAAATCGCGATGGCCAACCCGGGTGGGAAGGCGATGAGCAGCGCGATGCCTGCCGTGGCGCCGGTGCCGACCAGAAAAGGCAGCACGCCGTAGCGTTCACGGTTCGGTTGCCATTGCCCACCGGTCAGGAAACCGAGGCCGAACTTTTCCAAAGCGGGCTTGGCCTCCCGGAAGACCTCCCAGAAAATCCAACCGAGGACCAAAACCGAAGCGACCGCGGCCAGGCCGGTGAACCAGCGGAAAAAATCCGGACGCCAGCGCCCCACGGACCCCGCCCGCCGACCGGTGCTGGGTGTTTCGGTCGCCATGGGAGGGACGAAAGGCGGGAGTTACTCGACGGACGACAAAGCCGCGTTGGCCCGGGCCACGACGGCCTCGGGCAGCGGAATGTAGCCGAGCGCGATGGCGAAGGACTGGCCTTCGGTCAGTCCGTAGGTCACAAAATCTTTCAGCGCCTTGAGCTTCGCCGCATCGTCATACTTTTTATAAAGCAGCAACCAGGTGAACGTGGTGATCGGATAAGCGTCGGGCGCTTCCGGATCGACCGGCCAGACGCGGAGGTTTTCCGGCCAGGTGACGGAGGCCAGCGCGGCCGCGCCGCTTTCCGGTGTGGGCACAATAAAGTTACCCGATTTATTTTCCAGCGAAGCGACCGGAAGTTTGTTCTGCTCGGCATAGCCGAACTCGACGTAGCCGATCGTGCCGGGCGTCTGCTTGACCAGCGCGGTCACGCCTTCGTTGCCCTTGCCACCCACGCCGACCGGAAAGGTCACCGATTTGTCGAAGCCGACCTCCTCGTCGAAGGCCGGACTGATCGCCGCGAGATGCTGCGTGAAAACAAAGGTCGTGCCGCTGCCGTCCGAACGGTAGGCCACATTGATCGACTGGGCGGGCAGTGGAATACCGGGATTCGCGGCGACGAGAGCGGGGTCGTTCCACTTGGTGATGGTGCCGAGGAAGATGCCGGCCAAGGCGGCGCGGGTCAGTTTGAGGGCGGGAACATTTTCCAGGTTGTAAGCCAGGACCACGCTGCCCGCCGCGGCCGGAATAAGCACGGCCCCGCGGGGCGACTTGGCTATTTCCGCATCGGTCATGGCCGCATCGCTCGCGCCGAAATCAACCACGCCCTGCAGGAAATTTTTCACCCCGGCCCCGCTGCCGACGGACTGGTAATTGACCCGGATGGCGGGCACCTGCTGGTTGTATTCCACCGCCCAGCGCTGGTAGAGCGGCGCGGGAAAGGTGGCGCCAGCGCCCGAAAGTTGTTGCCCGGCCACGGGGCCAGGCAGCAAACCCGCCGAGACGGCGGCCAGTAGTAGGAAGTTTTTCAGCATGCTGCGAACCAATCGCCTGAAACACTGACAGGTGCAATTCCTACGGCGAAAAAGGATGTTGTGACAATATTGTCACAACATCAGTCATCTGCCAGCGGCTTGCTTCCGCGGCTGGGGAGACCGTAATGATAGGGGAGAGTTGCAGTCTATGAGTGACCAATCATCAAAACACACACTGGAGAGCTTCGAAGACTCCCTGCGTTCGCTGCGGGACAGCGTGCTGATGATGGCTTCGCTGACCGAGCGCATCCTGGCCGCAGCCGCCGCGGGGCTTTTCGCCCGGGATTTCGACGCCTGCGCGAGTGTCATCACCGACGACGACGAAATCGACGCGCTGGAAAAATCGGTCGATGAAGAAGGGGTTTCGGTCCTCGTTCGTTTCCAGCCGCTGGCCAACGACCTCCGCGAGGTGGTCGCAGCCATGAAGGTCGGCAACAACCTCGAGCGCGTGGCCGACCAAGCCGTGAGCATTGCGCGGCGCGCGCAGCGCATCAACGAATCATCCCTGCTGCCGGAAACCGCGGAACTGCAACCGATGTTCCGGCTGGCGGAGGGCATTTTCCGCGACAGCTTGCGCAGCTTCGCCGACCGCGACGAGGCGCTGGCCCGCGGACTCAAAGCGCGCGACCGTGAACTCGACGCGCAGCACCACGCAGTCATCGAACGGTTGACCGCACGCATGGCGGCCGATCCGGAGCACATCGGCGCATACCTCGATCTCGTCCTCATCGCGCGCAACATCGAGCGCGTCGGCGACCACGCGACCAACATCGCGGAAGATGCCGTCTTCATCACTTCGGCCGAAGATATCCGCCACACCGCGCCGCCGGTCCGGGGTTGAAGGACGGCGGTTTGTGCCAATTTCGTCACACAGGTGCCGCCGGCCACGGCAAACTATTGACCACGTGATGATTGTGCCGTTCAAAGAGCGCGGGCACGTCTGGTAGTCATTGTTTGAATCCGCACCCTTGCTTCGCGCACATTAAGCACCCATGGGCATGGGGATTGGATGTAATCGCACGGCACGGGTGACCTGCGGGTGCGACGCGACTGGGTTGATGGCCGGGACGACCGGACGGCGGCCGGCGCCGGAAACCAGAATCATCACGGCCCCCTTCATCATCAAGTCCGCAGGCAAACTCTTCCCTCGGACCCGGCACATCGGCGTGACGCGATGAGCAAAGGCTCCCCTCTCCGCCTCGGCGTGCTCGGCTCGGGCCGCGGATCGAACTGCGAGGCCATCATCCGCGCCATCGATCAAAAAATCCTGCAGGCCGAACTCTGCGCCGTGCTTTCCGATCGCCCCGACGCGCGCATCCTTGAACTCGGTCGCCGCCGCGGCACGCGCAGCGAATGCATCGTGCCCGCGGTGCCGCGTGGGATCCTTGATCCGGCGGCGGAAGAAAAGTTTGTCCGCATCCTGCAGGAAGAACGCGTAGACTTGGTCGTGCTCGCCGGATTCATGCGCATCGTCGGTCCCGCTTTTCTCGCCGCCTACCCGCGCCGCATCCTCAACATCCACCCGTCGCTCCTGCCAAAGCACCGCGGCGCCAACGCCGCCGCGCAGGCCTTGGCGGCCGGAGACACGGTCACGGGTTGCACGGTCCACTACGTCGACGATGGCGTGGATACCGGGGAAATTATCGCCCAACGCGAAGTGCCGGTGCATCCAGACGACACCGCGGAAACCTTGCAAGCGCGCATCCAAGCCGCCGAGCACGAACTCCTGCCGGCCGTCATCGCCTCCTTTGCCGCCCATGCGTGACCACAACCGCAAAATCCCCACCGGTTTTCCGCCCTCCCCGGTAGGGACGGCTGGCCCCAGCCGTCCGCACGCGGCTCGCGAGGACGCTCGCCCTCCAGAAATCCGTCCCTGGAGGGCGGCCGTCCCCGGCCGCCGCGAACCGGTTCAGGATCTGGCCACCCATGATTGACGTCGCCAAAGTTATCAAACCGGCCGGCCCGCACCGCGACCGCGCCCTCACCCGGCAGGCGCGTCTCCTCGGATTTCCGGAGGTGTCGATCACCGCGTCGGAAATCTTTTTCCTGCGCGGCGACACGGATGCCGCGAGTCTGCGACAACTGGTCCCGCTCCTCATCGACGACGCGCCGGGCCCAAAGGCACAGCTCGACGGCGGAGAGCAGACCTCCGCCGAGCCGGACCACCTGACCATCGAAGTGGCGCGCCGCGCCGGGGTGACCGACCGCGTGGCCGTGCAGTTGTCCGAGAGCGCCGCGCGGCACGGATTGCGCATCGAAGCGGCCACCGGCACGCGTTTCGAAATAACCGGCGCACCGGCACTGCCGGAAAAGGAACTCCGCGTCCTCGTCCACAACCTGCTCTGCAACCCGGTCATCGAAACTTGGTCGTTCGGCGCCGTGACCCCGGGGTTCGCCCACGGCGCGGTGGAAGATTCCTCCACCGTCGAGATCGTGCCGCTGCGGGGACTCGGCGAGGCCGAACTCGCCGGCGTCAACGCGTCGCGCGCCCTCGCCCTCGATCCGGAGGAAATGGCCGCCGTGGCGGCATGGTTCGCCGCGGCCGGACGCGACCCGACTGACGCCGAATTGGAAACCATCGCGCAGACCTGGAGCGATCACTGCTCGCACAAGACCTTCGGCGCCCGTATCGAAACCGCCGAAGGTGAAATCACCCCGCTCCTGCGTCAATTGCGCGAGACCACCAAAGAAATCGCTGCGCCTTTCGTCATCTCCGCCTTCGACGGCAATGCGGGCATCGTGGCTTTCGCTGACGGTCTTCGGCTCGCCGTCAAAGCCGAGACCCACAACCACCCCAGCGCGATCGAACCCTTCGGCGGGGCCAACACCGGCGTGGGTGGGGTCATCCGCGATATTCTTGCCGCACCCGCGCGCCCCGTCGCCCTGACCGACATCCTCTGCTTCGGCCCGCGCGACCTCGACCGCCGTGAACTGCCGGAAGGCGTGCTGCACCCGGCCGTCATCGAGGAAGGCGTGGTCGAGGGCGTGGCCGATTACGGCAACAAAATGGGCATCCCCACCGTGGCCGGCGCCGTCCTTTACGATGCCGGTTACACGGCCAACCCGCTCGTCTTCTGCGGATGCGTTGGCGAGGTCATGGCGGGTTATGACAAACTGACCGGACCGCAACCCGGCGACCGCATCGTCGTGGTCGGAGGGGCGACTGGGCGCGACGGCATCCGCGGGGCGACGTTTTCTTCCATGACGATGGACGCCACGACTGGCGAGGTGGCCGGAGCCTCCGTGCAGATCGGCGATCCGATCATCGAACGCCTCGTCACCGACCTGCTGATCGATCTGCTCGACCGTCCGGACCCACTAGTCCACGCGCTCACCGATTGCGGCGCGGGCGGACTTTCCTCCGCTGTGGGCGAACTCGGCGAAAGCACCGGCGTGGCGGTCGACCTCACCGCGGTCGACCGCAAATACCCGGGCTTGCTGCCGTGGGAAGTGTGGTTGTCCGAAGCACAAGAGCGCATGGTGCTGGCCGTCGCACCGGACCAGACGGAGGCCGTGCTGGCCCGCGCCCGTCATCTCGGCTTGTCCGCTTGCGACATCGGCAAATTCACCGGCGATCGACGTTTGTTCGTCCGTCACGGCGAGAAGACGGTCGTCGATCTCCCGATGGAATTTTTGCACCGGGGACGGCCGCAAAGAAATCTGGTGGCCATTCTCCCCTCGCCCGACCGCAGGCCCGATCCACAGATCCGCGCGGCAGATGCCACCAAGACTTTGTTGGCCCTGCTGGCCCATCCCAACATCGCCTCAAAAGAAGCGATCATCCGCCGCTACGACCACGAAGTCCTCGGGGCCACGGTCGTGCGCCCCATGGCGGGCGCGCGGCAAGTGGGTCCGTCCGATGGCACGGTCATCGCTCCGCCGCAACGTCCCTCCGGCTTCGCCCTCGGCATCGGGGTCAACGCGCGCTACGGGCTGCTCGATCCCGAACGCATGGCTTGGGCCGTCGTCGACGAAGCCCTCCGCAATGTCACCGCGGCCGGCGCCGACCCCGCGCAGGTGGCGCTGCTCGACAATTTTTCCTGGGGCGACCCGCGACGTCCGGAAACCCTCGGCGACCTCGCCGCCACGGTGCGCGGTTGTTGCCAAGCGGCCCGGCTTTACGGCGCACCCTTTGTTTCCGGCAAGGATTCGCTCAACAACGAATACGTCGCCTCCGATGGCCAACGCCGCTCCATTCCCCCGACGCTGGTCATCACCGCCCTGGCCCATATGCCGCAGGCCGACCGCGCCATCGGCACCGCTCTGCGCGGCTCCGGCAACGTCCTCATTCTCACCGGCTGCACCGCGCGCGAATTCGGGGGCAGTCATTTCGACCTCGTGACCAGCCACGAGGGCGGCACCGTGCCCGCACCCGATCCGTCGGCCCCGGAACGCTACCGCCGCATCCACCAACTAATGAACGAAGGACTCGTGGCCGCCGCGCACGACGTCAGCGAGGGCGGTCTCGCCGTGACACTGGCCGAAATGGTCATAGGCGGACACCTCGGTATCGACGCCCGTTTGGACGACGCGGATGAGTGCACCGCGCTCTTCGCCGAATCCCTCGGACGCATCGTCCTCGAAGCGCGCGCGGAAGATACACCGCAAATCCTCGAAGCCCTCGGCCGCGAGGCAGCGATCATCGGTCGGGTCGTCTCCGACTACGAACTGCGCATCGCCACGCCAGGCGGAACAAATACCTGGTCCGGCCACGATCTCGAACGCGCCTGGAGGGGCGCCGCCTCATGAAACCGCCCGCCGTCGTCCTCACTGCCCCCGGCACCAACCGCCAGGGAGACGCCGCCTTCGCCCTCGAGCAAGCCGGCGCCGCCCCGGTCTGCCTCGATCTCCTCGACCTGCCGGAGCGACGGGCGGAGCTGGAAAAAGCGCGTCTTGTCGTTATTGCCGGCGGGTTTTCCTACGGCGATGCACTCGGCTCCGGCCGCATCTTCGCTCTCGAGGCGGAGCGCCTGCTCGGTGATCTGCTCGCGCAAAAAGTCGCCGCCGGCACGCCGGTCCTCGGCATTTGCAATGGCTTCCAGATGCTGGTGCGCGCCGGCTTGCTCCCGGGCGCGCTGCAACCCAACGCGTGCGGGCACTTCGAATGCCGCTGGGTCGTGCTGCAGCCTTCCTCTCAGCATTGCGTCTGGACGCGCGGTCTCGCGGAACCTCTGCAGTGCCCGGTGGCCCATGGCGAGGGCCGCTACTCCTGCAGGCCGGAAACCCTCGCCCGCTTGCGCGCGGAAGATTGTGTTGCCTTCCGCTACGAAGCGGAAGGCTATCCGCAAAATCCTAACGGCTCGATCGATGCCATCGCGGGTCTCTGCGATGCGACCGGACTCATCCTCGGCATGATGCCGCATCCCGAGAACCACGTCACCGCGCGCCAAGGCCGGGCGATTGTGTCCGAACCCGGACATCACTCCGCCCTGCCCCTCTTCGCCTGCGGCGTGGCCCATGCGCGACAAACATGAATCCGCCCACCACCAACACCCTCACCGACCTCGAGTTGCCGCTGCCTGGACGCGTCGCGGGCAAAGTGCGCGTGAGCTACACTTTGCCGGATGACCGGCGGCTCTTCATCACGACCGACCGCCTCTCCGCTTTCGATCGCCACATCACCGACATCCCGGGCAAAGGACAGGTGCTGAACGAGCTTTCTGCCTGGTGGTTCGACCAAACACGCGACCTCGTGCCCAACCACCTGCTCTCCGTGCCCGACCCGAATGTTCTCATCGCCCGCGCCGCCCAACCCCTGCCGGTTGAAGTCATCGTGCGCGGCCGCATCACCGGCGTGACCCCGACCTCGCTGTGGATGCGCTACGCCCAGGGCGAACGCCTCCTCGACGGACACCGCCTGCCCGAGGGTCTGCAGAAAAACGATGCCCTGCCCGTGCCCTTGATCACCCCGACGACCAAAGCCGGACCCGGCGGCCACGACGAACCGTTGGCCTGCGCCGAGGTCGCCGCGCGCGGCTTGGTCGCGCCCGGTCTGTGGGAACGCGTGCAGACCATCGCCCTCCGCCTCTTCGCCCGCGGGGTGGAAACTGCAGAACGCGTCGGCCTCCTCCTCGCCGACACCAAATACGAATTCGGTCTCGACCGCGACGGACAACTCCTCCTCATCGACGAAGTGCACACCCCCGATTCCTCGCGCTTCTGGATCGCCGCCACGGCGGACGAACGCCTGCGGGCCGGCGAGGAACCCGAAAGCGCGGACAAAGAAATCGTCCGCCGCACCTTGGCCGCGGCCGGCTGGCGCGGCGAGGGTCCCCCGCCGGCCCTGCCGGAGGAAGTCCGGATGGAAACCGCCCGCCGCTACGTGCAGACTTACGAGATGTTGACCGGCCGCCGCTTTTTCCCCGCTGCCCTGCCCGCAGCCCCGCGCATCTTGGCCAACCTCCGATCCGCCGGCATACTATGACACACATTACCCGATCGGACAAACCCCGCGAAGAATGCGGCGTGGTGGCCGTTTCTTCGCCCAGTGGCGAGGAGACGGCACAACTCGCCTTCTTCGGGCTCTTCGCCCTGCAACACCGCGGGCAGGAAGCGGCGGGTATCGCGG
>JBBEEK010000185.1:0-1696 GCA_040880825.1 Chthoniobacterales bacterium
TGCCGAACCATTTTCTGACGGCGGACCCGGCGGCGTTTCCGGAGGAGTTGAGGGCCTTTGCGGCGGGGTTGGGCGGGCGGGCCATGCTCTGCCGGCGGGCGCAACCGTTGCCGGTGGCGTGCGTGGTGCGCGGGTATCTGGCGGGGGCGGCGTGGGACGAATACCGCGAGCGCGGGACGGCGGGTGGTCATGAGCTGCCGCGCGGGTTGCGTGAGGCCTCGAAGTTGCCCGAGCCGCTTTTCACCCCGGCGGTCAAGACGGTGGAAGGCGGCGAGGAATTGATCGGCTGGGACAAGTGCCGGCGGTTGCTCGGCGACGAGGTGGCGCATGCGGTGCGGGCGGCGAGTTTTGAAATCTATGAACACGGGCGGGCCCGGGCCGAGCGGGCGGGGGTAATCATTGCCGACACAAAATTCAAATTCGGCCTGCGCGATGAGGAGTTGTTTTTGATCGACGAGTGTCTGACCCCGGACTCTTCGCGGTTCTGGCCGGCCGACGTGTGGGAACCGGGGACGCATCCACCGAGTTTCGACAAGCAATTCGTGCGCGACTGGCTGACGGCCTCCGGCTGGAAACCCGGCCAGCCGGCGCCGCATTTACCACCCGAGATCATTGCGCAGACGGCGGCCAAATACCGCGAGGTGTACGAGCGTTTGCTGCTGGGGCGGCGGGCGGCGTGAACGCGGAGATCGACCAGTTCATTCTCTATCTCGCGACCGAGCGGGGGCTGTCGGACAACTACCAATTGAGCACACGCGCGTCGCTCGAGTTGTTCACCAAGTGGTCGGTGGAGCAAAAGAGGACGATGGAATGGGCGGCGGTGACGCCCGAAGAGATCGGGGATTTTCTCGGCTGGCGCAAAAAGGGCGGCGCGGCGGCGGCGACGATCAGGCTGCACGCGGTGGCGCTGCGTATTTTATTCCGCTTCCTCGTGCAGCGCAAAATGCTCGGGCGCGATCCGACGGAATTTCTCGGGGTGCCGAAGATCGAACGGTATTTGCCGGAGACGTTGTCGGCGCCGGAGATCGCGAAGTTGTTGGCGGCGGCCGGCGGCAAAACGCCGCGGGAGATCCGCGACCGCGCCATCGTCGAACTGCTCTATGCCAGTGGCCTGCGGGTCGGGGAGTTGTGCGGGGCACGTCTGGAGAATCTCGATCTCGACAAAGGTTTCATTCGTGTCGTGGGCAAGGGCAACAAGCAGCGTCTGGTGCCGGTGGGGGCGGGGGCGCGCAAGGCGCTCGCGCGGTATCTGGAGGCGGGGCGGCCGGAGTTGCTCGGTCCGAAGACTGGCGGGGAAATATTTTTGTCAGTGCGCGGACGCAAGCTGACCAACCAGCGCATCTGGCAATTGATCGGCGAGCTGGCCAAGCGGGCGGGGCTGCAAAAAGACGTGCATCCGCATATGCTGCGGCATTCCTTTGCCACGCACTTGCTGCAGGGCGGGGCCGATTTGCGCATCATCCAGGAGATGCTGGGCCACGCAGATATTTCGACGACGCAGGTTTACACGCATGTCGACACGCGCGGCCTGCACCAGGCGCACCGTCAGTTTCATCCGCGGGCCAAGCGGTAGGGAGGGAGGGGACGACGGTCAAACGTGATCGTGTCGGGATGATGTGATTGACGCCGTATGGAACCAGGCAGAAGCGGCGGCCGGGTCCTCCGGCTCGTAGAGCCTACGGCTTGGAGAGGACGG
>JBBEEK010000186.1:0-1663 GCA_040880825.1 Chthoniobacterales bacterium
GGGTATCGCCTGTGCAGGCTGGCAGATACTCCGGCGTCGCAAGCGGGCCTGACGCAACCAAGCCAACGTGCTTCGCACGGGGCCAGTCATGTTTTTTAGCCCGGATATTTCATGCTTGGCATGGGATATTCGCCCGAAGGGCCGATACGGCCTGTTGTCAACAGGCCGCGCCGGGGTTAGCCCCGTCGGACAAATGGAAAACCACTTTGGCTTTTCCATTTTTCCCGGTCGGCCGCGCGAAGTTATTTGGTAGAACGAACTTGGACGCGGCGCATATTTTATGCC
Organism: Chthoniobacterales bacterium; assembly: GCA_040880825.1. Classification (GTDB taxonomy): domain Bacteria; phylum Verrucomicrobiota; class Verrucomicrobiia; order Chthoniobacterales; family JACTMZ01; genus JACTMZ01. The sequence goes on from JBBEEK010000186.1 coordinate 286, forward strand.
TGCAATATGCGGGTTAGTCATTCTGGCGCTTCGATCGTCCCTCCGATTCCCTCTCGCATCCAGGGCGGAAACCTGAGGGGACGCAGCGAGGGATGAGACTTGCAACTTGAAAGCTGAGTAATGTTGCTGCGACCGAAGGTCGGTTGCGGTCTTTGACAGAAGATTTTAACCACAGCCGGAGCGAAGTGGAGACGGCCCGTCGGCAAATCACACAGCGGAGGCTTGGCGACACGGCCCTTATGCAAATAACACGGATGGTTTCCGGAAAGGTAGCATCGGCATCTTGCCGATGACGACAAGACATGATCGGCAAGATGCCGATGCCACGCCCCCTATCCCCCTTTCGTCACCTTCGTTACGTTGACTCCTTCGCTCCCGCTCATGTCGCCCTGCGGGTCCCGCCTCGGCGGGATCTTCCCCGAGCGCCCACGCGCTCCGGTGATATGTTCAAAAAAATCAGACCGAACGCCGGCGGCGCTTCACCCCGAGCATGGCGAGGTTGCGCTTCAATCCTGCTTCCATCGCAGTGGCATCCTCATCGCTCATGTTCGCGCTGTTGGCCAGGGCGGTCTGGGCGCGTTCGATGGCTTTGGCCACGGCGTCTTCGTCGATCTCGCCTTCGCCGGCCACCATATCGGTCAGAATGGAAAGCCGGCCGGGTGTGATCTGGGCAAAGCCATCGCCGATGGCGGCGTAGGTGGTTTTGCCTTCGTGCACGACGGACAACTCGCCGGGCTCGAGCATGGTCATGATCGGCTCGTGATTGGGCAGGACGCCGATTTCGCCCGATGTCGTGGGCAAGACCACCATGTCGACCTCACCCGAACGGGCGACGCCGGCCGGTGAAACGATTTCGAAATGGAGCTTGGTGGCCACGTTTAACGCGAGACGGTATCGAGGCTGCCCTTCATGTAGAAGTTCTGCTCGGGCACGTCGTCGTATTTGCCTTCGAGGATTTCTTTGAAACCGCGGACGGTGTCCTCGGTTTTGACATACTCACCCTTCGTTCCGGTGAAGATCTCGGCCACGTGGAAGGGCTGGCTGAGGAAACGCTGGATTTTGCGGGCGCGGTAGACGGTCTGTTTGTCGTCAGGGCTGAGTTCATCCATGCCGAGAATGGCGATGATGTCCTGCAAGTCCTTGTAGCGCTGCAGCACACGCTGCACGCCGCGGGCCACATCGTAATGCTCTTGGCCGACGATCTCGGGCGCGAGCGCCTTGGAGGTCGAAGCGAGCGGATCGACCGCAGGATAAATACCCAGCTCGGCGATGGAACGCTCGAGCACGATGGTCGAATCCAAGTGCGCGAACGTCGTGGCCGGTGCGGGATCGGTCAAATCGTCCGCCGGCACATACACGGCCTGCAGCGAGGTGATGG
>JBBEEK010000187.1:0-52967 GCA_040880825.1 Chthoniobacterales bacterium
AGGCCTTCCGCCTGTGATGTCTGATCGTGACGGGCGAGGCCTCCAGCTTGGAGAGCCTACGGCTGGGAGAGGCGACCGTGCTCCCTGGGCTACGCGCGGACTCGCTCAGCAGAGGGTGGGCTGGAAGGCAAGTGCGCTTCCGTCTTCCATGATCTGTCAACCGCCCCTGCGGCTGCAGGGGACCAGCTCAATCCTCGTTGAAGCGGCTGGCCACGAGGTCCTCGATTTCCTTGAGAAATTTTTCGGCATCGGAACCGGAGGCGGAGACGATGATTTTCGAGCCGTGGCCGGCGGCGAGCATCATGAGGCCCATGATGGACTTGCCGTTGACTTCCTCGCCGTCCTTCTCGACCCAGATTTCGGCTTTGAAGCGGTTGGAGGTTTTGACAAAAAGGGCGGCGGGGCGGGCGTGCAGGCCGTAGCGGTTGAGGATGACCAACTCGCGGGACATGCGTTGGCCCGGCGCGGAAGTCTTTTTGGCGAGGATCCCCATGTGTCTTATTTGGTGTTCTCCATCAGTTTAATCAGCCGCTCGTTGAATTCCAGAGCGCTGTTCATTCCGTGGGACTTGAGCTTGTGGTCGAGAGCGGCGACTTCGACCAGATGGCCGAGGTCGCGGCCCATACGAACAGGGATAATAACATGAGGCACGGAGATGCCAAGGATCTTGTAGGACTGCCGCACGAGGCCGTGGCGGTCGATATCGTCCATTTCGCGCCAGTCCTTGAGGGTGACGACGAGGTCGAGGGACTTTTCCGTGCGGATGCTGCGGACGCCGAAGATGGCGGCGACGTTGATGATACCGATACCGCGGACTTCCATGTGGAAGCGGGTCAGGTCGGCCGACGAGCCGATGAGTTCGCGGTTTTCGACGGCGCGGAAGCGGGTGATGTCGTCGCTGACCAGGCTGTAGCCGCGCTCGAGGAGGCTGAGGACGCACTCGCTTTTGCCGATGCCGCTGGCGCCGCGGATGAGGGTGCCGACGCCGAGGATATCGACCATGCTGCCGTGCTCGCTGCGGCGGGCGGCAAACTCGAGTTCGAGGGCGATGGTTGCGGCGTTGATGAACTTCATGGTGATCATCGGTGTGCGGAAGACGGGCACGCCGGTTTCGTTGGCAAACTTGATGACGAGCGGGGGCACTTTGGCTTGGCGGGCCACGACGATGCAGGGGATGGTGCAGCCGAAGAAGCGGCGCAGGCGTGGTCCGCGTTCGGCGGCGGGGAGGCTTTGGAGGTAGCTGAGTTCGGCGCTGCCGAAGACTTGAACGCGTTTCGGGGCGAAGTAGTTGTAGAATCCGGAGAGGGCGAGACCGGGGCGGTTGACGGTCGGTTCGCGGATGAGGCGGTCGAGGCCTTTTTCGCCGGCCAGAAGATCGAGTCCGAGGCTGTCGGCGTACGCTTCGAAGAAGCGTCCGACGCTGGGGGGGTGGACTTTCTGGGCGGCGGCCACGGCGGGTTTACATTTGGAAGCTCTCGCCGAGATACAGCTTGCGGCTGACGGGGTCGTTGAGGAGGAAGTCTTTGGAGCCCTCGCTTTCGACGCGTCCCTCGAAAATGAGGTAGGCGCGATCGACGATGGAGAGGGTTTCGCGCACGTTGTGGTCGGTGATGAGGATGGCGAGGCCGGCTTCGCGCAGGTTGATGATGATCTGCTGCACGTCGAAGACAGCGATGGGGTCGACGCCGCTGAAGGGTTCGTCGAGCATGAGGAGCGAGGGGCTGGTGACGAGCGAACGGGCGATGGTCAGGCGGCGTTTTTCACCGCCGCTGAGGGTGAGGGCTTCGTTCTTGGCGATGTGCTCGATGCCGAACTGGTGGAGAAGTTCCTCGCAGCGGGCTTTGCGCTGGGCTTTGGACATCTTCGTCGTCTCGAGGATGGCCATGATGTTTTGTTCGACGGTGAGTTTGCGGAAGATGGATTCCTCCTGCGGGAGGTAGCCCATGCCGGCCCGGGCGCGCTTGAACATGGGCATGCGGGTCACGTCTTTTCCGTCGAAAAAGACGCGTCCGGAGTTGGGCCGGACGAGGCCGACGATCATGTAGAAGCTGGTGGTCTTGCCGGCCCCGTTGGGCCCGAGCAGGCCGACGATTTCGCCGCGTTTGACGTTGATATCGACGCCGTTGACCACGGCGCGGCCGCCGTAGATTTTGACCAATTTGTCGGTCTGCAGGAGCGGGCCGTCACCTTTGTGGTGCAGGCGCGAGGCGGTTTCCGTGGCTGGGTCGGCGGCCGCGGTCATGGGCGTGCGGACATGCCTTCGGTGTCGGTGATGACGGTGCGACTGGCGCCTTCGGTGGTGGCGCGGCCGTCGCGGTTGAGAATCATGCGGGTGGACTCGGTGGCCGCGATGTGGCGATTGATGCCTTGTTGCACTTCGGGCCAACCGATGAGGGTGACGACGCCGGTCGAGGGGATGTATTCGGCGCGGCGGGCGCGGCCGATGGCGCCTTCTTCTTTGCCGTCGGTTTGCTGGACGATGACAACATTGCCGTCGGCCACGGCGCGGTCGATGCCGGAGCGGTTTTTGTCGAGGAAGACGGTGAGCCGGTCGGCACTGAGCATGAAGGCGGCGTCTTTGACGCGGACGTCGCCGACGAAGGTGGCGCGGCTGTCCGTGTCATTAAACGTGGCTTCTTTTTGCGCGGAGATCTCGGTTTTGCTGCCTTTGGGGCGGTCCTTGGTGAGCAGGCCGAAGCCGAGGGGGTCCTGGCGGCCGGCCTCCGGGGCATCGGTGCGCAGTTCTTGGGCGCGGGTGTCCGCGAGAGCGCCGCCGACGGCGAGCAACAACAAAATCCGGAGCAACCTCATCATGGGCCCTTTTCCTCCAACTGCGTGATGGTCATGAACACCGGTCCAAGTAACCGGCTGGCGCGGGTATTGGAATCAAATTCCAGGGTGCGCCCGGTAATTTCAAAGGTCTCCCCCTTGATAACGGCGTGGTTGAGGCTGGTCAGGACGCTGGTGTCGCGGTCGAAGACGGCGTCTTTGAGAATAACTTCCATCGAGGGTTTGTCGGCCGATTCGTCGAAGAGTTCGATGCGCAGTCCTTTGAAGGTGAATTTTTTTTCGCTGGCGCGTTCGGCGGACTCGGCGTTGAGACGCAGGCTGAGTTTGTTGCTGCCTTTTTCGTAGTGGGGCATGCGGATGCCGCGAACGCTCTGGCCGATGGCCACGGGGATTTCGATTTCGGTGGAGACGGGGGCGGCGGCCTTTTGGTCTGTTTTTTCGACTTTTTCCGGCTTTTCCTCCGCGGTCGCGGGTGCGGCGGCGAGAAGCAGGATGGCGAGAAAGAGACTACAGCGCATGACGGATGGCTGATAGTTTGCGCAGAACGGCGGGCAAACGGGCAAGCGGTATTTGGTTGGGGCCGTCGGACGGGGCCCGGGCCGGGTTGTGGTGGGTCTCGAGGAAAATGCCGTCGGCTCCGGCGGCCACGGCGGCCGCGGCGAGAACGGGCGCGAGTTCACCGTCGCCGGTGGTGCGGTCGCCGCCACCCCCGGGGCGTTGCACGGAGTGGGTGGCGTCGAAGACGACGTGGAATCCCTGTTCGCGCATCCACGGGATGGAGCGCATGTCGGCCACCAGATTGTTGTAGCCGAAGGTCGTGCCGCGTTCGGTGAAGAGAAACTTCCGGCAACCGGCGGCGCGCAATTTCTGCGCGATGGGCGCGACTTCCCACGGCGAGAGGAATTGTCCTTTCTTGACGTTGACCGGGCAGCCGCTGGCGCCGGCGGCGGCGATGAGGTCGGTCTGGCGGCAGAGGAACGCGGGGATCTGGAGGAGGTCGACATGGGGTGCGGCCATCTCGACATCGGCGGGCGAGTGCACGTCGGTGGTGACGGGCACCCCGAACTCTTCGCGCAGGTCGGCGAGGATGCGGCAGCCATCGGCCAGTCCGGGCCCGCGGAAAGAGCGGCCGGAGGTGCGGTTGGCTTTGTCGCAGGAGGCTTTGAAAATGAAGGGCAACTTGAGTCGGCGGGTCATGGCCACAAGGCGCGCGGCGGTGCGGCGGGCGGACTTGGCGTCCTCCAACACACAAGGGCCGAGGATGAGCAGAAGTTGGCGGCCGCCGACGGTGACGGGACCGATTTTGAATGGTTTGGCCTTCATGCGGGACAAGCGGCCAAACTACACCGCGCGGGCGGGGGAGTCATGGCACAATTTGTCGACGAGGTCGGCCGTGCGGACGGTGGCCCCTTGGTGGGGGCGGAGAGTGTCGGCGGCATGGCGCGCCATATCCGCGCAGCGGGCGGGAGCGCGCAGGAGGTCCGCGGCGGCGGCGGCCAGCGAGGCGGCGGCGTGCACTTCGACAGCCCCGCCGTCGGCAAGCAGCGCATCGCGCAGGGTGGCGAAGTTTTCCATGTGCGGTCCGAACAACACGGGCCGTCCCGCGAGGATGGCTTCAGCGGGGTTTTGTCCGCCGTGGCCGGTCAGGCTTTTGCCGATGAAGACGATGTCCGCGCAGGCATACCAGTCGCGGAGTTCGCCGGTGGTATCGAGCAGAAGGATGTCGGGAGCGGGTCCGTCCGGCGGCGCGGTGCGGCGCGCGATGCGCAGGCCGGTTTCGGTCAAGCGCGCGACGATGTCGGCCGTGCGTTCGACGTGCCGCGGGGCGATGACGAGGCGTGCGGCGGGGAATTCGCCGCGCAGTTCGGCGAGGGCGCGGGCGAGGATTTCCTCTTCGCCGTGGTGGGTGCTCCCGGCCAGCAGGACGGGATCGCCCGGGGCGAAACCGAAAGCATCGAGCACCGGCCGGAAATCGCGCGTCGCTCCCTCCGCGGCATCGGGGTCGTATTTGACGCTGCCGGTGAGGTGCAGGTGTTCGCGCGCCACACCGAGGTGCGACCACAGTCCGGCATGCGCGGATTCCTGCAGTCCGACCCCGGCGAGGTGGCGTGTCACGGTGCGGAGTAACGGGGCGAAGCGGTGGTAGCGCCGCGCCGAGCGCGGCGAGACGCGGGCGTTGATGAGGAGGACGGGGAGGTCGCGCGCCGCGGCGGACCAGATGAAGGCGGGCCACATTTCGCTTTCGGTGAGGATGACAGCGCGCGGGCGCACGGCGGCGAAGGCGTGGCGGACGACGGGACCGAAGTCGACCGGGGTGTAGACGGGGACCCACCAGTCCTGCTGCTTTTGCCGGGCGAGGTCGTGGGCCGTCGAAGTGGTGCTGGAGACGACGAACCGCCAGGCGGGGTGGCGTCGGTGGAGTTCGGCGAGGAGTTTGAGGGCGATGAGGAGTTCGCCGACGCTGACGGCGTGGACCCAGAACCACTCGCCGTGGCGGAAGCGCTCACGCAGGTCCGGGTCGTAGCGCCCGAAGCGCTGCCCGAAGTCCCGCCGGAAGCCGCCGCGTCTGACCATGCGCGCGAGGTAGCGCGGGAGGATGGCGAGGAAGGCGAGGGGGAAAAGGAGCGTGTAGAGCAGGCGCGTCATGCGTCGGGCGTTCGCCGGTAGAAGGCAACCCAAGCCTGCCCGTAACGGCGGTGGTGGAGCAATGCCCAAGACGCGTTGCCCTCGGGTGGTCGGGCGGGCAACTCGATGACGAAAAGCCCGTCCGGCGCAACGCAGCGGGCGAGATGATGGCCGGCGAGCAGGGTGGCGGGATGAGCGGGGGCCGCGGGATCGAGGGCGAAGGGAGGGTCGGCGAAGACGAGATCGAACGACGCGGGATCGGCCCGCGCGACGAAAGCGGCCACGTCTTGTCCGCGCACGGTGCCGGGCAAGCGGGCGTGCGCGAGGTTGGCGCGGATGATGCCGGCGGCTTTGCGGTTCTGGTCGACGAACACGCACGAAGCCGCCCCGCGACTGAGCGCTTCGATACCGATGGCGCCGCTGCCGGCGAACAGATCGAGGGCGCGCGCGCCCGGGACAACTTCGCCGAGGCTGGAGAAGACGGCGCCGCGCACGCGGTCCATCATCGGACGGGCGATGCCGTCCGGGCAGTCGAGGCGCAGACCGCCCGCGGTTCCGGCGATGACGCGCATGGGGTCAGGGAGCGCCGAGGAAATTGAGGAATATCTCGCCGAGTTTGCCGCCGGTGCCGCCGCCGAGGAGGCGCGAGGTGAAGTTGCTGTCGGGATTGTCGAGGGTGCCGGTGACTTTGAAAGTCATGGCGCGGTAGTCGGGCAGGGCTCCGTCGCCGGCGGCCGGCCATTCGCGTCCAGTGCGGGAGGCGAGGCGTTTGGCGGTTTTGGGGGCGAGCAGCAAGCGGCCCTTGAGGTCGAGTTTGCCGCCGCGGGTGATGGTGCCGCGCAGTTCGACGGCGAGATTTTCGGCCTGCAGCCAGAGGGGTTCGATGTGGATGAAGTCGTCCTCGATGCGGAGATCGGTGCGGGCTGCTTGCAGTTTGGTCGAGCGCAGTTCGCGGATATCGAGGGCGCGGCCGAGTTCCTGAAGATGCGGCGGCGGCACGAGTTTGCCGTCGCGCACTTCGAGGTGGCCGGAGCCGCGGACTTGGCGTTGCGGGGCGTTGCGGCCTGTGATCTCGATTTGGCCGCCGAGCAGTCCTTCGAATTTGGTGCCGCCGAAGGCAGCAGGGAGGCGGAGATCCTCGAGGCGGAAGCCCTCGAGTTGGAGATTCCAGTCGTAGGGCGAGCCGTCGTTGCGCGTGGCGATGGAACCGCGGCCGGAGAGTTGTCCGCCGGAGACTTCGCCGCGGATTTCCGGCAGGGTGAGGATCCCGTTTTCCAAGGTGAACGGGCTTTTCAAGTCGCGGGCCACGACGAGTCCGGCAAGGACGGCCTCGGGCACCTTGGCTTCGCCGCGGGCGTCGCCGTCTGGCGTGAGGCTGGCGCGCACGGTGATGCCGTCCGCATCGAGCAGAGGCCAAGCGTCGCGGTTTTCGAAAAGGACGCGCGAGCGGCGGACGTCCATGCCTTCGATGCGGACGCCGAAGGCGGGCTTGGTCGCGGCGGGCGGTTGGTCGGCGGACGCGACTTCGTCCGGGGCGGGAAGCGCGGGGGTGCCGGCGGGGCGGGAGACGGCTTCCTCGGGTCGACGCGGCACGCGCCATTGCCCATCGGCGGTTTGCCGCCAAGTGAGGACAGCTTCTTTGAGCGAGAGGCGGCTGACGACGAATTCGCGCTGCAGGAGCGGGAGGAGGCGGAAGACAATCTGGAATTCGGAGGCTTCGAGGAAGTTGACGCCGGCATTTTCCATGTCTGGCACGACGAGTCCGCGCAAGCGGATGCCGTCCCATGGCGTGTAGATCACGCTGCGGATGCTGAGGGGCAAGCCGACGGTTTCCATCGCGCCCTGTTGCAGTTCTTTCTGCATGGCGGGCGATTGCAGGTGGAGATTGAAGGCGAGAACGGCGGCGGCCACGATAACGAGCACGGTCGCGAGCGCGATAAGGCAAGGGCGGAGGCAGCGCGGCATGGAAATTTGCATGCTAGCGGGCGGTCGGCGGTTGCAAAGCGGGAAGCGCGCGTTGCCGGCGCGGCGGGTCGTTGGTAGGATGCGGCGGTGGAAGGCTTGCGGGAAAAATTTCAAGTGGCTCCGGTCACGGTGTCACTGGCCGCCTTGGCGGTGGCGGTTTACGCGCTGGAGGTCGCGCTGCTGGGGCGCGAGGGTCCGGCGGACTTGTCGCGCTGGGCCCTGAGCGGGCGCGCGTTGCAGGAGGGGATGTGGTGGACGTTGGTCACGCATTTGTTCCTGCATGGCAACCTCCTGCATCTGGCGGTTAATGTGCTCGCCCTGTGGTTCATCGGTCCGGAGGTCGAGTTGATGCTCGGGCGGGTGCGTTATGCCGTGCTGTATTTTGTCTCCGGCGTGGCCGGCGGTTTGTTGCAGACGGCTTTTTCGGCGCCGACGTCCGAATTGATCGGCGCGTCCGGGGCGGTGTGCGGGGTGCTCTTGTCTTTTACCACGGCGTGTCCGGAAGCGCCTCTGCGCGCGCTGCTGTTTTTCATTCTTCCGGTCAGCATGAAGGCGAGGACGCTCGGGTGGGGGCTCATTGTTGTGTCGTTGCTTTGTGCGGTGCTGGGCATCCTCCCGCAGATCGGGCATCTCGCGCATTTGGGCGGCGCGCTCGCGGGGGCCGCGCTGACGCGCTGGTGGTTGCCGGTGGCGCCGCCGCGGCGCCGGAGGCCGACAAACGAGGCGGAGCGGGCGGCTGATGAAGACGAACTTCTGCGGCGCGTCATGGAGGAGGGCGGCATCGAGGGCTTGAGCCGCCATGAGCGCAAGGCGCTCGAGCGTTTGGCGGAGCGGCGTCCGCGACGGTAGGTTGTCAATGGTGCCCGGGCGCGGAAGGGCGCGTGGTGAGTCCCCGGTGAGAAGGATCGGAGTGGAGTCTCACGGGCGGAGTGGGAAGTCTGGCGGCACGGGGGCCTCGAATTCGAGCGGACGACCGTCAGCAGGATGGCGGACGGCAATTTTCCACGCATGGAGGAGTTGGCGGGGGAAGTCGGCGCCGCCGCCGTAAGTGCGGTCGCCGGCGATGGGGTGTCCGAGGTGTTTGAGGTGCACGCGGATCTGGTGGGTGCGGCCGGTTTTCGGGCGGCATTCGAGGAGCGAGAGGTTGCCGACGGTGGACAGCACGCGCCACGCGGTTTCGGCGGGGCGTGCACCGGGGCGTTGGCTGACGCTCATGCGCTGGCGGTGGACGGGGTGACGGGCGATGGCGCCGGCGATGGAACCGGCGGTCGCGCGGGGCCGGCCGCGTACGATGGCGAGGTAGGTTTTTCGCGCGCTACGGTCGGCAAATTGCGCGGCCAGGTCGGCGTGGGCGGCGTCGGATTTGGCCACGAGGATGCAGCCGCTGGTGTCCTTGTCGAGGCGGTGAACGATGCCCGGACGCAGGGGGTGTCCGCCGGAGGAGACGGCGTCGCAGTGATGGAGGACAGCGTTAACGAGGGTGCCCTGCCAATGGCCGGCGGCGGGGTGGACGACGAGGCCGGGGGGTTTGTCGAGGCAGAGCAGGTGCTCGTCCTCGTAGATGATGTGGAGCGGGATATTCTCGGGCGCGGTGTGCACTGGCGGTGCGGCGGGCGGCGGCGGTGCGGCCTCGACGACATCGCCGGGGCGGAGGGCGTCGGAGGCGCGCGCGGGGAGGCTGTTGATTTTGACGAGCCCGGCGGCCAGCGCTTTCTGCCAGCGGGCGCGACTGAAGTCCGGCCATTGTTCGGCCAGCCAGCGGTCGAGGCGCGTGGCGCGAAGTTCGGCGGTGCGGCGGAGCGGTTCGTTCATGGCGGTCGGCGGAAACGCTGGACGTTCCGGCCGTGTCACGCAAGGTTTGCTGCGTGGACGACGAGTCCTCCCCCTGCATCATCGAGACCTGCCCTTCCTGCGGCGGGGCCATCGATGTGTCCGGTGAATTGCCGTTCGCCCAGATTTATTGTCCCCACTGCGGCGAGGGCATGCGGGCGCGGCGGATCTTCAACAACTTCGAGCTGGTCGAGTTGATCGGCGAGGGCGGTATGGGGTCGGTCTTCAAGGCCTACGACCACACGCTCGGGCGCATGGTGGCGCTGAAGGTCCTGCGGCGTGAAATGAGCGCGCGCGAGGATGAGCGGGCCAAGTTGGAGCAGGAAGCGCGGGTCACGGCCTCGGTGAATCATCCGCATGTGGTGCGTGTCTATTCGTTCGGCGAGGCGGACGGGCAATTTTATCTGGCGATGGAACTGGTCGAGAAGGGATCGCTTGACGATTTGATGTCCATCCAGACCCGTGTCTCCGAGGCGCAGGTCTTGGAGATCGGCGTGCAGATCGCGCAGGGGCTCGAGGCGGCGGCGGAGCGGGGATTGATCCACCGCGACGTGAAGCCCGGCAACATTCTCTTCGCCGACGCGCGCACGACGAAGATCGTGGATTTCGGTTTGGCGCGGGTGCTTGAGGAGGAGGCTGAGGCGCGCGGGGAGATCTGGGGGACGCCGTATTACATCGCGCCGGAGCGGCTCAATTACGAACCGGAGGACTTCCGCAGCGACATCTACAGCCTGGGCGGCACGCTCTTCCACGCCATCGCGGGGCGTCCGCCGTTCGAGGCGGAGAGCGCGAGCTTGGTCGCGCTCAAGCAGATCAAAAGCCAGCCGGTGAGCCTCGAGGCGTTTGCGCCGGATGTGGCGCCGGAGACGGCCTACGTGATCAACCGCATGCTGGAGAAAAATCCGGCCGACCGCTACGGGTCCTACGCCGAGCTGATCGAGCATCTCGAGTTCGCGCACGCCAAGGTGCTCGAGCAGGCGGGGCGCCCGGCGGGGGCGCGGCGCGAGGTGGTCAAGGTCGAGACGAAACGGACGAAACTTTACGCGGCTTTGATTTCCGTGGCGGCCGCCCTGTTCATGTTGGCCGCGGTGGCTTGGCTGGTGCTGACGAGCGAGCACGAGCAGATCAAAGGACTGCGCGAAACCGTGCTGTCGGCCGAAGAGACCTTGGTGGCGGATCCGCTGGCCGCGGGTCTGGAGGCGCTGGCGGCGGGCGACTGGACGGAAGCGCGGCGCAATTTCGACGAGGTGGCGGCGTCGGCCCCGCCGCGCAGCGAGCGTGCGCAGTGGGCGGCTTTCAACATTGCCCTCACGCTCATGTTGTCGGGCGACGAGGTGGCGGGGCGGGAGGAATGGCGGCGATTGTCGCGCGCCGGGTTGTTTTCCGACCGGCCCGAGGACAGCGCGCTGGCCAACATGTTCCCCGATTGCGCGGACTTCGGCGTGCGCGGGCGCCCGGTGCGGCTCGACGACCTCGGACGCTATCCGCAGGAGGGGCCGGGCGCGCTGGTGTTTTTTGTCGCGGGGGTGACCGATTGGTCGCTGGGGGACCGGGACGAGGCGAAGCTCCTCCTGGCGCGTTTCCTTGAGATCGCGCCGGCGGCCGGGGTGGGCGGGTGGGACAGTTACCGTCGCGTGGCGCAGCGTCTGGTCTCCGGGGACTAGGGAGTTTGCGCTCGCGGCGTACGCGGGTAGAATGCGGGTATGAGCGATGCTAATTTTCCCGGCCCGGAGGAATTGCAGCGGCGTTTGCAGGCTTTCCTGCAATCCGCCTTCCAGCAGCAGGGTGCCGCGGCGGCGGAAACGGCGGGCGCGCCGGTCGACGAGGTCGCGGCGGACGACGGGATTTTCGACTTCCGCCTTACGCCCCGCGAGATCAAGGCGCACCTCGACCGTTTTGTCATAAAGCAGGATGAGGCCAAGAAGGTCCTCTCCATTGCGGTCTGCGACCACTACAACCACGCCAACTTTCTCCGCGAGCGCGCGGCGCGCGGCGAGACGGCGCCGGTGGAATACGCCAAGCAGAACGTGATCATCACGGGTCCGACCGGCGTGGGCAAAACCTACCTCGTGCGGCACATCGCGGAATTGATCGGCGTGCCATTTGTCAAAGCCGATGCCACGAAATTCAGCGAGACGGGCTACGTGGGCGGCGACGTGGAGGATCTGGTGCGCGAGCTGGTGCAGAAGGCCGACGGCGACATGGCGCGGGCCGAACACGGGATTGTTTACATCGACGAGGTGGACAAAATCGCCGCTGCGGGGAACATGATCGGCCGCGACGTGAGCGGGCGCGGCGTGCAAACCGCGCTGCTCAAACTGATGGAGGAAACCGAGGTGCCGCTGCGCAACCCGATGGATCTGGCCGGGCAGATGCAGGCGGTCATGGAGCTGCAGCGCGGCAGCAAGCCGGGGCACCAGTCGGTCAACACGCGGAGTATCCTTTTCATCGTCAGCGGCGCCTTCCCGCGGCTGAAGGAAATCGTGGAGAAGCGGCGCAAGCAGGCGCAGATCGGTTTTGCCGCGCCGGCTGGCGGCGCGGAGGAGGGTCCGTGGCAACACGGGGTGACGACGGCCGACCTCATCGAATACGGGATGGAAGCGGAATTCGTCGGCCGTTTGCCGGTGCGCGTGGCCTGCGAGGAACTGACCGCCGGCGACCTGCGCAAAATTTTATCCGAGTCCGAGGGCAGCGTCTTGCGTCAATACGAGCGGGCCTTCCAAGCTTTCGGCATCGAGGCGGTCTTCGACGACGCGGCCCTCGACCGCATCGCCGCGCTGGCGGCGGAGGAGGGCACGGGGGCGCGCGGGTTGCTCACGGTGTGCGAGCGGTTGCTGCGCGATTTCAAATTCGAATTGCCCGGCTCGGGGGTGACTTCGCTACGGATCGACACCGAGTTGATCGAGCGTCCCGCCGAACGGTTGTCCGGTTTGCAGGCCAGCGGGGTGGACGAGCGCCGGCGTGTGCTGCGGCGCAGTGCGGAGGAATTCTTCCAGCGGCTCGGCACGGAGCAAGGTGTCGCTTTGCGTTGCGCGCCGGAGGCGCTGGACCTGCTGGTGGAGATGGCGGTGGGGCGGGGGAAGCCGGTGCGCGAACTTTGCGCGGAGTTGTTCAAGGACTACGAATTCGGGCTGCGGTTGGTGAAGCCTCCGGAGGGGGGTGGTCCGCTCGTCCTGACCCGCGAGGCGGTCGAGGCGCCCGACAAGTTCTTGAGCGATCTGGTCGTGCGGGCCTATCGTGGCGGATCTGCCGATGAATCGTCCACTCGCTCTGCATCTTAAGGCCGCGTTGATCTGCGCGCTGGTCGCCGTTGTGCTGGCCCTGCCTTTGCTCTGGGTGCCGCAACTGCCGGCGTGGCAGGGTTGGCGTCCGCCGGTGGTGAGTCCGCGGGCCGAGGCGATCATGGCCCTGATCATGGCGTTCTGGGTCGCTTGGTGTGTGGTCGATATCCCGCGGCGTGGTTTGAAAGTGCTCATCTGGTTGGCCACGCTGTGGTTGTTGGGGGGCGGGATCTGGTTGGCGGGGCTTTACGGCTACGATGCGAGTTCCTTGGTGCCGTTGACCGCGGCCGGTCTGGCCGGCGCCGGGGCGCTGGTGTTTTCTTTCACGCCGCCCGGCTCACGGCGGGCGCGCTGGCAATCCCTGGTCGGCGGCCGGGTTGCTCCGGAAGTGTTGCGCGCGCGCATTGACGAAAGCCGATTGGAAGAAGGTCCGCGGACCGAGGTGCTGGCCGTGGCCGAGGTGCTGTGGCCGGGCGCCGAGCGGGGCAACGGCGAGTCGTGGATGGGGATGTCTTTGCTGGCCTCCCGTGCGGCGGAGCATTTCCAGCGGGCGGGAGGTTATCTCGAGCGCTGCGATGCGGAGGGAGCGCTTTTCGCTTTCGGTTTGTGGGGGCGGAACGTCGAGACCCCCGAAGTGGTCGAGGCCTTGTGGAAGTGGGTCAAAGAGGCGGGCGGGTGCGCGGCGCTGACGCGCGGCGAATGTGTGGCCGGGGTCGGTTATTTTCCTGCCGAGGTGCGTTGGACGCTGGGCGGCTCGCCTTTGCGCAAGGCCCGTCGCATGGCTTCGGCGGCGCGGGGTTACGCGGCCGGCCTGCTGGTCGAGGAGTCGTTGGCGGTCGAGGTTGCGGCGACCTGGCCGGCGCGCCGGGTGGCCTGGTGGGAATTCGAGGGCGAGCGTTTGCTCTTGCACGAGGTGACCGGGCCGGCGGACGAAGAGCGGAACGGCGAGGACCTGCGCCGGTGGAATCGTGCGTGGGAGGCTTTCTGGGAAGGGCAGTGGGCGGATGCGGAAAATGCGTTTGCCGCGCTGGCCCGCGAGCGGGACGACGCCGCGGCCCGGATCTTCGCCCTGCGCAGCGCGGCAGCGCGCCGGTCGGCCTCCGGATCGTGAAACAGGCGGACTATCCCGAGCCTTTCAAGGCGCTGGTGCGCGAGTTGCGGCGCCTGCCGGGGGTGGGGCCGCGCAGTGCCGAACGTATGGCGCTGTGGCTGCTGGAGGACGGGGAGCGCCCGACCGCGCTCTCCGGCTTGCTGGGCGCGGCGCGTGACGGGTTGCGCCATTGCACGGAGTGCGGATTTTTCAGCGAGGAAGAGATTTGCGTGATCTGCGCGGAGGATGGACGCGAGTTATTGCTCTGCGTGGTCGAGCGGGCCACGGATATCCTGCCGATCGAACGTTCGGGGGCTTTTCGCGGGCGTTACCACGCGCTGGGCGGGCGTCTGTCGCCGCTCGAGCATGTCGGTCCGGAGGATTTGCGGCTGGGGGAATTGACGGCGAGGCTCGATCGCGGGGCATTCACCGAGGTGATTCTGGCCTTGAGCACGGATGTGGAGGGCGAGGCGACGGCGAATTACTTGGCTGAGATTCTGGCGCCACGCGGGGTGCGCGTCTCGCGTCTGGCTCAGGGCATGCCGGCCGGTGGGGGGCTGGAACATGCCGACGAGCTGACGCTGGCGCGTGCTCTGACCGGGCGGCGGCAGGCCGGGGTGGACTGATGAGAATGGCGGCAGCACTGCTGGTGGTTGTGGCGGCGTCCGCCGCGCCGGCGGCGACGACGGAGGATTGGACCCGCGCGGCCGAGTATTCGGCGTCGCGCGGGGAGACTTCTTTGCTGGTCTGGCGGGGGGGCAAGACGGTGTTCGAGCGGCGTGAACCGGGCCCACCGCCGCGCATCTACAGCATCACCAAGAGCCTGGTGTCCATTGGCGTGTTCCGCGACGCGAAAACCGGCGGGCTCTCGCTCGGACAGGCGGCGGGGCACCGTGCGGCGGGCGGGGTGCCGCTGGCCGACCTGCTCAACCAGACGTCCGGCCTGCCTTCGGCGCACCGCGAGTTCTATGCCCAAGGTCTGAAGGATAAGCAGCCGGTGCTCGACAAACTGCGGCGGCGGGGCGGCGGGACGTTTGTCTACGGTCCGTCCCACTGGGAGGTGCTGGCCGAGGAGATCCGGCTGCGCCGCGGTCCGTCGCTCGAGGGGTGGTTGCGGCGTTTCGTGCCGGGGGTGCGGTCCGAGGCGGTGGCGCGGTGGACGCGCGATGACCACGGCCGGATCTTTTTTTCGACGGGCGCGCGGATGGACGCGGAAGACCTGCTGCCGGCGGGACGCGAGGTGCTCGATGGCTTGCGGCGCGCGCGCTGGCCCGGCGAGGTGCGTTCGTTTTTGTCGTCCGGGACGGAGGCCAACCGGATGTATGCGCTGGGCTTTTGGCTGAACCGCGGGGCGGGGTCCGGCGCGGCGCGGGAAATCGACGTCGAGACGGCCTTGGGCCAGGATCATCCGCCGGATTTCTGGCGCGACGGGTGCCTGAGCCGCACGGCGCCGCCCGACCTGCTGGCCATGATCGGCACGCGGGGTCAGCGGGTTTACGTGGTGCCTTCGCGCAATCTGGTGGTGATTCGCCTCGGCGACGGCCGCGGGTTTTCCGACGCGGAATTTTTGCGGCGCCTGTTCGGCACTTGAGGGGATCAGTAACCGGCGGGGGGCAGCGCAGGTCGCGCGGGCAGGGCGCGCGGAGCGGCGTCGGGCGGCAGAGCGACGAGCAGGGTGGATTCGCCCCGCTGCCAGCGGTAGCCGAATCCGAACGGGAGCGGAAAACCGGCGCCGCCTTGGTAGGCGGAGCGCAGGGAGGGTTGGTCGTATTGGGCGAAGATCTCCAGCGGCGTGGTGTAGTTGCCGAAATGCATGACGTGCCAATCGCGTCCGCGAAAGACGGAGAGCGGGATGCCGGAGTCGTCCTGCACGATGGCGCGGCAGTGGCCGAGCAGGAAATCGCGGATGCGGTTGAAGCCGCCGGTTTGCATGAGGTAGGAAGCGGCTTTGAGGTAGCCGGTGGCGGGGCCGCGGGAGGCCAGCCAGTCGAGGACGGCGGGGTTGGACTTGAGGGCGCTGTCGGCGAGGTTGGCTTGCAGGTAGACGACCTCGGCGGGCGGGGCGCCGGGCGCCGGGCGGAAGACGATGCGCAGGGCGGCCTGACCATCCGCCGACTCACCGCGGGCCAGCGTGCCGTCGCGTCCGAGGGTGAGGCGCTCGGCGGTGTCGATGCGGGCGTCGATGAAGGAGAGGAAGACGAGCATGATGGGGAAGACGCCCTGGAAGTGCGAGGCGGCCAGTTCGCTCTTCATGTCCTTGGTGATGAAGTGGCTGAAATTCATGATGACCTCGGTCGATTTGCGCAGCATGGCGAGGCTGGCGTGCAGCTCCTCCGGGGACAGCGAGAGGGGGTTGGTCAGTTTGCCGACGGGCTCCAGTCCGCCGAGGGCGTAGAGCCGGGCTTCGGGAAAAAGTGCGAGCGTGCTGACGAGGTCCGGTCCGCCGAACATGTAGGTCACTTGCGAGGATGGTCCGATCCGCGGGACGAGTTCGGTGGCAGTCCAGGAACGCATGGGCGCGAAGTAAAGTTCGTCATAGCGGAACCACTGGGCGGCGTAGTCGCGGGCGTGCGCGCGGTAATCCGCCGACTCTTGCAGCGCGGCCAGCGGGCTATCCGGCGGCAGTTGCCGTCCGGCGAGGAAGGCACCGAGTTCGGTCGGCGAAACGGCGTGCGCGGAGGCCAGCAGGTTGGCGGCCAGCAGGCCGGCAAGGACGGCGCGTTTCATCCGGCTATTTTGAACCGGGCGCCACCAGGCGGTAAATCCCTAATCCGGCCAGCAGGGTCAGGGCACCGAAGAGGGCCTCGAACGGCTTGACTGTGGCGGTGTAGACGAGGGCGAAGGCGCCGATGGCGAGGAAAAGGAGGGGGGTCAGCGGATAGAGTGGCACGCGGAAGGGGCGGGGCAGGTCCGGTTGGGTGAAACGGTAAACGATGACCCCGAGCACGGCGAGGAAGCTGCAGGCCAGCAGCGCGAATTGCGTGTAGACGAGCACCTGCTCGAAGGTCGAGGTGAGGAGCAGCAAAAGGGTGAGCGCGCTCTGCGTCACCACGGCGGCGGCGGGGATTCCGGCGCTGGTGCGACTGCGCAACCAACCGAAAACGCGGGGGTAATCCTCGCCAATGACCATGGCCACGCGCGGGCCCGCCCAGATCATGGCGCTGATAGCGGAGACGAGGCCGAGGGCGATGACGGCAGCAACCAGCCGCCCGCCACCCTGGCCGAAGGCGGCTTGTGCGGCGACGCGGGCGACGTCGAGTTGTCCGGCCAGAGCACTGGCTGGTGCGACGTGGAGGAAGGCGGCGTTGAGCCCGAGGTAAAGGGCCGTGACGAGAATGGTGCCGGCGGCCAGGGCGATGGGGATGACGCGAGCGGGGGTTTTCACCTCGCCGAGAATGTAGGTGGCGGCGTTCCAGCCTGAGTAGGCGTAGAGGGTGAACATGAGGGAAACGGCGAACGGGGCGGTCAGCAGGTAGGAGTTCCACGGTCCGGCCGGCGCCGGGGTGGCGGCGGGCGCGAGGAAGAAAGCGGCGATGAGGAAAAGAACCAGGCCGATTTTGAGGACGGTGAAAACGATCTGAAAGACGCTGCTCAGGCGGAGGTCGCGCAGATGGAAAAGCGTCACCAGCACGACGACGGCAACCGAGGCGGCGAGGGGCGAGACCGTGGGGAAAACGCCCTGCAGGTAGGAGCCGAAGGCCATGGCGCTGAGGGCCACGGGGGCGGCAAAGCCGACAACGATCGAGACAAGGCCGGCCATGAAGCCGACTGACGGGTGATAGATGCGTCCGAGAAAATGGTATTCGCCGCCGGAGCGGGGCAGGGCGGCGGAGAGCTCGGCGTAGCAGAGGGCACCGCAGAGCGCGAGGACGCCGCCGAGGACCCAGAGGAGCATGATGGCGGGGCGGGAGGGGATTTCGGCGACCTGGAACCCGAGGCTGGTGAAGATCCCGGTGCCGACCATGTTGGCCACAACCAGTGCGGCACACGTGGCCAAGCCGACGGTTCGCGGGGCGGTCATGGGCACGGGTTGCCAGCTTGCGCTTGATTAGCCATGACAATCACTCCTAGCATGGCGTTCTGCATGAGCGCCATCCTCTTCCGCCGTTTTCTGGCGCGTCCTTTGCAAGTGGCTTACGTCCTACCCAGCTCCAAGGGGCTGGTGCGTCGTGTCTTGGACAAAATGGATTTTGCGCGCGCCAAGGTGTTCGTCGAATTCGGCGCGGGCGAGGGGTGTTACACGCGGGAACTGGCCAAGCGCTTGGCCCCGGACGCGAGGTTGCTGGTTTTCGAGTTGGACGTTCACTTGGCGGAGCATCTGCGCGAGCAGTTCAAGAACGACGACCGCGTGGTCGTTTACTGTCAGGATGCGGCGACTTTCCGCGACGAGATGAACAACTTGGGTATCCGCGAGGCGGATTACGTGATTTCGGGGATTCCCTTCAGCTATCTTGATCCGAAAAAGAAGAAGGAGATTCTGCAGGCGGTGCACGAGGGGTTGACGGCCGACGGCCAATTCCTTGTTTACCAGGTCACGACGGAGCTCAAATCCCACACGCGGATGTTCGCGGCGCACGAGGTGGAATACTTTCTCGCGAGCATCCCTCCGATGTTCATTGTGGCCTGCCACAAGTCGGAGGTCACGCTGCGGCCAAAGCGTTCCAAGCGGAAGCCCGATAAAACAAAGCACCGTCCACGGGAAGCGGCGCACTCCTGAACGATTTGCGGGGAGGCTCTTTCGCCGGCAGCGGGCGTCTATTGAGGCAGGAGGTCAGCGACCATCGAGCGTTCTTCCATCAGTTCGTTGACGGATTTTTCGATGCGGGCGCGGGCCAAGTCGTTGTGCGAGAGGCCTTGGACGATGGAGGCCTGCTGATTCTTGCTTGAGACGGGGAAACCGCAGATGAGACCGGGTTCGATGCCGTAGGAGCCATCGGCACAAAGCGCCACGCTGTGCCAGTCGCCGGCGGGGGTGTCCGTGGTGAGGCTTTGCACGGTCTCGATGGCGGCGTGGGCGGCGGAGAAGGCGGAGGAGAGACCGCGGGCTTTGATGATGGCGGCGCCGCGTTCTTGGACAGTTTTGATGAATTCGTCTTCGAGCCAGGTGTGGTCGTGGATGACTTCGGGCGCGGGCGTGCCGCCGATGCGGGCGTTGAAGAAGTCGGGGAACTGGGTGTTCGAGTGGTTGCCCCAGATGGCCATGTTGGTCACGTCGCGCCACGGCACGCCGGCCTTCTGCGCGAGCTGCGATTTGGCCCGGTTCTCGTCGAGGCGCATCATGGCGAACCAGCGGTCGGAGGGGATGCCGCGCGCGTTGTTCATGGCGATGAGGCAGTTGGTGTTGCACGGGTTGCCCACGACGAGAACACGGACGTCGGAGGCGGCGTTCTTTTCGAGGGCCCGGCCTTGGCCGATGAAAATCTTGCCATTGATGCCGAGCAGTTCCTTGCGCTCCATGCCGGCTTTGCGGGGGACGCTGCCGATGAGGAGGGCCCAGCTGACGCCGTCAAAGCCGCGGTCGAGGTCACTGGTCGTCTCGATGCCCTCGAGCAGGGGGAAGGCACCGTCCTGCAGTTCCATGGCCACGCCTTGGAGGGCGGCCATGCCGGGTTCGATCTCGATGAGTTGCAGGATGACCGGTTGGTCGGCACCGAAGACTTGCCCGCTGGCGATGCGGGGGAGAATGGAGTAACCGATTTGACCGGCGGCGCCGGTCACTGCCACGCGAATTGCTTTTTGCATCGGCGCGATATTGGGTCAAAAGCCGCGGAGTCTCGACCAAAAAAATGAGAGGGCCCGCGCCGCCGGCGGCGGAACGGGCCTTTTCCGGTGGAGGGGAGATTCTTAGAGCTTGCTCTTGAGATCCTTGCCGGCACCGAACTTCACGCCTTTGGAGGCTTTGATCTTGATGCGCTCGCCGGTCTTGGGATTGACCCCCATACGGGCCTTGCGGTTGACAACTTTGAAGGTGCCGAAGCCGACGAGTTGCATGAGCTTGCTTTTTTTGAGGTGCGTCTTGATGCCCTCGATGACGGCGTTGACGGCGCGCTCGGCGTCGGCTTTGGTGCTGCAGAGCTCTTTTTGGACGGATTCAATGAGTTTTATTTTGTTCATGGTGCGGTTGTGCTGCGGGTTTGCGGGTGAGGTGAAATGGGAACAACGTGGTTTTTTCCTCCCCCGCGGCGAGGGTGTCAATTTTCATCGCCTCGCAGGGGCAAAAAAACCGGGGGGAATAGGATTGACAGGCGCAGCCCCCGGGCGGCGGATGATGGCATGAATGGCCAAACCTTCGGTCCGATGGGAAAATTTTCCGAAACCATCGCCCGCAACATCCGCACGGCCCCGCGCATCGCGGCGGATGCCTACCTCGCCGCCGACGCCACCGTGGTGGCCAATGTCGAGATCGGCCCGGAGGCCAGTGTCTGGCACCAAGCGGTGCTGCGCGGCGACGTGGCGCCCATCGTGCTGGGCCCGCAGTCCAACGTGCAAGATGGCGCGGTGGTCCACGTGGCGGACGATCTTCCGGCGATCATCGGGCGGCTGGTGACGGTCGGCCACAAAGCCATCGTCCACGCCTGCGTGGTCGAGGATGAGGTGCTGGTCGGTATGGGGGCGATCATTCTCGACGGGGCGCGGGTCGGCACACGCTCCATCATCGGGGCCAATGCCACGGTCAAACAGGGCATGGAGATCCCGCCCGGTTCTTTGGTCCTTGGCACGCCGGCGAAGATTGTGCGGACGCTGTCCGAGGCCGAGCAGGATGAGATCAAGATGTGGGCGCTGCGCTACGTGCGGCTCTCGCGGGAGTATCTGAAAGCGCAGGCTTAGCCTCCGGCGGAGCCGTGGTCTCCATCGCATTCCAGGTGGGTGATGACTTGGGCGGCGGGGTGGATATTTTTTTCGACGGCTTCCTCGATGGCGGTGGCCACGCGATGGGCCTCGCGCAGGAGGATGTCGCGCGGGAAGACGAGGTGAACTTCGACGAGATGGGCGTCCCCGATGTTCCGGTGGCGGAGGTTGTGGTGGCTGAGTCCGTGTTTGCGGGTTTCGGCGATGACGAGTTCCTCGATCTGGCGGTGGACGGCGGGATCGGCGGCATCCATCAACCCGCTGACGCTGCGGCGCACGAGACGCAGGCCGGAGATGAGGATGTTGAGCGCGGCGGCGATGGCGAAGATCGGATCCCAGTAGAGCCAGCCGGTGAGTTGGACAAGGCCGAGGGCGACGAGCACGCCGAGGCTCGTCCAGCAGTCGGTCAGAACGTGGTGACCGTTGGCTTCGAGAATGATCGAGCCGCGCCGCTGTCCGGTGCGGACGAGGTGCCAGCCGAGTAAACCGTTGAGCACGGCGGCGAGCGCGGTCAGGGCGAGACCGACCGGCAGATGGGCGAGTTCCGGGCCGCGGAGGATGGCGCCGGTGGCGATGTAGAGAATGTAAAGCGCCGCGGCGATGATGAGCGCGCCCTCGAAGCCGGCGGAAAAGAAGCTGACTTTGGCGTGTCCGTAGAGGTGACCCGCGTCGGCCGGCCGGAGGGTCAGCCACAGGCTGTAGGCGGCGAAGCCGACGGCCACCAAGTGGGCGACGCTCTCGCCCAAGTCGCTGAGGATGGCGCTGGAACCGGTCCACCACCAAGCGAAGGCCTTGAGCACGAGGAGTAGCACGCCGGCGGCGACGGAGAGAGCCATGGCCAACTTTTTCTCGGCGGCAGCCGCGGGGACCGGGAGGTTTTCACCCATGATGTTGACGATTCTGTGACCTTGCGCGTGCGGGGAAGCAAGCACGATATCGGGCGGTGCTTGTCGATTGGTGGATTCCGCCGTTAGAGTTCTGCCGCAGTGAGTGATCCACGGGAGAGAAAAATCGGGGTTCTGCGCGGTGAGCCCGGTGGTGGCGAGGATGCCGACGCGGTGCGGCGCCGGCTTTATTACATCAACCTGAAATTGCGCGATCTGGGTTGCCCGACGTTTCCGGTGAAAATGGACCCGGAGTTTGCGGATCTGATGGGCGGGTTGATGGCGCTCAACCGCGAGAAAGACCGCTTGCTGGCGCGGCATCTGTGCCCGGCCGACACGCGGATCCAGAATTTTCTCTACGAGTATCTGCAGGACGCGGTCGAGGTGCCGCGCTTGCCGTCGCGGACTTTCGTCCTCGACCGGCACGGGTTGGCGCGGCAGTTGTCGTTGCCGCCGGACAAGGACGAGTTTTCTTCCGAGATCATCAACTCCTACCGCGTGCGGCAGGGCGTGTTGCACAACCCGAAGAGCGACCGGCGCACGACGCAGGGCATTTTTCACGTCACCGAGGGCGGGTTGCCGGTGCCGGACGACAAAAAGGCGGTGCCCGCCGCGGTCTTCGGGCGCTTGCTCAAAGCCGCGTTCGAGCCGCCGCCGGAGTTGCGGCGTTTGCCGTTTACTTCGACGCTGCCCGAGCCGGCTGAGTGCTTTGTTTCGCTGCTGCTGCGTCCGGTGGTATGTCCCGGTGTTCCGGGGGTCAGCCCGGAGAAGTCGATGGAAGTGCGCTTTTTCGTGCCGGGCGGTCTGGTTTGCAATCTGGACTTCGTCGAGAGCATCTTCGGCAACGCGGGGGACCCGAATCTGCCGGAGAACGATGCCGGATTGGACGCGGCGCATTGGACCGGCCACACGGGCTGCGTGGTCCTCGCACCCCACCTCAACAAGCTGACCAAGGCGGAGCTTGGCTTGCCGCGGTGGGAGGAGGCCACCGAGCGGCAGCGGCGCGACGGGATGTGTTGGAAGTCGGAGGACGAACTCTACAACGACGGCACGGCGTTCAAGATCACGGCGCGCGACGAGCATGGGGTGGTGGTCACGGTCATTTCGGACAACTATTTCGGCTACTGCAAAAAAGAGGTCAAAACCCAGCTCAGCATGGCCGCCAATCTTTTCGGCAACGCCGAGGAGGAGCACGCCGGCGGGGCGCTCATTTTTCCCAGCTACGATCTGGCCGAGCAGATTTACGCGCCGGACCTGCCGTTGGAAAACCAACGAACCATGGCGGAGGCACTGGAGTTGCTCGGCGATGCCGTCGAGCGCCAGCCGGAGGGGCATGCGGTGGATCGTCATTACCCCGACATCGTTTACGTCCCGGAGAACACCCGCTTCACCTTGCTCGAGCAGAAGGTGGTGTGGGAGCAGGATGGCGCGGGGCGGGAGATTCCCCTGCGTCTCGGCCACCGCTATGTGCTGCCCTGCGGCTACAAGATTCACATGGAAAAACCTCTCACCGGCCGGGCTTGGCGCCTGGTCGGCACGATGGCCGAGGGGACGCTCTGCCACAAACCGTGCACCGTCTCGGGCGGGGGCAAGTCGGAGATTTCCAAACCGATCACCGACGCCATCTTGCAGGGGCCGATTTTCGTGGCGGACTTCCAAGCAGATTTCGACCGCGTCGACGAGTTGCTACGCCACGACTACGGGAACCGCTATGCCGATCCGGCGCGCAACGGCACGGATCGCCGCGAGTTGCTCAGCCCGCGCCGCTCGCTGGGTTCGGTCATCAAACTGCTGACGCCGTCCTCCGCTTTCGCCGCGGACTACAACGCGTGGCTCGAGACTATTCCGCAGCACATCAAGGAGCTGGTTTTCGTCCTCAAGCGCTTCTACCGCCCGGCGTGGGGCGAGCACTGGCGGGAGCAATTCAGCGTCGACACGGTCAACGGTTTGCCGGCCAACGAACTGCGTTTCCGCACGCGCAAGTTGGTGGCGAACTACCTGCGCGTCGGTTTCGACGCCCACGATTCATGGCGCACCTTCGGGTTGCGCAAAGATTTCTCTCCGGCGTTGAAGATCCAGATGGAGGATGACATCACGGCCTCGACTTTGGTCCCGCGTCCGCGTCTCGAGAGTCTCCTCGACCGCCAGACAGCGCAGCTGGCCTCGGTGAAATTCGTCCACAACTGTGAATACCGTTTGTTCCAGCGTCCGGATGACGCGATCCATCGCGGCTATGACAAGCAAACAGAGTTCGATTTCGCGCACGGCGGGAATTTTTTCTCGAACTACCAACCCCTGACGCTGGACGAGGCCCGGACCATCCTCGAAGACGCCATCGACTACTACGAATACACGCGGCCGATGCAGAAGATGATCGCGGGCTACGTGGAGGCGGGGCGTCCGGCCTTTTTTGTCTCCAGCGCCAACCCGCGGCTGGTCGACGGGCGGCCGACGAAAAACCCGCGCTACCTCCAGACGCGACCGGATCTGCTCGACCCGCGCGGGCGCTATCTGGCGGACGTCGGGATCCGTTTGGCCCGCGGTTTGCGGACCGACCAACCGGCCCTCACGCCGGTCAACGCGGTGCTGGCCGGCCGGCGCAACAATCCGCCGGACCGCGGGGCGGGGATTCGTTCGCTGGCCGTCTACAATCCGATCCACCAGATGGAGCTCCCGGAGCTTTTCATCGAATTCATCTGCAGCATGACCGGCAAGTCGCCTTCGACCACGGGGGCCGGCTCGGAGGGTGCGCTGACCAAGGGGCCGTTCAATGCGCTGCCGCCGATCTACGACCTGAATTCGGCTTTCGTCTCGTATGCGGTCAGCGGCTACGACGGCTTCGTCACGGCGGCGGGCTACGTGGGACCGGACGCGCGCATGGACCACGATATCAGCCTGCTCGTCCCCGAGGTCTGGTGCCGCATGTCGGTGGAGGAACGGTCGCCGGACTTCCTCCTGCGGCACGGGTATCTGGAGACAGTCGAGGATTTCGAGCATGAAGGGCGGCTCATTCCAGCCAGCCGTCTCGGGCGGCGCATGACCCACAAATTCGCCAATGTTTTCTTCGGCCGGGTCTTCAACCATCCGCACGTGGTGTTGACCGACGGGATGCTCCGTCCCGAGTTGCAGGGGGTGGAGGATTTTGTCGAGGGCATGGACAACATCGTGGCCACGCAAAAGCGCGTGGCGGAGCATTACTTCGCTGATGGCAGCGTGGAGTGGGCCGTGCCGCCGCTGCGGGTCTTGCTCCACGTCATGCGCGACAACCACTGGGAGGGAAAAACACTGGCCGACCCGGAAATCCGTGCGATGTTCACCCGCCGGAGTGTGCTGGGCAGCGACTGGTATGGGGCGCGGTTGGAGACCAAGCAGAAGATTGACGAGCGGCTGTGGGCGCGGCATGCGGACTACCTCGAAAAGTTCCTCGGTAATCCGAACTATTCCGGCGAAGCGGAGCGTTTGGACATCGCCGCGCGGCTGGAGCACGCGCAGGCGGAACTGGCGAGGGTGCGGGATCCATCTTACGCCGCCAGCCTGGCGGGCATGACGGGGGCAGAGCCGGCGGTGCCGGAGCGCGCGACGGTTCGGTAGGACGGGCGCGGTCAGCCTTTGCTCAGCGCGGCGCCATCCAGATCGATGTTGATGTGGTATTTGCGGAAAATGCCACTGACTTCGACGGGGTGGTCGATGGAGACGATGGGCAGCCAGGAAGACTTGCCTTTGTTGACGGGGCGATAAACTCCATACCAGTAACTGTAGTAGCGGTAGTCGTGTTTGTTGCTCCGTGACCGGCCCTCCAAGATTTTGCCGTTCTGCACGCGGAGCTCTTGGTCGCGCCGGTCCACGTCCTTGAGAAACTCGGACGCATGCACGTGGGCCCGCACTTTGGGAAGACCCGGAGCAGTGCGCAGGGTGATTTCGGCAATGAGGCCCGCCCCCGTCGAGCCGGTGACGCGCAATTCCTCCACCACGCCGGTGACGGTCAGACGGGTGCCGACCATGTCGTCGGCTTCGTCCCGCTGGTTCTTCATGAAGGCCGCCAGTTCCTCCGCGGTGACCGTCTGGCCGAAGTCGGGCCGACTCGGTGGCGGTGGGGTGGTTGCGGGCTTTGCCGCAGGTGCCGTGGAGATTTCCACGATGGATGAAGACGGAACGAGTCCGAGCACCTCGCGCTCCTTTTCCGGACGAAACCGGATGAGCACTTCTCCGGATTCCGCTTTTTCGCCGAGCACTTCGACCTCGGTGCCGGCCGGGATCTCGGCCGCTGTTTTCCCGTCGAACCTTGCTTCGGTCGTCTGGACAGTCAGGGCTTTGCGCGTGCCGCCCAGCAGACTGGAAGCGGCGGGCAGGAAGAGAAGGACTGCGGTCAAAAAAGCCGCCGGGAATCGCGGACGCATTGCCCCTACCGGATTATCAAAAACCGTCCGCAGGTCAAGTTTTCGGCGGAGCCTAACTGAACGTCAGGTTTTTCACCCCGGCGGCGGCGGCTCCGTTGAGGACGTCGATGATGCGGTCTTGGCGGGCGTTGTCGTCGGGGCGGATGATGACGGGGTTGTCCTCGCCGAAGCGGTCGATGTTGTCTTTGAGCTGGGCGCGCAACTCGGGGAGGTCCTTGCTGGCCGGCGTGTCGAAGATGCGGCTGTTCATGCTGATCACGCCGTCGGCGCCGATGTCGATGATCATCGGGGTGGGCGGCGGTCCGGTGGAAGCTTGGCCGCGGCCGCTGGGCAGGCTGATGTTCAACTCGCGCTCGATGATTTGCGAGCCGGCCGACGCCATGAAAAAAAGCAGGAGGACGAAAACGACGTCCACCATCGGGGCGATCTGGAATCCCACATCGCCGTCTTCGGAGCTTACAGATCCACCCATATGCGGAAAATTGGCGTGTTATGGTCGGGTTGGCAAGTCGGGTTGGTCAGGAAGCGGCGGGTTGCTCTTCCTTGTCGACGACGGAGAAGGTGACATTGGCGATGCCGGCTTGGCCGACGGCTTCGAGCAGGCTTTTCATGACGCTGTAGCGCACTTCTTTGTCGGCGCGGATGAGGACGCGTACCATGGGATTTTGCTGGATGTGGTTCTGCAGGACGGGGACGAGTTCGCCGGGCGAGGCGTAATCCTTGTCGTTGACGCTGATGGCCACGGCGTTGTTCACCGCACTGAAGGCGAGGTTGACGATGATCTGGCCGGGGTTTTCCTTGGCGTCCTTGGCCTCCTTGGCCACGGGCAGGCGGATGTCGCGGTTGGACTGGAGCACCTCGGTCGAGCTGATCGACATGAAAAAGACGAGCAGCACGAGCAGGATGTCGATCATCGGGGCGATCTGGAATTCCGGATCGGTCTCCGGTTCGGGCTGTCTCCGCTTCTTTTTGGAGCGTCCTCGGGGCGAGTCGGACATGGCAGGTGGAGCCTATTGCTGCCAGTCGAGCGTCGTGCCGCAACCGGGGCACGGGTTGTGTCCGGGCACGATGGCGGTTTGGCAGACGGGGCAGTTGGTCGTGAGTTGCATGGAGACTTTGTGCGAGATTTTGGCCTCCGGGGTGCCGGGGCTGAGGCCGTCGCCCGCGCTGAAATTCTCGCCGACGTGGATGCCTTTCACTTCCTCGAACGGTATGTCTTCGACGAGGTGGTTGAGTTCGCTGTCGGCGTAAACCGTGGCGTCGGTGATGCGGTTGCGGAAGAAGTAGTAGAAAATGAAGGCGGGGATGGCAATGAAGAGGCCGCTGGCGGTGGCCAGCAGCACTTCGCCGATGCTCATGGCGAGGGCGCGCGGGTCGGAGACGCCGGATTGCCCGAGGACGGCGAAGGCGCCCATCATGCCGATGACGGTGCCAAGCAGTCCGATCATGGGAGCGATAACACCGATGACGGAGAGGTAGCTATTGCGGGTCTTGAAGACCTGCGATTCACGGATGCCGACTTCGATGAGGGCGGTTTCCACGGCATCCTTTCCGCGGCCGAGGCGTTCGAGCGAGCCGCCCAGCACGGCGGTGAGGTAGACCTTGGGATTCTGGCGGCAGGTTTCCCAAGCTTCCTGGAAATTGCCGGCCCGCAGGGCCTCGTCCAGAGCGGACACGAGGGGCTTGGGGGCGAGGCTTTCGCGGCGGACCTGCAGGAAGAGCTGGATGATGAAAGTCACCATGACCATCGAGGTCGCGATGATGGCGATCCAGATCATGATGATCAGCGGACCGCCGTGCAGGATGGTTTCGATGATCGAGGTGCTTTCGCCGTCGGCTGCGCGGGCGGGCGAAGCGGCGAGCAGTGGGGCGAGCAGGAGGGCGGTGAGGATGGGGTGGCGGTGGTTGGGCATGGATGGTGTGGAGTGGAGGTTCAAGTGATCAGGGTGCGATCAGTCCGGCGTGTTCGGCGCGGAGTTGATCGGCGCGTTCGCGCGCGGAGTTGACGGCGTTGCGGTCGAAGGGGAAGACGACGCTGGCTTTGAGGTAATGATCCAAAGCGCCTTGGTCGTCCCCGGCGGCCTCGCGGATGCGGCCCATGAGGTAATGTCCCTGCGAGAAGGCGGGGCCTTGGGTGGGCGAGGGGAAGGCGGTTTTGTCCGAGCCGGCCAGCACGGGTTCGAGAAGCCGACTGGCTTCGTCGAACTGGCCGGCATCGACCGCGAGGCGCGCTGTGCCGAGGTTGGCCAGGGCGGTGGCTTGCGGGTAAGTTTGGCGGAATTGCTCATAGGCGGTTTGCGCTCCGGCGGTATCGCCGGCGGCGAGTTTGGCGTCGCCGAGCAAAGCCGCGGCCCGCTCGGCCCAGGGAGCGGGCAGGCCGGCGAAGGACTCGTTGATTTTGGTCAAAGCGGCGACGGCCCCGGCCGCGTCGCCCGAGGCGAGTTGGGTCGCGGCGGCGTCGAAGGCGGGTGGGGCGGGCATGCGGATCTCCCGGACATCGGCCAGGGGCAGGCCGGTGGTCCCGGCGGCGGTTTGCAGGCGGACGTTGCCGCCGCTGACCCCGACGATCTTCCCCTCGCGGGTCAGACCGCTTTTGAGGATGACGGCATCCTGCGCTCGTGCGCTGCCCGCGGGAGCCAGGCCGGCGAGCAGGGCGGCGGCGAGCAGGGCGGGGAGGGGGCTTGCTTTCATGAGATGGTTGAAATAATCCACCCACTGACCTTTTTCAACCTCAACGTCCCATGTTTACCACGATTCGCAAGCACCAGCGCTGGCTAATGGTCCTGATCGCCACCCTGACGATCATCGCCTTCGCCTTTTTGTATAACACCACGGAGATGGACCGGGTCGGGAGCAATATCGTGGCGCGCATCTACGGGCGCGACGTGATGACGGTGGACATCGAGCGGGCGGTGCGCGTTTACCAACTGGCCTTGGCCCTCGGGCAGTTCGAGTTGGTGCGTGATCTTTCGGGGCAGGCGCAGACCGAGGACGAGGCGGCGAATAACTTCATTTGGAATCTCATGGTGTTGCAGCACGAGGCCAAAGTGCTGGGCGTCGAGCCGGCCGACGAGGCGGTGCTGGCGCGGATCAAGTCCCTGCCAGCTTTCCAGACCGCAGGGGTTTTCGACCCGCTGAAGTATTCCGACTTCATGCAGCAGCAGCTCGCGCCGCGAGGCTTCACCGAGCGCCAGTTGGAGGAAGTGATCAAAGACTCGCTGCGCCTTGAGGGGATCAAACCGCTGGTGCAATCGCCGGCCATGCTGCTGCCGGGCGATCTGGAGCCGGCCTTGGCGCGGTTGGCACCGACCGATGTCGAGGTGTTGCGCTTCGACGCCTCGCTTGTTGCGGAGGATGTCGCGGTGACTGACGAGGAACTGCAGGCCGCTTTCGAGGAGCAGAAGGAGAACCTGCAGGCGCCGGAGAAGAGGTCGGTGCGCTACGCGTCTTTCGTCCTTTCGCCGGAGGAAAAGGAACTCAAAGACAAGGCGCGGGTCGATGCGCTGCAAAAGATCGCCACGGCCACGGGTGATTTGGCGCAGGCTCTCGGGGAGGGGGCATCTACCCTTTCCGAGGCGGCCGCCGCCAAGGGGGCCGAGGTGCGGACCACGCC
Source organism: Chthoniobacterales bacterium (assembly GCA_040880825.1). GTDB lineage: Bacteria > Verrucomicrobiota > Verrucomicrobiia > Chthoniobacterales > JACTMZ01 > JACTMZ01. The sequence continues at coordinate 29,325 of JBBEEK010000187.1, forward strand.
ATTGTTCGGCTCGGGCGGCGCCAGCGACGGGGCTCTGGCCGATCTCGACGGCGAGGTGGTTCCCGCCGCCGCGGCGGTGGCCTTCCGTCTGCCGGCCGGTGCGGGAAATTTCGAAATCGTGGAGTTGGGCCAAGATGGGTATGCCGTCATCGAGGTCGCCGAGATCCAGCCGGCGCGTCCGCTGACCTTGGAGGAGGCGCGGGCCGACCTGCGGGCCGGCTTGATCACGCAAAAGCGCGCCGTGGCGGTGCGCGAGGGGGCCGAAGCCACGCTGGCCAAAGTTCGCGAGTCGTTGGCTGCCGGCCAGTCGTTCGCCGAGGCGGTGGGGGCGACCAAAGCAAAGACCGAAGCGATGAACGGGCTCACCGTCTTCACCGAGGATCTCACGCCCGAGCAGCGGCAGGTGGCCATGGCGGTGATGGATGCGCCGGTTGGCGCGCTCGGGGATTTCTTGCCGACGCCGGAAGGTGGATTTGCGGCCTACGTCGCCGCGCGCCGCGACCCCGATGCCGAAACGCTGGCCGCGCGGCGTCCGATGGTTGAACAAAATCTCCTGCAAGGCCGGGAAATGCTGCTTTTCGCACAATGGCTGGTCACGGCGCGCGAGGGTTCGGGGCTGCAGGTCCTGCGTCCGATGATGTGAGGGAGCCGGGCGCTCCGCGATTTTGGCGTTGGGTCGGGCCGTCGGGACGGCTTTGATATGTTTATGTCCGCGCAAACTTTTTTCATCACCACGGCGATCGATTACACGAATGCGCCGCCGCATGTCGGCCACGCCTACGAGAAAGTGCTGGCCGATGTGATCGCGCGTTGGCACCGCGAGCGGGGGCGCGAGGTGTTTTTTCTCACCGGCGTCGACCAGCACGGGCAGAAGGTGCAGCAGTCGGCCGAGAAAGCCGGGGTGGCGCCGGCCGAGTTTGCGCGGGATATCACGGCGAAGTTCAAAGCGTTGTGGACAAAGCTCGGTATCGCCTATGACGGCTGGGCCGAGACGACCGATCCGCGCCACGTGCGGGCCGTGCAGGCCGTGCTGCAGCAGTTGCACGATCAGGGGGATCTCTACAAGGCGCGGCACAGCGGACACTACAGTGTGCGGCAGGAGCAGTTCCTCACCGACAAGGAGCGCAACGAGAAGGGTGAGTTCGGTCCGGAGTGGGGCGAGGTGGTTTTCATCGAGGAGGAAAACTGGTATTTCCGCCTCTCGAAATACCGTCCGTGGCTGGCCGAATACATCGCGGCGCACCCGGATTTTGTCACCCCCGGTTTCCGCGGCACCGAGTTGGCCAATGCCGTGGCCAAGGAGGCCGGGGACCTGTGCATTTCGCGTCCGAAATCGCGGTTGGCGTGGGGCATCGAGCTGCCCTTCGACCACGGCTATGTGACCTATGTGTGGTTCGACGCTTTGATGAACTATGTCACATTCGCCGGCTACCGCGCGGAGGATGGGGCGGGGCTGCCCGACTTCGCGCCGCTCTGGCCTTGCGACGCGCACGTCATCGGCAAAGATATCCTCGTGCCGGCCCACGGCATCTACTGGCCGATCATGCTCAAGGCCGCCGGCTTCGAGGTCATGCCCAAGCTTCTCGTCCACGGCTGGTGGAATCTCGGCGGGGCCAAGGTCAGCAAGAGCGCGGGCAATGTCGTCGATCCCGACGCTCTGGCCGACCGTTACGGGGCGGAGGCGCTGCGCTATTACCTGATGCGTGATATCGCCACCGGGCAGGACGCGGATTTCAACGAAGACCGGCTGCGGGCGCGTTACCAAGCCGACTTGGCCAACGATCTGGGCAATCTGGTCAACCGCACGGTCAGCATGGCGCGGCGCTACCGCGATGGTGTGCTCTCCGGCGGGCCGGCGGAGAAATCCGGGGATGCCATCGGGTTGGAGGCGCTGGGCACGGAAGTGGCGCGGCGTTTCGATGCGGCCATGGCGGACTACCAAGTGCACAGCGCCCTCGAAGCGGTGTGGGACCTGGTAGCGGCGGCCAATGGCTTTGTCGAAAGCGCCGCGCCGTGGAAGTTGGCCAAAGATCCGGCGCAAGCCGCGCGGCTCGACGAGGTGCTCGTCGCGTTGGTCGAGGCCGCGCGTCTGGCCGCGGCGCTGGTGCATCCGGTCATCCCGCGATCTTCGTCGGAACTCCTGGCGCAACTCGGTTTCCCCGACAATTTATCTGTGAGTTGGGGCGCAGCGGGATCCGGTCATCAGGTGGGCGAGGCGGTGCCGGTCTTTCCGCGGTTGGAGTCCGAGTCCGATGGCTGAGGCGCTGGGCACAACCTACACCCCTTGGGATGAGCTGCCGCGATGGCGCCGCGTGCGCTACCGGGTGGAGTTCGCCGGCCTTTGGCTGGCGGCGCGGATCATTCCTCTGCTCCCTTGGCGGGTGGTGCGCGGGTTGGCCGGGGTGCTGGGGCGCATCGCCTTTCGCTTTGACCGCCGCAGCCGGGCTATCGCGCTGGATAACCTGGTCATGGTTTACGGCACGGGGAAAAGCCCCGCCGAAATCCGCCGCATTGCCCGCGCTTCGACCGTGCAATTCGCGCGCACGATGCTCGAGTTGTTTTGGGCGAGGAATTTCACGGCAGAAAACTACCGTGACCACATGGTCATGGAAGGGTGGGACCAGGCGCGCGCGCTCAACGAGAAACATCGTGGCGGGATCTTTGTCTGTCTGCACTACGGCAACTTCGAGTGGCTGAGCATTGCCGGCGCCTTCGAGCGGTTGCCGGGGTGCATTGTCACCCAGCAGTTCCGCAATCCGTTGCTCGGTCCGATCTTCGACGAGCTGCGCGCCATGAGCGGACACCGCATCGTCTCGCAGGAGCGCTCGATGATGGTCACGCTCAAGCACCTGAAGAAGGGGGGCAACATCGGGATTCTTTTCGACCTGCAACTCAGCCCGAATCAACCGGCCGTGCCCATGCGTTCGTTCGGCCGGTGGCGCCCGGCGACAAAGATCCATGCCATGCTGCAAAGGCATACCGGTCTGCCGATCATTCCGATCGAAAGCGTGCCTCTGCCCGACGGGCGCTACCGGACGATCGCCCACGATCCGATCTACTTCGCGGAGGACGCCACCGAGGCCGAGATCGTGCAGAAGTGCTGGGATTTTTTCGAACCGCAGGTGCGGCGGCAGCCGGAGGCCTGGTTGTGGGCTTACCGGCACTGGCGTTTCCGGCCGCCCGCAGCGGAGGAAACCTACCCCGCGTATGCCGAGGTGAAAGGGCGCTTTACCCGGTTGCTGCAGGACGCGGTTGCCGAAAGCGCGCCGCGGGCGCAGGATGAGGTATGAATCGATGGACGCTCCCCTTGCTCGCGCTTGCGCTCTCGGGCCCAGGTTGCACTTCCGGCCCGACGGATTTCACCAAGGACTACCATGAGGCGCTGGCAGCGCGGCCGGGGGTGACGCTCAATGCGCAGTCGGCCCGCGCGGCGGTCGGCAAGTTCGCCGGGCTCTATGGCGACCTCTCCGTGCCGAATGTCACGGCCAATGTGCGCGGGGTTTACGCGCCGGACGCGTGGTTCAACGACACGATCGCCACGGAGGTGGGGATCGACGCCATCGAGAAATACTTACTCAAGACGGCCGAGGGCACCGAGGTGGTCAGCGCCAAGGTCAACGACATCGCCGTCTCCGGAGCCGACATCTACGTGCGCTGGACTATGGAAATCCGCACGAAGAACCTCGCGGGCGGCCGGCCGATCATCACCGAAGGTATCTCGCAACTGCGCTTCGACGAAGCAGGTCGCATCGTGTTGCACCAGGATTTCTGGAATCCGGCCACCGGCATCTACCAGCACCTGCCGCTGCTGGGGCCGGCCATAAGATTCGTCAACGGGCTGCTCGGGGGCTGATGTTAAGGACCGAAATGCCGGTCCCGACTTACCCGCCGCCTGCTTTTTCGAGGTGGCCGCCGAACTGGTAGCGCATGGCGGAGCAGACTTTGTCGGAGAAGGCGGGTTCTTGCGAACGGAAGCGGGCGTAAAGGGCGGCGCTGAGGACATCGGCGGGGACGCCTTCCTCGATGGCGGCCATGATGGTCCAGCGGCCTTCGCCGGAATCGGAGACGCGGCCGGAGAATTTCTTCAAGTCCGCATCATCGACCATGGACATGGCGATGAGGTCGAGCAGCCAGCATTGCACCACGCTGCCGCGCCGCCAGACTTCGGCGATCTCGCCGACGGGCAAGTGGTAGTCGAGATCGCGGCCCATGCGCGGGGCGGTTTCGGCGTCATGGCTGACCGGACGCGAATCCACATCGGCGTTTTTGAGGATATCGAAGCCCTCGGCTAGGGCGGCCATCATGCCGTATTCCACGCCGTTATGGACCATCTTGACAAAGTGTCCGGCGCCGGCTGGCCCGCAGTGCAGGTAGCCTTCCTCGCTGGTGCCGCCGGCATGCTCGCGTCCGGGCGTGCGGGCCGCATCCCCGAGGCCGGGGGCGATGGTTTTGAAGATCGGGTCGAGATGCTGGACGGGGCCATTTTGCCCGCCAATCATCAGGCAGTAGCCACGTTCCAGTCCCCAGACGCCGCCGCTCGTGCCGCAGTCGATGTAGTGGAGGCCTTGCGGCTCGAGTTCACGGGCGCGGCGCCGGTCGTCGCGGAAATAGGAATTGCCACCGTCGATGATGATGTCGCCCTTTTCGAGGTGGGGGACGAGGGACGAGATGACTTTGTCGGTCACGCCCGCGGGGACCATGATCCAGGCGGCGCGGGGTTTTTCGAGTTTGGCCGCGAATTCCTCGAGCGAGGAAGCGCCGGTGGCGCCTTCTTTGACGAGTTCCGCCACGGCATCCGGGTGGGTGTCATAGACGACGCAGGTGTGTCCGTTTTTCATCAGGCGCCGCACGATGTTGGCGCCCATCCGGCCGAGTCCGATCATTCCGAGTTGCATAAGCTTTATTTTTTCTTGTCCGCGTAGATGTCCATGATGGTGCGGAGGAGTTTGAGTCCGTCTTTTTTCGGACGCTGAAACGAGTTGCGACCGATGATCGACCCGAACCCGCCGCCTTCACGGATGGCGCGGATGCAGTCGAGCAGCTTGGCGTCCGTCTCGCTCGGGCCGCCGGAGAAAATGAGGATGCGGCGTCCGTCGAAGGCGCATTGCACGCAGTGGCGCACCCGCTCGGCGAGGGTGGCGATGGGGATTTTTTCCGTCTCGTAGACTTTCTTGGCCGCGGGTTGCTCGAGAAAGGCGGTGGGGAGTTTGATTTTGACGATGTGCGCGCCGAGCTGGCAGGCGAGGTGGGCGGCGTAGCCGTCGACGTCCATGGCGGTTTCACCCTCTTTGCTCAGACTGGTGCCGCGGGGATAGGACCAGACGACCACGACCAACCCGGCCTGTTTGGCTTCGTGGGCGAACTCGGCGATTTGTTCATACATCTCGAGGCGGTGGGCCGAGCCGGGGTAGATGGTGAAGCCGACGGCGGCGCAACCGAGGCGCAGGGCGTCGTCGATCGTGCCGGTGCGGGCCGAGAGGGGATCTTTTTCGTCGGCAGTGAGGTCTTTGCTGTTGAGCTTGAGGATGAGCGGGATGTCGCCGGCAAATTCCCGGGCGCCGGCCTCGAGGAAGCCGAGCGGGGCGGCGTAGGCGTTGCAGCCGGCCTCGATGGCCAGCTGGAAGTGGTAGAGCGGATTGTAGCCGGCGGGGTTCACGGCGAAGCTGCGGGCCGGGCCGTGCTCGAAGCCTTGGTCGACGGGCAGGATGACGAGCTTGCCGGTGCCGCCGAGGGTGCCGTGGTTGAGGAGGCGGGCGAGGTTGGTCAGAGTGCCGGGGTTGTCGGCACCATACCACGAGAGGATTTCTTTGACGCGGGGAGTCATACGCACTTCATTCCACGGCAGGTGGCGCCGCGGGGGAAGTCCAAAGCGTCAAAATTCGTCATCGGCGAGGCGCGCCTCGTCGATTTGCTCCGCCGCGGCGGCGATGTTCGAGAATGCGTGGTCGATGGCATCGAGCGCGGCGGTCACGGGCGAGAGGTTCGAGCGCGGGAGATCGGCGAGGGCGAGTTGCGCTCCTTGCAAGGCGTTGCGCGCCTGCTGGAGAGACTTGTCGGCCGCGCGGTAGCGTTTGGCCCGCGGGTCGAGGGAACTCATTGTACCTCGGGCTTTTTGTTGTGTTTGCACTCGCACGTCGGCGAGCACTTCTGCTGGCAGCCGCAATCTTTGCACTGGGCTTGGGCGGGGACGGCGGAGAGGACGAGGAGTGAGAGGAGGAGGATGAGAGATTTTATGGGCAACATTTTAATCGCTGAGGGGTGCGGTGGCAAATGGAGAGAATGGGGCTGACAAAAGCAGACGGGTCAGAGCTTGAGGGGGTGGCCGGATTTGTGGCGGAGGACGAGGAGGATTTCGGCGAGGACGCTGACGGCGATTTCGGCAGGTGAGTCGGCGCCGATGTCGAGGCCGAGGGGGGCGTAGACGGTGGCGAGTTGATCGGCCGTGATCCCACTGGCTTTGAGTTGGTCGTAAACTTGAAGCACTTTGCGGCGGCTGCCGATCATGCCGGTGTAGCCCATGCCGCCTTTGTTGAGGGCTGCGGCGAGGGCTTCGCGGTCGATGTCATAGTGGCGGCTGACAATGACGATGGCGTCGCTTCCGGTCCAGTCGCGGGAGCTGATGACTGACGCGGCGGGTTCGGCGAGTCGCTGGTGGGCGGCGGTGCATTGGGAGAGGATATCGTCACGGTCCTCGACCACGGTGACATGAAAGCCGCACTCGGCGGCGAGTTTGGCAATGGCTTGGGCGCAGTGTCCGCCGCCGACGATGAGCAGGGCGTGGGCGGGGGCCTGTGGTTCGAGGAGCACGGTGACTTCGCCGCCGCAGATGGCCCCGAAGGAATCGGGTTGGTCTTCGCGCAGGGGCCAGGTTTTGAGGAGGGGTTCGTGGCGGGCCAGACACGCGAGGGCCTCGGCCATGACGAGCGATTCGAATTTTCCGCCCCCGACGGTGCCGCTGATGGAACCGTCGGCGTAGATGATCATTTTGGCTCCGGGATGGCGGGGGACGGAGCCGCTGGTCGCGGCCACGGTGGCGAGGACGCAGGGGCGTCCGGCGCGGCGGGAGGCGAGGAGTTCGTCGAGGATGTCGCTCATGGCCTTACGTGGCATCGGCTTCCAGCCGATGGTTTGCGGTTTTCGTCGGCAGGATGCCGATGCCACTTACAATCGGCTGAAGCTTTCGTCGAGGACTTCGAGGAGGAAATCGGCGTCGGCTTCGTTGATGCACATGGGCGGGGCGAAGCGGATGACTTGTCCGCGCAGTCCGCCTTTGCCGAGGAGGAGTCCGAGGTCGCGGGCGGTTTCGAGGACTTGGGCGCACTCGGCGGTAGCGGGTTCTTTGGTTTTGCGGTCTTTGACCATTTCAATGCCGAGCATGAGGCCTTTGCCGCGGACTTCGCCGATGATGGAATGCTTCTTTTGCAGCTTTTTCAGTCCTTCGAGGATGCGGTTGCCGATTTTGAGGGAGTTGGCTTGGAGGTTTTCTTTTTCGATGACTTCAAGGACGGCGTGGCCCATGGCACTGACCACGGGGTTGCCGCCGAAGGTGTTGAAGTGGACTTTGCCGACGAGGGACTGGGCGATTTGCGGGGTGGTGACGACGGCGGCCAGCGGGCAGCCGTTGCCGATGCCTTTGGCCATGGTCACGATGTCGGGAATGACCCCCTGGGTGTCGAACCCCCAGAAGTGGGTGCCGGTGCGGCCGAACCCGGTTTGCACTTCGTCGGCGATGCAGACGCCGCCGGCGGCGCGGACGTATTCGTAAGCCTGCTTGAGGTAGCCGGGGGGGAATTCAACGAAGCCGCCGACTCCCTGGATGGATTCGGCGATGAAGCCGGCGACTTTGCCGGAGGAGGCGTATTCGATGAGCTCCTGCACGTCGCCGGCGTATTTGCGCCCGGCCTCGGGGTCGTCGTGGCCGTAGGGGCCGCGGTAAGGGTAGGGAGCCAGCGCGTGGTGGACGCCGAAGCTTTGCGGGATGTTGTATTTCCACGTGCTGTGGGCGGTGATGCCCATGGTGGCGTGGTTGCCGCCGTGGTAGGCGTTGCGCAGGGCGATGATGTCATAGTTGCCGGTGTAGGCGCGGGCCATGAGCATGGCGAGGTCGTTGGCCTCCGAGCCGGAATTGACGAAGTAGCACATCCTGAGGTCGCCGGGCATTTTCGAGACAAGCTTCTCGGCGTAGCGGGAGACGTTGGGATGGAGGTAGATTGTCGTGGAGTGCTGGTAGATCTCGCTCTGTTTGTTGCCGGCGGAGATGACGTGCGGGTGGCAGTGGCCGACGCTGACGGTGACGATGCCGCCGAGGCCGTCGAGGTAGCGTTTCCCTTTTTCGTCCCACACGTATTGCATGCGGCCTTCCACAACCATAAGGGGCTTTTTGTAATAGAGGAAGATGCCGGGGTTCATGAACTGCTTGCGCAGGGCGAGAACCTCTTCGGCGGACGGACCGGTGTAGGGTTGCGGTTGATGCTCGGTCGGGGGGATGGCGGGTGTTTTCATCGGTTTGGGAACAAGGGACGTAAAAGACTATACAACAAAAAAGCCAATGCGAAGCCTACAAACCACGCGTAGTGATAACTCGCGACCAACCACGAGGGGAAATTTTCCGCCGCGGCCAAGCGGACTTCGACGAGAAAGCCGGGGAGGTTCGGCAGAATGGCGAGGAAGAGGGCGGTGAAGCCGACGATACTGAACCCGCCGGTGTAGCGGTAGGCGCCGTGGGAGCGGTAGAGGTCTTCGACATTGAGGTGGCGGCGACGGTAAACAAAGTAGTCGGCGATCATGATGCCGGCGATGGGTCCAAGCAGCGCACTGTAGCCGATGAGCCAGGTGAAAATGTAACCACTCGGATCTTCGTAAAGTTTCCACGGGAACATGAAGATGCCGAGGAAGGCGGTGATGAGTCCGCCGGTGCGGAAGCTGATGCGGCGGGGGTTGAGGTTGGAGAAGTCGTTGGCCGGGGAGACGACATTGGCCGCGATGTTGGTCGAGAGGGTGGCGATGGCGAGGACGACGAGAGCGATGGCCGAGACGAAGGGGTTGCCCAGGCGGGCGATCAATTTGACCGGATCCCAGAGGGCTTCGCCAAAAATAACGATCGTCGCACTGGTCACGATGATGCCGACGAAAGAATAAAGTGTCATGGTCGCCGGCAGCCCGATGGATTGTCCGACAATCTGCGACCGCTGGTTGCGGGCGTAGCGGGAGAAGTCGGGGATATTGAGCGACAAGGTGGCCCAATAGCCGACCATGGCGGTCAGTCCCGCGCCGAAGATCGGCCAGAACGCTTCGTCGGTGCCGAGGCGGCTGGGTTGGGCGAAGATGGGACCGAAGCCATCGGCTGCGCCCCAAGCCCACCAGACAAGAAGCAAGCCGACGAGGAGGAGGAAGGGCGCGCTGAAGACTTCGAGCCACTTGATCGAGTCCATGCCCCGGAAGATGAAGTAGACGTTGACCGCCCAGAAAAGCATGAAGCAGGTGAACTCGCCGGCGGAGATACCGAGGATGGGCAGCGGGATGCGCTCGGAAGCGTCGAAGCCGAGCATGACGGACGCGGTGGCATAAATGGCGGCGCCGCCGACCCAGGTTTGGATGCCGAACCAGCCACAGGCCACGATGCCGCGCATGAGGGCGGGGATGTTCGAGCCCCAAGGGCCGAAGGACGCGCGGAGCAGCACGGGGAAAGGAATGCCGTATTTGGTGCCCGGGTGCGCATTGAGCGTCATCGGCACGAGCACGATGAGGTTGCCGAGAAAAATAACAAAAAGCGCCTGGCTCCAATTCATGCCCTGTTGGATGAGTCCGGCGGCCAGCATGTAGGTCGGAATGCACACGGCCATGCCGACCCAGAGCGCGGCGACGTTCCAGGTGGTCCAGGTGCGGCGGTCCTGGGGAACCGGAGCGAGGTCTTCGTTCCACAGGTTCGGGTTGTGGTTTTCCGGGGCGGGCGGCATGTGGGCCGTCCGGATTAGAGGCCCATGGATCTGATGGCAAGGGGCTTTTTGGTCGGAGCGGAACCGGTGGTGCCTTGCCAGACTTGCGGCGTCATTTAATCTTCGCCCATGGCCGTCCCCGAGTTCGCGCACCTGCACGTGCATACCGAGTATTCCATGCTCGACGGAGCGGTGCGCTCGGCCGACCTGATGCGCAAGGTTTCCGAGTCGGGCATGAAAGCGGTCGGCATGACCGACCATGGGGTGCTCTACGGGGCGGTGGAGTTCTACAAAGAGGCGCAGAAAGCGGGGGTGAAGCCGATCCTCGGGTGCGAGCTGTATATCGCGCCGGGGTCGATGCACGAAAAGAAGGCGTCATCGGGCAAAGATGCGGCGTTTCACCTTACGGTGCTGGCCGAGACCAACGAGGGATGGGCGAATTTGATCAAGCTGGTCAGCGCGGCGCACCTCGAGGGGTTTTATTACAAGCCACGGGTGGACAAGGATTTCTTGGCCCAGCACGCGAAGGGACTGATCGGGTTGAGCGGTTGCCTGAAAGGCGAGATCAGCAGCGCCATCCTCGGCGGTGACCCGAAGCGCGGGCGGGAGTTGACGGCGCAATACCGGGATATCTTCGGGGCGGAGAATTTTTTCGTCGAGATGCACGACCACGGGATGGATGCGCAGCGCGAGGTCAATCCGCATCTCGCGCGCTGGGCTGGCGATCTGGGCCTCGGGCTGGTGGCGGCCAACGATGTGCACTTTCTCGAGCGCTCCCACCATGAGGCGCATGACGTGATGGTGTGCATCGGCACGGGGGCGAACGTGACCGACGAGCGGCGGTTGCGCTATTTGCCGGAGCTTTATTTGAAGTCGCCGGCGGAGATGGCGGAGATTTTCCGGGATCATCCGGAAGCTCTGTCGAACACGGCGCGCATCGCGGAGCGGTGCCATGTGACCATGGATTTCGGCAAGTCGCGGTTTCCGGTTTTTCATCCGCCCGCGGGCAAGACGCGCGAGGGGTATTTGCGGGAGCTGTGCGAGGCGGGATTCCGGAGCCGCTACGGCGAGGGGACGCCGGAGTTGCACGAGCGGCTGGACTACGAATTGGGGGTCCTCGAGAAACTCGGCTTCACCAGCTACTTTCTTATTGTCTGGGATTTTATTCACTACGCCAAACAGCGTGGCATTCCCGTCGGGCCGGGGCGCGGTTCGGCGGCCGGGAGCATGGTGGCCTACGTGCTCGGCATCACGGATCTCGATCCGGTGCGCTACGGGCTGATCTTCGAACGCTTTCTCAATCCGGAACGGGTCAGTCCTCCGGACATCGACGTGGACTTTTGCCAGGCGCGGCGCGGCGAGGTCATCGAATACGTGCGGCAGAAATACGGCGAGCGTTGCGTGTCGCAGATCGTGACCTTCAACCAGCTCGGGGCGAAGAGCGTGGTGCGCGATGTGGCGCGCGTGATGGGCATGAGCTACGGCGAGGGCGACCGCATCGCCAAGATGATTCCCAACGAGCTGAACATCACACTCGCCTTGGCTCGGGAGAAAAATCCCGAATTGAAACAGGCCATCGAGAGTGAGCCGGCGACGCAGCAGTTGTGGGGCTACTCCACCGTGCTCGAGGGACTCTCGCGCAACGCGGGGATTCACGCAGCGGGCGTGGTCATCGGCGATCGCGACTTGTCCGAGATCCTGCCGTTGGCGCGCGGCAAAGAGAATGAGGTGATCACGCAGTATTCGATGGAGCCGTTGACCGACCTCGGGATGCTGAAGATGGATTTTCTCGGGTTGAAGACGTTGACGGTCATCCGCGACACCGAGGAATTAATCCGCCGCCATGTGCCGGATTTCGACATTGAGAAGGTGGAGGTCGACGACCAGGCGGCCTTCGACGTGCTCAACCGCGGCGAGACGGTGGGCATCTTCCAATTTGAAGGAGGCATGTCGCGGTATTGCCGGAACTTCGGTTTTGCCAGCCTCGACGACATGAACGCGCTCTGCGCGCTTTACCGTCCGGGCCCGATGGCGCTGATTCCGGACTACATCAAGCGCAAGAAGGGCCAGACCAAGATCAACTACGACCATCCGCTCCTCGAGAAGGTCGCGAAGGAAACCTACGGCATCCTCATTTACCAGGAGCAGGTCCAGCAGGCGGCCAATTTGCTGGCGGGTTACAGTCTCGGTCAGGCCGATCTCCTGCGCCGCGCCATGGGAAAAAAGGACAAAGAGAAGATGGCCAAGGAGCGCCAGACGTTCATCGCCGGGTGCCGGGAGCACAACGACATCCCGGAGAAAAAAGCCGAGGCGATTTTCGATTTGCTGGAGAAATTCGCGGACTACGGTTTCAACAAAAGCCACAGCGCGGCTTATTCGTTGATCAGCTACCGCATGTGCTGGTTGAAGGCGCATCATCCGGTCGAGTTGATGTGCGCGGTGCTGAGCAACGAAGTCGATGATACCGACAAAATCTCGTTCTACGTCGACGAGGCCAAGCGCATGGGATTGACCATCCTGCCGCCCGACCTCAACAAGAGCATGCGGAAATTCGCCCCCGAGGAGCACGAGGGAAAAATGGGCATCCGTTTCGGCCTGAGCGGCATCAAGAATGTCGGCGAGGCGGCCATGGGCGAAGCCATCACGGAGCGCGAGGCGCGCGGGCCGTTCGCTTCGATGGAGGATTTTGCGGCGCGCATGGATCCGCGGGCGGTCAACCGCAAGTCGATGGAGTGCCTCGCCAAGTGCGGGGCCTTCGATTTCACCGGCGAAGAGCGGGCCCAGATGGTGGAGGATCTCGAACCGGTCTTGGCGGCCAGTGCCGCGGCGCACCGCGACCGGAGCGCGGGGCAGCAGAGTTTGTTCGGGGCCGAGACGTTGCCGAGCACGGCCCGGGCCGGCGGACGTCGGCGGGCCCAGGCTTTCACCGAGGCGGAGTTGCTGTCTTTCGAGAAGGAGTTGCTCGGCTTTTATGTCACAGCGCATCCGCTTGACCCGTATCGCGAAGCGCTGGAAAACGCGAAATTCACGACGGTCTCCGCCCTCGAGCAGATGGACGACCGTGCGACTGTGACGGTGGCGGGATTGCTCGATGCGGTGGAGAAAAAGTTCACCAAGGCGAGCGGCAAACCGTGCGCGTTTCTCACCTTGGAGGATTTCAGCGGCAAACTCGAAGTGCGGGTGTGGAGCGAATCATTCGAGAAATACCTGTCGCAACTGGTCCCCGGCAAGGTGGTGCAGATCACCGGACGTCTCGACAAGCGCGACGACAAGCCGGCGGTCACAGCCTCGGAGATCAAGACGCTGGCCCCCGCTCCCGGCTCCGAGCGGCCGGTCGTGCTGCGTCTGCCCTGCGGGCGGGCCGGCCACCGGGAACTGGAGGATTTGCGGTCCGCCGTGCTCGATTTTCCCGGACGCCGTCCGCTCATCCTCGAGTTCGTGGCGCGCGACGGGCGGACGCGGCGGTTGCGGGCCTCGGACCAGTTCAAGGTCGGTCGCGAGGAGCAATTGCGGGAGGCGGTCAATAGTCTGTTGTTGAACTGACCGAGGCGGCGCTTGCCGCCGGGGCGGGGAACGTGTTTGCTGTTTTGCTCATCCGGTATGGCAGCAACTGTCGAACAAGCGGCCCAGACCGCAGACCTCGGACCAATGTTCACGCGGACAGACTGGCGGTCCGCGCTGGCCGCCGCGTTGGTCAGCGGGCTGGTCTATTTTTTCACGGCGCAACCGAATGTCGGTTTGCTGGACTCGGGCGAGTTCATTGTGGCGGCGCAGCACTTCGGCGTGCCGCATCCGACGGGTTATCCGTTGTGGACGATCCTGGCCTGGCTCTTCCAGTTGTTGCCGATCGGTAATCCGGCGTGGGAGGTGAATCTTTTCAGCGGTCTGTGCGGGGCCTTGGCCGTGGGGGCGACGGCCTTACTCATTTCGAGCATGCTGCGCTGGATGGCGCCTTGGTGGGGACGGCCGGGGGCGGGGCTGACGGATGGGATGGCGGGATTGACGGCCTTCAGTTTCGCGCTGCTCTTTGCTTTCAGTTTTTCGTTCTGGACGCAGGCGGTCATTGCCGAGGTTTACACCTTGCATGGGTTGCTCGTGGCGCTGTTCCTGCTTTCGCTTTACTGGTGGGTGCGCCGGCCGGAGCTTGACCGGCCGATTCTGGCGACGTTCTTCACGTTCTCGCTGTGCATGAGCAACCACCACCTGACGCTGGCGTTGGCACCGTTACCCTTGCTCGTGCCTTTGCTGATCCGGCGCAGTGTGTTTTGGGAAGTGTTGGTGGCGGGGCTGCTCAGTGCGGCGGTGGTGTATCTCGGTTTCGCCTGGCTCTCGAACGACCAGACGACGTGGTCGACGGCGATGCGGTTTTTCTATTTCGCCATGCTCGGCTTCATCGTCCTGCTGGTCTTGAAGTGGCGGCGGACCGATTTGCGCATCGTGCTGCTGGTGCCCGCGGTGGTCGTGGCGGGGTTGCTGCCCTACGCCTACATGCCGGTGGCTTCGTCGACCAATCCGCCGATGAACTGGGGCTACACCAGCACGCCGGAGGGATTCTTTTACTCGATCAACCGCACGCAATATGCGGGAAGCCTTTCCGATCTGATCGTGCGCACGCTGGGCAAGGGGATGGGAACCGCGCCGGAGAAGCCGCCCGAGCCGGAGGATCCCGAGCGGGCGTCGACGCTGGAGATGGGGCGGGAGTTCACCGCGTTCTACTGCCGTAAGCTGGTGGAAAACTTCACCCCGTGGGCGGTCATTGCCGCGGCGGCGGCGTTGCTGGCCATCTTCCGGTTGCCGTTGGCGCAGCGCACGTTCCTTTACTTGCTCTTAGGCGGCTTCTTGCTGGCGGCTTTCTTGCAACCGATCATGGAACGCACCGAGACGACAATCGATTCGTGGTCTTTGCAATTTCCCTACCACGGCTACGCCTATCTGATCTTCGCCGTGCTTTGTGCCGTCGGCACGGGCTACGTGCTGGCACGGTTGGCCTCGGCGCGTCCGGGGTTGCGTTATGCGGCGTGGGCCTTGCCGTTGCTGCCGCTCTGGACGGGGGTGCAGAATGCGGAGGTCTGCAGCCAGCGCGGGCATTGGTTCGGGTGGCACTACGGCCACGACATGCTCAAAGACCTGCCGCGCGACGCCTTTGTTTTCGGCGGCACCGATCCGGGGCGCTTCGTGCCGACTTACATGATTCTCGGCGAGAGTTTCGCCAAACCGAAAGACAAGCGTGATCCGGAGTTCGACCGCCGCGACTTGGTGATTGTCACCCAGAACGCACTGGCCGACGCGTTTTACCAGAAATACATCCACGACCACTACGCCCCCGGACGCCCGAAGGCGGAGGGCTGGTTCGAGAAATGGCTGGGACGGGATGAACAATACCCGGTCGACAGCACGATCATGCCGAGCGAGCAGGAGCTGATGGAGATCGTGCGCAATGTCTCGATGAACCTGCCGCCGGGGGCCAACCCGCAGGATCCCAACGTGGGCATCCTTTACCACGCGGCCATCGCGCAGTGGATTTTCGAGAAGAACAAGGACCAGCGGGAGTTTTTCATCGAGGAAAGTTTCCCCATGGAATGGACTTATCCCTACGCCGTGCCCAACGGCCTGAGCTACCGGCTGAACAAGGAACCACTCGAGACGCTGCCGCCCGAAGCGGTGGCCGAGGACTTCCGTTATTGGAACGAGTATGTCGATCGCCTGCTGGGTGACCCGAAGTTCCGCGTCGACTTCGACGCCAAGCGTTCGTTTTCCAAGCTGCGCAACTCCACGGGCAACCTCTACCGCGCGCGCCGCATGTGGGCCGAGGCCGAGCGGGCCTACCGTCAGGCCCTGCAGCTGCACCCCAACAACATGGAGTCGCTCGTCGCCCTGAGTGACATCCTGCGCACGCAAAAACGCTGGGACGAGATGGCCGGTATTTGGGATCGTGCCGTGGAGGGCGACCCGCGCAACCGCGCGGTGCGCAAAGCGCGCGAGCGGGTCACGCGGTTGCGTGAGGCGGATCGCGAGATCGCGGCGCTGCAGCGTGAACTGGCGGCCGAACCGCAGAGCCCCGAGTTGTTGTCCAATCTGCTCCGGCTCTACATGGAAAGCGGACAGCCTGACGCGGCGCGGCAACAGCTCGAGCAATCCGCGGTCGCTTTCGGCGAGAATCCGGACTTCCTCAAGTTTGCTGTAGATTTCTGCAACTCAAATGGTCTGTGGCAGGCAGGTTTGGGGCCGGCGCGCCAGTTGGTGCAGGTTGCGACGAATGACCCGGGCGCCTTGCTGGCCTTGGCGCGGTTCGAATTCGCTAACCGCGAGCTGAATGCGTTCCTCGAGACGGCGCGGCAAGCCGTCCGGCTTGGAGGGGTGCAGGCCAAGGCCGCACTGGCCAACGATCCGATGTATGCCATGGTGCGCGGCACGCCGGAGTTCCGGCAGTTGATCGAGCAGTAGTGGCCGCGGCGGCCGGCCTCACCCCGCGGCGAAGAACGGGTTGCCGGTCTTTTCCATTCCGACCGTGGTCAGGGGTCCGTGCCCGGGGAAAATGATGGTGCTGTCGGGCAAGCTGAGGATTTCCCGCCGGATGTTTTCCAGCGTTGTGGCGTAGCCGTTGTGCACGCCGCCGATGGAGCCGGCGAAAAGCGCATCGCCGACGATGGCGGCCTGCACGACGGGTCCTTCGATAAGAAAGGTTGTGCCGCCCGGACTGTGGCCGGGGGTGAGGCGGGTGCGGATAAAGTGGTGTCCGGCACTGAAGAGATCGCCGGGCCGGAAAGTTTTCGTGCCCCGCACGGGTTCGAGTTCCGACGACCAGGCCTCGACGCCGAGTTCTTGCTGGAGAGTGGCCAGCGCGTGGATGTGGTCGGCATGACTGTGGGTCAGGAAGATGTCCACGACGTTGAGTTGCCGCGAGGCCACGGCCTCGAGGAGCGGTGCGGCGTCCGCACCGGTGTCGAAAATGGCGGCCCGGCGGCTGGTGCGGTCCCACAGGATGTAGGCATTGACGGTCATGCTGCCGAAAACCGTGGTGGCAACGACGACCGAGGCCGGGCAGGGGACTTCCGGCCGGTGGGCGCCGCGCGCGAGGCCCACGAGAGCGCCGGGCGAGAGGCCCAGGGCGGCGGCGAGGGAGCGGGCCGCGGGCTCTTCGAAATGGCCGGCCAGAAGCGACGCAACCTGTGCGGTCTCGAGGCCGGCTTTCCCGGCGGCGGCCGACTCGGAGAGCTTTTGTCCGCGCAGGGCTTTGCCCAGCACATCCTCGAAGTTGTCTTCGAGCGGGATCATGCCAGCCGCGTTTTCAGTTGGTGGCGCAGAATGAAGTAAAGTGCGAGGAAGATGAGCAAGGAAGACAGCGAGAGGACCCAAGCGTTGAAAGTCAGGACGCTCGACTGGAGGCCGAAGTAGCGTTTCTCCGGGCCGAAGAAGACGTTGAGAAACCGGCTCTCGCGGTAGTCGCTTTGTTCCATTTCGGCTTTGTTGACGAGATCCGTCGTCTTCTGGTTGACGAAGAGTCGTTCGGCGGAGGCGGGGCCGGCGGACATCTCGAGCATTTGCCCCGGAAGGGGATCGCCTTGGATGACGCTGTCGATCCGGCGCAGGCGTTTATCCAGCGTCCGGACATCCTTGGCTTGCAGGCCGGAGAGGATGGCCAGCGCTTCTTTGAGGTCCTCGAGCCGCTCGGCCCCGGCCTCGTCCAACTCTCCGCGGCGCGCCAGCTGGTTGATCTGCTGCTGGATTTGCTCCTGCCGCCCGGTCAGCGGGTTGTATTTGGCCTGCGCGAAGACCAGCGCCTCGTAAGACCAGCGCATCGGCATGAATTCGCAAATGAGCGGCACCTGCAGGTCGCTGCGGGGCTGGCCGGCGTCGGGGTGCTCGGAGAACCAGCGGCTGACGGAATAGACGACGTCGAGGTTCTTGTTCATCTCCTCGTATTTGATCAGTGCGCCGCCGAGGATGATCTGGGGGATGAGCACGACGGGGATGATGTTGACTGCCGTTTTGCCCTCGGCGACGAGGCTGGAAATAAGCAGACCGATGGCGATGCCGCTGACCGCCGTGAGCACCATGGCGAGCAGGAAAATCCAGAACATGCCGCGCACTTCGAGGATCCAGTTGCCGATCAGGATGAAGAGAACGCACTGGATGACGGCAAAGAGCGAAAGGGTCAGGACCTTGGCGAGGATATACCAGCCGAGGCGCACGTTGAGGTTGCGCTCGCGCTGCAGCACAGGCCGGTCGCGGATGATGTCATCCACGCTGTTGGTCAGCCCGAGGAACATGGCCACGACGAGCGAGAGAAACAGGTAGGTCGGGATATGGAAGGAAGAGGCGAAGTCGTAGGTGCCTTCCTCCGAGTAACGCAGCACGGCCCCGATGAGTGCGGCGAGGGCGGGGGCGGCGATCATGGTGGTGGCGAGGTTGCCGCGGTTGCGCAGTTTGCTGATGAAGGCGCGCGCCAGCAGGGTGCGGAACTGGAGGAATTCCTCGCGGAGAAACGCGCTCCACGAGCGCCGCGGTTCGGTCAGGTTGCCCTCGGGCGCGGGCGGCGGGGGCTCCGCGCCGGGTTGCCGGACATCGCGCATGAGCCGCCACGCCTCGTATTTGTCCCGCCAGAAGTCGGGGGAGTAACGGCGCACGGGGACGAGTTGTGCGCGGTCGTTCTCTTCGTAGATGACGTCGCCACTGAGGTCGCGCAGGGGTGTTTCGAGGACGTCGAAGACGAACTCGGGCCGGGTCGTGCCGCAAGCCGGGCAGCCG
Source organism: Chthoniobacterales bacterium (assembly GCA_040880825.1). Taxonomy (GTDB): domain Bacteria; phylum Verrucomicrobiota; class Verrucomicrobiia; order Chthoniobacterales; family JACTMZ01; genus JACTMZ01. The sequence goes on from JBBEEK010000187.1 coordinate 48,008, forward strand.
CCCAGCGGCGTGCCGAAATGTTGCTGGTGCTCGGCCTCGGCGAAGTAGGAGAGCATCTCGGGCGGCGGGCCGAAGAAAACCATGCGTCCGCCGCGGTCGACCAGCATGGCTTTGTTGAACATCTGGAAAATTTTCGAACTCGGCTGGTGGATGGTGACGATGACGATTTTGTTGTGCGCCATGGCCCGGATGATTTCCATGACGTGCTCGGAATCTTTGGAGGAGAGGCCGGAGGTGGGTTCATCGAAGAGGTAGATGTCGGCCGAGCCGATCATATCGAGGCCGATATTGAGGCGTTTGCGTTCGCCACCGCTGAGCGTTTTCTGGTGCGGGCTGCCGACGACATTGTCGCGGCGCTCGTTGAGGCCGAGTTCGGCCAGTTTCCCGTCGATGCGGCGGCGTCGCTCGCGGCGCGAGAGGTAGGGCGAGCGGATGGCCGCGGCGAACTCGAGGTTCTCGCCGATGGTGAGGTGCTCGTCGAAGGCGTCGAACTGCGGGATGTAGGTGACGTATTGTTTGAGGGCGTCGAAATCCTCGTAAAGCGACATGCCGTTGAGCAAAACCTCGCCGCGCACCGGCGGAAACTGTCCGGCCATCGCGCGCAGCAGACTGCTCTTGCCGCAGCCGCTGGCGCCCATGACGCAGATCATTTCGCCGCGGGTGGCCGAGAAAGTGACGCCATCCACGCCGATCGTGCCATTTTTGAAGCGGCACACGAGGTCGCGTACGTCGAGGTGGTGGATGACGTTGCGTTCCTCCTCGAGCAGGCGTTCGGAAAAATTGCAGCGCAGCGCCTGGTTGGCGTCGATCTGGATCATGTCGCCGTCGCGCAGGTCGGCCTCGTTGCGCACGGGCGTCTCGCCGACCAGGAGCGGCTGCTCGCTTTTCAGCACCTCGAGCCGGCCGACGAGGCGCTCGAAGTCGCAGAAGATGCGCAGCAGGATGTCGCCGCCGCCGGGAGCGAGCAGGATGTCGTCTTCGTCGAGGAGCGAGGGGTTGTTGGAGACGAGGTAGGTGGTCTTCGACTGCTTGAGGTGGAAGCGGCCGCCGTAGGAGCGGGCGTGGCGGCGCAGGTCGCTGAGGGACAGTTCGGTGTCGTTGTCGAAGATGATCTTGTCCTCGAGGTTGGCCTCGGCGTGGGCGCCGGCGCGGAGGCGCACTTCGTTGAGGGAGGCGGCGACGTCTTTGAGGGCGGTGACGAGGATCTTCAGTCCGAAGCGCACCTCGAGCGAGCTGTCGCGGGTGCGGGTCTTTTCCAGCTGGATTTCGTTGTCCTTGGTGACGGTGATGAAGATGTGCGCCAGCGAGAGGTTTTTCTTGGCGTTGAAGTAGTAGACGAGGTCTTGGTGGGTCAGAACTTTTTCGTCCACCACCACGCGTTGTCCGGGATAGACGCGCGAAAACTCGCCGGGCCGCAGCGCCCGGCCTTGCACGGAGACGGGGTGGTCACAGAGGTTTTTGACCATCAGCAGGTCGCCGTGGCGGTAGGCGGTGAGGCGGTTGGGGCCGGCCAGTTCGCGGAGTTGGACGTCGGCGTCGTCGCCGGATCCGAAAGAAATGACCTCGAGCGGTGAGGAGTCGGATTCGAAAAATTCGCCGCGGGGCGTCGGGGCATCGCTATTGAGTTGGTAGACGATATCGATGGCCTGGGCTGCCGTGCCGAGGTGTTCCATGAACGAGTAGTAGGCCGCCATGTTGTCGGTGTTCATGCCGGCGCGGTGCACGAGGTCGTAGAGCTGGATGCCGAGGAGGATCTTCCGGTCCTCGCTCAACTTGCCGCGCAACTCGCGGGCCGTGGCGGTGAGGTCGGTCTTTTCTTGCAGGGCCTGGCGGAAGAGTTGCCGCAGTTCGGAGTAGACTGCTTCCGGGTAGTCGTAGCGCAGGAAGCCGAGGCTTGAGTCGATTTCCTCCTCGAGCAACTCGCCGTCGACCTTGGCGAAGCCGGCCAGCACTTTGATCAGCAGCGGCAGCAGATTCGGACCTTCGGTCACGGTGCGGGGACGGCGCAAGGCGCGGCGGAGCAGCGATTCGCCGGCTCGTCGGGCGCGGTAAAAATTGCGCAGCGTGCCCTCCAAACGCCGGCCGAGACCGACCGGAGGTGTTTCCGTTACTGGCATGGAGGGAAATTAGCTTCGGGAGAGGCGGGCGCAAAGCCTTTGCACAAGACGCGAATTGCGCCGCGGCGGCTTCTGGGGCTTAATGTCCGGTTCACCTCGCACCGCTCCATGCCCGCCCGCAAGACCAGCCGCCCTCTCGAAAACACGCGCGTCCGCCGCCTCCAACGCCTCGTCGCGCCGAAGATCATCAAAAAAACACTGCCGGTCGGGAAGGTTTCGCTCGCGACGGCGGCCCGCGGCCGCGCCGAGGCCCAGTCCATCTTGCATGGACGCGACACGCGGTTGCTGGCCATCGTCGGTCCGTGCTCGATCCACGATCCGGCCGGTGCACTCGATTACGCGCGGCGGCTGGCGGCGCTGCGGGAGGAGCTTTCCGATGCGGTCTGCATTTTCATGCGCGTTTATTTCGAAAAGCCGCGCACCACGGTGGGTTGGAAGGGCCTGGTCAACGACCCCCGCATGAATGACTCCTGCGATCTCGCTGCCGGCCTGCGCTTGGCGCGCAAGATTCTCCTCGAAATCACCTCGCTGGGCCTGCCGACCGCCACCGAATTTCTCGATCCGATCGTGCCGCAATATCTCGCCGATGTGGTGAGCTGGGCGGCCATCGGGGCGCGCACCACCGAGTCCCAAACACACCGTGAAATGGCCAGCGGCTTGTCCATGCCGGTCGGGTTCAAGAACAGCACGGACGGCAGTATCCAGACGGCGCTCGACGCTTTGCTTTCGGCACGTTCGTCGCACAGTTTTCTCGGGATCGATCAGGACGGGTGCACGGCGGTGGTGACCACCGCGGGCAATACGGACACGCACATTGTGCTGCGTGGCGGGCGCGAGGGCGGCAATTACAATGCGCGGCACACGGCGGAAACGGAGCGCCGGTTGCGCGCGGCGGGGTTGCAACCGGGTTTGATGGTTGATTGCAGCCACGCGAACTCGGCGAAGAATCCGCACCGGCAGGCGGTGGTCTGGCGCAATGTTCTGGACCAGCGGAGGCGCGGACGCACCTCGGTGATCGGGGCGATGCTCGAAAGCAATCTCGAGGAAGGCAGCCAGCCGGTGTGCGCCGACCGCAAAAAGTTGCGCTACGGGGTTTCGGTGACCGACGCCTGCATTGGCTGGGAGGCGACGGAAAAATTGCTGCGGGCGGCGGCGGCGAGCGAGAGGAAGATCCGCGGCACGTTGCGCGTGGCGGTGCGATGAGCTTGCTCGACACGCCGGTGCGCGCGGCGGCTTGGGTGGCGCTGGATTTCGAGAGTGCGGGCGCGGCGCCGGGTCGGACCGATGAACCGGTGCAGGTTGGTCTGGCCGTGTGGCGGGGCGGCGAGGTTGGTGATTTTTTTCGCAGCTACATCCATGCCCCGGTGCGCGTGACGCGGGCGGCGCGGGCGGTGCACGGCATCGGCGATGAGGAATTAACGGAAGCTCCGCCCATGATGGCGTTGTGGCCGGAATTCAAGGCGCGTTTGTCCGGCGCGGTGGTGGTGGCGCATGGCGCGGGCACGGAGAAGCGTTTTATGCGTGCGTTCCCGCTGCATGGGTTTGGTCCGTGGGTCGATACGCTCTCTTTGGCTCGGGCCGTTTTGCCCGATCTGCCGGATCATGCCCTCGGCACGGTGGCGGCGGCCTGTGGGGTGGAACCGGAGGTGCGGCGGCTGTGTCCGGGGCTCGATTGGCATGACGCCTTGTTCGATGCGGTGGCTTCGCTGGTTGTGCTGCGGCACGTGGTCGCGGTGCTCGAGTTGGGCGAGGTGCCGGTCGGCCAGTTGCAAAGCCTCGATGCGGCAGCCTACCGTCAGCGCCGCGGCGTGTTGCGTGTGGCGCGGCAGGCGGGGTGGGCGGGAACGACGGGCTGACGAATTTTGTGTTTTGCCACGGAGGTAAACTCCGCGCTATACAAGACGTTCCGCTGACCCCTCATGCAGAATTATCTTTATCTTTCGCTCATCCCCGAGGCCCTGATCATCTCCCAGCTACCGCCGGAAAAGTTCGGCTCCTACATCGCCACGGGCTCGAAGCGGCAGATCGAGGGTCCGGCGGTATTCTTTGAAGTGGATCCCTCGGCGGATCTTTCGGCTTTCCGCATGGACGAGGCCCGGGCCCGTTGCAAGCCGCACGCAGACGGTTCGCCGCGACGCTCGATCTATATCTCGGTGTGGAATGTTCTCCCGCAAGTGCCGCTGGAGGCGCTGCGCCGCGCGTATCTGACCACGCCAGCCGGGTTGTCGCTCGCGCTGGATCCGGCGGACTGGCAAGCTGCACCAGGCGACAATTTTTTCCTCTATCAGGAACTCGGCCCCGTCTACCCGCGCGTGGCCACTCGCCTCGAGCCCCGTGCGTTTTGCCAACTTGTGGCCAACCCGGAGAAGATGGTCTCCGTCCCGCGCATTGCTTTCATCGACCTCAAACTCGGTGTGCTGGCCCGCGACGCGGACGCTTTGCTCGACGGCAATGTTCCTTACCAGCACATCGATCACCTGCGCGAGTGTCTGCGGGCCCTGCAGGAGAACCCGGAGCGCATGACCAAGATCGTCAATCGCGGCCTGCGCCCCGACATTCTCTTTTCCTTCATCCGCAGCGGTGTCTTCGTCGGTGACGCGACCGGGTTGCGGTTCTTTCCCATGCCTTCCGAGGACCGGCTGGAAAGCGAGCACAACCTCTGGTGGCACTCCGCGCAGGCCTTGCGCGGCTACTAGGCATCTATTTTCTCTCACCCACCATCATGGACACATTGCAACTCATTATCCCGCTCCTGGGCGTCACCGGTTTGGTTGTCGCTCTCATTATCTACCGCAATCTCGCGGCGCTGCCCGGCGGAGAAGGCCGGGTCGCGGAAATCGCCG
>JBBEEK010000188.1:0-9915 GCA_040880825.1 Chthoniobacterales bacterium
CGATGCCCTCGCCGACGCGGGCGATGATGGTTTCCTCGGTGGCGCCGCCGACGAAACGGTCGAGGTTGGAGCGCACTGTGACGCGGGCTTTGACTTTCACACCGATGCCATCACGGGCCACCGCGTCGATGGTGGAGCGGCCTGAACCCGGGGCGGGGCAGTCGATGACTTTCGGATTGATGCTGGTGCGGACGGCTTCGAGCACGGTCTTGCTCGTGCCTTTGATCGCGAGATCGATGGCGCAGGCGCGGTTGAAGTCGAGCTTGATGCCGGCTTTGTCGGCGGCGATGAGCGCGAGGACGACGGCATCGACGTTGCCGCCGGCGAGGTAGTGGGCTTCGAGTTCATCGGTGTCGAGCGGGATGCCGGCTTTGACCGCGGTGATGCGGCTGTCGACGATCATGCCGACCGGCACGCGGCGCAGGCGCATGCCGACGAGGCGGGCGAAGGAGACCGGGGCGTCGGCAATTTTGGCGCGCAGCCAGATGCCGAAGAAGTTGAAGAGGACAATGAGAAGGACCAGCCCGAGAACGGTGGCTAATCCGGTGACGATGTAGACGAATAAGGGACCCATACTTTTACTCTACACAGCTTCGGGCACCGGCACCAACCCGTCTTTTCGCCGCACGACGACGCGCATGCCGTCGGCAGCGATGACCACAATCGCCGCGCCGGACTCAAGAAAGTCGCCAACCGCCGTGACATCAACACGTTTCCCGCCGATGCGCGCCGTGCCGGACGGGCGCAGCGGGGTGAGTGCTTCGCCGCTTTCGCCGACCAGCGTGCGGTGTTCCGCCGCGGTATGATCGGCCGGCTGGCGGGTCCGCAACATGAGACGGCGGCCGATGAAGGTGTGCGGAAAAACGAAGAGCCAGACGACAAAACCGACCAGACTCAAGCCGCCGACGACAAAGGTCGCGATCAAACCGGCCGCGGTGCCGTATTGCACGTAGACGACCACCACGGAGGCCACGAGGCAGAGAAAACCAATCGTGCCGAGGATCAAACCGGGCAGGAAAACCTCCGCCGCGATGAGCAGGAAGCCGACGACGAAGAGAGCGATGAGGAGAGATGGTCCTTCAGGCATGGTCAGTTGCCGGGAGCCGGCGTGGGTTGCGCCGGACGGCCCGTGAAAAATGCCCCGATGCTGTCGCCCACGCGGGTTGCTGTATTGGTGGTGGTTTCCCAAGTGCGCGTGCTCCAGCGCTCCACGTGACCGACCAGTCCTCCGCCCTCGACCCAGCGTTCGCCGAGCGGACGGCCGTCGGGTCCGGAAGCCGGGGCGACGGGTTCGGAGACAGCGGGAGCGGTGACCGCCGCGGTGGCGCGGAGAGGCGCCATGATGGTGCCGTCCTTGGCCGAAAACTCGATGCGCCCGGCCTCGACGCCACCGGCGTCGAAAAGTTGCACAAGCCAGACCGGGTTGCCGTTTTTGTTGCGCAACTCGTAGCCGGCCGAAGAAAACGCGATCTTGGCTTTGGCCGCTTCGCGGTTGGCCGCGTCGAAGGCGCCGGTCGAGTTGAGTTTGAGCCCGGGCGCGGCCATCACGGCGGCACCCGACGCTGCCGGACGCAACGGCGTGCGTTCGGCGTCGATGCCCTTGGGCGAAACGACAAACTCACGGACGCCACCGCGGGCGGTGTTATCTTGGAAACTCAGGGTCCAGCGCCGCGGCTGCGGGTCGCCGTCGACGCCGCGCATCTCGACGAGGTTGGCCAACAGGACATCGCCTTTGGCCCGGCCCACGGACAAAAGCGCGTCGTAAGCGGCCAGCTGGCCGGTGCCTTGGGCAGCGGCGGACTGCAAGGCAGCGGCCACGAACACGAGGGCGGCACGTTTCATCCCTCTATTTAGACGCGCGGGGCGGAGGATCTCAAGCGTTCACGTTCGCCCGGCTCGAGGAAGGCGATTTCCCAAGCGTTCTCCAGGGCCTGCACAATCTGCGCCTCATTGAGTCCGGCAGCAGGGGCTGCGATGTCCAACTCGTAGGGCAGATCGATCCCGCTGATACCCGGATCGTCGGTGTTGATGGTGGCCAACAGGCCGGCCTCGAGGAATTTTTTCAGCGGATGACTGGCGTAATCCGGCACGGTGCTGGTTTGGACGTTGCTCGTCAGATTGGCCTCGATGCCGATGCGGCGCTCGCGCAGCAGATTCATCACCGCGGGATCCTCCGTGGCGCGCACAGCGTGCCCGATGCGCGTCGCGCCGAGTTGGTCGATCGCCGTGACGATGCTCTGCGGCCCGGCAGCCTCCCCGGCATGCACCGTGATGTGCCACCCGGCATCGCGACCTTCCTTGAAGTGTTCGACAAACAGCTCGGCCGGCCAATTCCCCTCGTCGCCGGCCAAATCGAGCGCGGTGATGTCCTGCTTGTGGTCGAGCAAGGCGCGCAATTCGCGACGGGCCCGCACCGGTCCATAGGTGCGGGTGAGGATGCCGATGAGGTTGGCTTTCACCCCGGTGGCCGCCTCGCCTTCCCGCACGCCTTCGATCACCGCCGCGGTGACACGCGAAGGATCGAGGTTGTGCGCGTCGGCCATGAAGAGCGGACTGAAGCGCAGCTCCAGGTAACGAATTCCCTCGCCCCTCGCATCCTCGACATTCTCCCGCGCGACGCGGCGGCAGGCGTCGTAGTCGGCCAGCACACCGGTCATCCAGCGGAACTTGGCCAGGAATTCAAGCAGGCCGGGTTGCGGCGTGGTGATGACGACGTGCGGGCGCAATGCCTCGAGCGTGTCACCCGGCAACGGGATCCCGTGCTGCCGTCCGAGTTCGAGGATAGTCTGCAAACGCACGCTGCCATCAAGGTGACGGTGAAGGTCGATCAAAGGCGGACGGGCGGACATCGGAGAACAAGAGGATTTCCATCCGGCGCGCGGGCGACAAGCGCAATCGATCAACGCGCGATCGCTTCGAGTGCCGTGTCGAGCGTGCGAAACGCGTAGCCGTATCCGCCGTTTTCCGCGACGGACGGTCGCACGCGCGAACTGTCGAGGAGGAGCGAGGACATGCCGCCAAGAAAAAGACGCAAGAGAAATGCAGGATTGGGCATGATGGCCGGACGGTGTACGGCGCGGGCCACGGCGCGGGTGAACCTGGCATTGGTCACGGGTTGAGGCATGACGGCGTTGAGCGGACCGCGGATGCTTTCGTTTTCGGCCGCCCACACCGCCATCCCGGCGACGTCGTCGACATGAATGCAGGACATCCATTGACGGCCCGAGCCGAGCTTGCCGCCAAGACCGAGGCGGAAAGCGGGCAGAATCAACTTCATCGCGCCGCCGTCGCGTCCGAGAACGAAACCGGTGCGCAGCAAGACAACGCGCGCGGCGGGTTGCGCTTTTTCCGCCTCGGCCTCCCACGCGCGGCACACCTCGGCGAGGAACCCGCGACCGGGCGGCGAACTCTCATCGACTTCCGTGTCGCCCGTGTCGCCGTAAAACCCGACCGCCGAGCCGCTGACGAGCACACGCGGCGGTCGCGCGGCGCGGGCGAAACCTTCGACGATCGAACGTGTGCCGAGGACACGGCTGTCCATGATGCGGCGGCGTTTTTCTTTCGTCCACCAACCGAGGATCGGTTCGCCGGCGAGATGCAGCACGGCGTCGAGGCCGTCCACGTCGGCGGGTTCGCCGGGGGCAAACTTCCGGGTGGAGGAGTCGCGCGGGCGGCGGCTGAACCGGACAACATCCCACCCTCGGGCCATGGCCCGTTGCACTGCGTGGCGGCCGATGAAGCCGGTGGCGCCGGTGATACCGAGGCGCATCAGTTGAAACGCTGGTGCATCCAGCGGTAAGGGAAGCGCTTGCCCGGACAACTTGTCGGGCGCGGGTTGATCTCGCGATGGCCTTTGACGATCAACTGGCGTCCTTTGCTGCGGCCGACGCGGCGGCGGAGGAAGTCGATCAGTTCTTCCAGCGCGGCGAGTTGCGCGCGGGTTGGCACGTCGCGGTCGAAGTCGCCGACGAAGCAGATACCGAGAGAAATGTTATTGAGGTAATCGCTGGCCACGTGGCCGCCGTTGATCTGGCGTGTCCACCGCGAGCCGATCTCGATCTCGCCGTCGCCGGACGACGTGCCGTTGCCGATGACGAAATGGTAGGCCAGGCCGTTTTTCATTTTGCGCACGTTCTGGTGGTAGTTGGCGAAGATGCGGGCGTTCCCCTGCCGGGTGGCACTGTTGTGCACGATGACATATTGCCAGCGGCCGCGTTTGACCGGCGCGCGGTCGATGGCCGCGCGCACCCCGGGCGTGAGGTAGCGGTAGCGCGGGCCGCGTCCACCCCAGCCGAACAACCCGCGGCGCTCGCGTTTGGGCACCGGGGCGAGACCCTCATCCTCGGCGAGGCCGGATTTCTCGACGACAATCGGCGCGTCGAGGGACCGCGTTTGGCTCTCGCGGCCGCGCGGACTGGGACTCGGGCGCGGCGTGGAAGCGGGGCGCGGCGGCGGCAATTTGATCACCGGCTCGGGCGGCGGGGTTTCGCGAGGCGTGGCGCGGAGACGTGGTGTGGCTTTGGGCCGCGGGGTCGGAGTGGCTCGGGGCGGCTCGACTTGGCGCGGCGGCGGCAGAACGACCGGCGCGGGCGGTTTTTCGACGGTCTCGGCGGTGGGGCGTGGGCGGGGTTTCGGGCGGACCGGTTCCGAGCGCGGGGTCCGAGCGGGCGCGGGATTGATCGATTCGCGCGCGCGGAGGAAGAGTTCGCGCTTGCGCTGCTCCTCGGCGGAAATCTGCGCGTGGAGCGGGACATGGCCGGCCGCCAATGCAAGCAGGGTCACGGTCAGGACCAGAAGAACGGAAACACGCGCGGCACGCACGAAGCGAACCTAAAGGCGCCAAGGAGCTTAATTCAACCCGTTTGCGCGCGACGCCCGTGGACCACCCGCACAAGATACAGTCCATCGGAGGGCGCCACGTCGCGCGGCAGATCGGTCTCCCGCCCGGCCAGACGCGCCCGCACACCGGCGAGCGAGGACCGGTCTTGGGCCACGCGGACCATGGCCGCGGCCAGCATGCGGACCATTTTGTAAAGGAACCCGTCGCCCTCGAAGCGCATCCGGATCTCCGGCCCGCGCGCCGTGACCGTCACTTTGCGCAGATGGCGACGCGTGTCGCGCGCCGGCGTGCCGCGATTCGCGGAGAACCCGCGGAAGTCGTGCCGTCCGACCAGCAGGCGCGCGACACGGCGCAGGACCGCCGGGTCGGGTGCCGGCTGCACGTGCCAGACGCGCCCGGCCAGATGCGGCGGCAGCACGGGGGCGGTCCACAGCAGGTAATCGTAGGTCTTGCCGGTGGCGGCATAGCGCGCGTGGAAATTGTCCGGCGCGCGCACACAGGACATGACGCGCAGCGTCGGCGGCAGCATGGCGTTGAGGGCCCGTTGCCAAAACCGTGCATTGCCGCGACCGTCGGGCACATCGGCATGGGCGATTTGACCGAGCGCATGTACGCCGGCATCGGTCCGGCCCGCGCCCTGCACGTCGACAAGCACGCCGCCGGCCAGACGGGTCAGCGTTTCGCGCAACACATCCTGCACGCCGCCGCCGCCGGACTGGCTTTGCCAACCGCGGAAGGCCGCACCGTCGTAGGCCAGCGTCAGCTTAAGTCGCATGGCGCCCGGTCGAGCCAGCTCTGCAGGAGGATCTGCGCCGCAACCTGATCGATCACGCTGCGCTGGTCGCGCGCCTTGCGTCCGCTCTCGCGCAGGGCGCGTTGGGCGGCGACCGTGGTCAGACGCTCGTCCCACAAATCAACCGGACAGGCGACACGGCCGCGCAGGCTCTCCGCGAACGCCTGCGCGGCCACGGAAGCGGGACCGTGGCTGCCGTCCATGTTGCGCGGGAGGCCGACGAGGATGCGGACAGGTTTAATTTCTTCCGCAGCCGCGACAATCGCTTCGAGGGCGGCCTCGCCGCCGGGCAACGTCTTCCATGGTTGGGCCAGCATGCCCAGTTCGTCACTCACCGCCACGCCAGTGCGCGCGGATCCGAGATCGACGGCCATGACACGGCTCATTGCAGTTCCTCCGGCACGGCGGGCACGAGTTTTTTGATATTCTCCGCCTCGCTGCGATGGCAGACGAGGAGGGCATCGCCGGTGTCGATGACGATGAGATCCTTTACCCCCGCGAGCACGATGTGCTTGCGGCCGCTGGAAAAGACGATGTTGTGCGAGGCGTCACGGGCTGTCAGCGGGCAGTTGGCCGCGTTGCCGCCTTCGTGGGCGGCGAGATATTTCGACACCGCAATCCAGCTACCGACATCGTCCCAGTCAAAGGACGCCTCCAACTCAAGCACCTGCGCGGCTTTTTCCATGATGGCATAATCGACAGAAATCTTCGGGAGAGCGGGAAACTCGGCGTCGATCAGGGCCGGCAGGTCATCGACTGCGCGCATGCGCGCGACGAAAGCGGCGAGTTCCGGTGCGTGCTTGGCCAGTTCGCCCATGATGGCGGGAATCGACCAGAGGAACATGCCGGCGTTCCAGCGGAAGTTGCCCTGCTTGAGGAAGGACTCGGCCATTTCCGGCGCGGGTTTCTCGCGGAAGCGTTTGACCTCGTAAACGGCGGGCTCCCCCGCCCCGCGGCGCGCACCTTGCTCGATGTAGCCGAATCCCGGGCAAGCCCAAGACGGCTTGATCCCGATGGTCATGAGTGCGTCGGTCTCCGCCGCCAGGGCGGCACCGGCCAGCAGGTCGCGGCGGAAGGCGGCGGCATCCTTGATCAAATGGTCGGCCGGTAGCACGGCCATCACAGCCTGCGGGTCGCGGCGCAGGACGAGTCCGACCCCGAGCGCCACGGCTGGTGCGGTGTCGCGCTTGGCCGGTTCGGCCACGATGTTTTCCGGCGGCAGACCGGTGCAGGCCGCGCGCACGGCGGCCTCCTGCTCGCGGTTGGTCAGGACAAAGATGCGCTCGCATGGCACCGCATCGCCGAGACGCGCGATCGTTTCCTCCAGCATGGTGCGGTCGGAGAAAAGCTTGAGCAACTGCTTGGGCCGCGCGCGGCGACTGTAGGGCCAGAAGCGCTCGCCACTGCCGCCGGCAAGGATGAGGACATAAAGGTCGGACTTCACGGCGACATGAGACGCTTTTGCCCCGTCCGGCGCAATCTCGCTTGCCGAAAATCTGCGCACCGGGGGCGGTTGCGGTTGCCACCGGCGGCCACGTGGGGTAAGGGTTTCAGCTTATGGCACCCTTCTTCGACAGACTTTCGCAGAACCTTTCGGGCACCTCTCTGGCCGCCGCGGCGGAAATGGCCGTGGGCGTTGGTGCCGGCCTGCTCGTGGCCGACCAACTCGGCAAAGGAGCCAGGCAACGCCTCGGGCTCGTCGCGCTCATCGCCGGACTCGCCGCGACTGTGCCCCTGCTGATCGGCGCGGGCGTGCGGGTCAACCGCGAACTGGGCGAAGGCCGTCGCACCCGCCGGCGCCTCGAGACCATCCGACACGACTCCGGATTCGCCGAGGACGGCGACTTCTATTGAGCGGGCCGACGGTCGTTCTTGCCTCCGGTTCGCCCCGGCGCCGCGATCTGCTGCGCGAGGCCGGACTGAACTTCACGGTCTCCCCGGCCTCCGCCCCGGAAATCCACGACCCCGTCCTCGGGCTGGCCGGGCTGGTCATGGCCAATGCGCGCGCCAAAGCACTCGAAGCCGCTGCACAGCACCCGCGCAGCATCGTCATAGGCGCCGACACGCTCGTCTGGCTCGACGGACAACCGCTGGGCAAGCCGGCCGGCGCAGAGGATGCGGCGGAGATGCTCGGACGTTTGTCCGGACGCGTGCACGAAGTGGCCACCGGCGTGCATCTGCTGCGGCTGGAACCGCGCGTGCAGGTGGAATTCCACGAAATCACCCGCGTGCGTTTCCGCCGGCTCGGCGCGGACCACATCCGCGCTTATCTCACCCGCGTCGATGTGCTCGACAAAGCCGGAGCCTACGCTCTCCAAGAGCACGGCGAAATGCTTGTTGAATCGTTGGAAGGCAGCCGTTCGAATGTTGTCGGACTGCCGGTCGAACGCACCCTCGCGGCCTTGCGACGCTTCGACGAGCCGTTAGGCTGAAGGCATGAACTCGTCCCGTTCCTCCCATCGCGGACAAATTGTCGACCTCGCCGCCCAGCGCGTTTATCCGGGCGTTGTCGAGGTCGAGGACGGCCGGATTGCCGCCGTGCGGGAAGATACCACGGTGACCGAGCCCGGCTACCTTTGTCCGGGTTTTGTCGACGCCCACGTGCACATCGAAAGCTCCATGCTCACTCCCCCCGAGTTCGCCCGGATCGCCGTCATCCACGGCACGGTCGGCACCGTGTCGGACCCGCACGAGATCGCCAACGTCCTCGGCCTCGAAGGGGTGCGCTACATGCAGAGACTGGCCGCGACGACACCCTGCAAAATCCACTTCGGCATCCCCTCCTGCGTGCCGGCCACCAACTTCGAAACCGCCGGCGCCACCTTGGGCCCGGACGCCATCGAGGAACTCTGCCGCGACGAATCCCTCGTCTACCTCTCCGAAATGATGAACTTCCCGGGCGTCGTCCACCGCGACCCGGAGGTGATGCACAAACTCGACATCGCCAAGCGCCACGGCAAACGGATCGACGGGCATGCCCCCGGCCTGCGCGGGAAGGACCTCCAGGCTTACGTCTCGGCCGGCATCGAAACCGACCACGAATGTTTCAAAATCGACGAAGCCCGCGAAAAACTTTCCCTCGGCCAAAAAATTCTCATCCGCGAGGGCTCGGCCGCAAAAAATTTCGAGGAGCTCTGGCCGCTGCTCGGCGAGCACCCGGAGTCCTGCATGCTCTGCAGCGACGACAAGCATCCCGACGACCTCCTCGCAGGCCACATCAACCAGCTCTGCGCCCGTGCCGTGGCGCACGGCGTGCCGCTCTTCGACGTGCTGCAGGCCGCCTGCGTCAACCCCGTGCTTCACTACGGCCTGCGTTGCGGACTGCTGCGGCCGGGCGACGCCGCGGATTTCGTCCGCCTCCACGATCTCACCAGCTTCCGCGTGATGGAAACCTGGCTCGACGGCACCTGCGTGGCGCGCGATGGACAGTCACTCCTGCCCAAAAGCAGATCGCCGCGAACCAACAAATTCCACGCCCTGCCCAAGAAGGCCGCGGACTTCGCCGTGCCGGCCGGCCAGGGCCTGCTGCGCGTCATCGAAGCCCTCGACGGGCAGATTGTGACCGGCGCCGGCGAAGCCGAGCCACTCCTGCGCGACGGCTGCGCCGTGGCCAACCCGGCCCAAGACATCCTGAAAATCGCCGTGGTCAACCGCTACAAGGAAGCGCCCCCGGCCATCGCCTTCGTGCGAGGAGTCGGGCTCAAGCGTGGAGCCATTGCCTCCAGCGTGGCCCACGACTGCCACAACATCGTCGCCGTCGGCACTTCCGACGAGGAATTGGCCCGCGCCGTCAATTTGCTGGTCGCCAACGAAGGCGGTATCTGCGCGGTGGGCGACGGAGAGGAAGATGTCCTGCCCCTGCCGGTCGCCGGTCTGATGAGCGACGGCTACGCCGAGGATGCCGCAGCCGGCTACGCACGTGTCTCCGCGCTCGCACGGCAATTTGGCAGCCCGCTGCACGCCCCGTTCATGACCCTCTCCTTCCTCGCGTTGCTCGTCATCCCCGCACTGAAGCTCAGCGATCTCGGGCTTTTCGACGGGACGAAATTCGAGTTTGTCCCGGTCTTTACCGGCGATCCGACGGTCGGGGCTCCAGCCTGAGGCGGTGCTCAGACTTTCGAGGCGCGCGGTGAGAACTTGGTGCTGATCGGAAGTCAATCTTCCCCCGCCAGTTTCTCAATTCCCATCCTCCCGCTGGCATCCACCGCGCCCCGCGTCTAAATTGCGAGGTTATGGCCTCCTCGTTCCGCCTCGCCTCGCCCCACGCCCCCTGCGGCGACCA
>JBBEEK010000189.1:0-1625 GCA_040880825.1 Chthoniobacterales bacterium
CGGTATTGACCGATGATCTCGAGGATCTTGTTGCGAATCGGGCTCGGGTCGATCTCGACCTGATTGTAGACGCCGGCCAGCTTGCGCAGGAGCGTTTTGGTGATCTTGCGGTTGGCGGGAATAATGATCTCGCCGCTCTCGCCGTTGACCACGTCGAGCGGAATCTTCTCGCCGAGCAGGACGTTGGATAGCGCCTCGGTCAGCTGCTCATGGAGTTCTTCGCTCCGCTTTTTGTATTCCTCGTCGAGATGCTTGGCCTGCTTCTTGGCCTCGGCCGGGGTCATCTTCAATTTCGCCAGCTCCTTCTTGGAGGACACTTTGACATCCATGACGATGCCGTAAGTGCCGGACGGAACGGTCAGCGACGTATCTTTCACGTCGGCGGCCTTTTCGCCGAAGATGGCGCGCAGAAGGCGCTCCTCGGGGGCGAGTTCGGTTTCGCTCTTCGGCGTGATTTTGCCGACGAGGATGTCGCCGGGTTTCACTTCGGCGCCGATGCGGACCACGCCGTCGGGGCCGAGGTTGCGCAAGGCTTCCTCGCCGACGTTCGGGATGTCGCGGGTGATTTCCTCGGGTCCGAGCTTGGTGTCACGGGCGCCGATTTCGAATTCGTCGATGTGGATCGAAGTGTAGATGTCCTCTTTGACCACGCGCTCGCTGATCATGATGGCGTCCTCGAAGTTGTAGCCGCTCCAAGGCATGAACGCGACAAGCACGTTGCGTCCGAGGGCGAGTTCGCCTTTCTCCGTGCACGGACCGTCGGCGATGACCTCATCTTTTTTGACGGATTGTCCTTTGACCACGATCGGATGCTGGTTGATGCACGTGCTGCTGTTCGAGCGCATGAATTTGCGCAGTTCGTAGACGTGAACGTGCTTCTCCAGATCGGTCTTGATCTTGCGTTTGCCTTCGGGCAGGTGGCCATCCTTGGTGATGATGATCTGGTCGGCCGTGACCGAGGCGACTTTGCCGGATTCTTCGGCGATGAGGACCGCCTTGGAATCGCGGGCCACGCGGCCTTCGAGGCCGGTGCCGACGAGCGGCGAATCGGAACGGAGAAGCGGCACGCCTTGGCGCTGCATGTTCGAGCCCATCAACGCGCGGTTGGCGTCATCGTGCTCAAGGAACGGAATCAGACCGGCGGCCACGGAAACGAGCTGCTTGGGCGAGACGTCCATGTAGTGGACCTTGGCCGGCTCGACTTCGAGGAAGTCGCCGCGGTAACGGACCGACACCCTGTCACCGACGAGCTTGCCATGGCTGTCGACCACAGAGTTCGCCTGGGCCACGAGGAAGTTCTCTTCCTTGTCGGCCGGGAGGTATTCGATGTTATCGCTGACGCGGCCGTTGGTCACTTTGCGGTAAGGCGTTTCGATGAAACCAAAGTCGTTGATGCGCGCAAAGGTGCTGAGCGAGCTGATCAGACCGATGTTCGGACCTTCCGGCGTCTCGATCGGGCAGATGCGGCCGTAGTGGGACGGATGGACGTCGCGCACTTCGAAACCGGCCCGGTCGCGGCTGAGGCCGCCGGGCCCGAGGGCGGAGAGGCGGCGCTTGTGGGTCAGCTCGGACAACGGATTCGTCTGGTCCATGAACTGGCTCAACTGCGAGCGGCCGAAGAAATC
>JBBEEK010000190.1:0-1625 GCA_040880825.1 Chthoniobacterales bacterium
TGGAAATGAAATACATGACCGTCATCCGCGCCGTTTGTCCGGAGGCAACCGCGCCTGAGCGCCTCGATCGTTTTGCTTTCTACCAACGCGCGAAGAATGCCTACGCTGTGGTCATGACCGGCGAGACAGCCAAATATGGCAACATCATCCTGAAGAAGGGCGTTACGGAGTGTCCGGCTTTATGAAGGACAAGTTAGCAAGCCTGATTTCTTTATCGCAGCAAATCGGTCGCGAGGATCGCCGGTTGGCTATTCTCGGCGAGGGCAACACCAGTGCGGATCTTGGCGATGGAACTTTCTTGGTCAAGTCGTCCGGTTGCAGTTTGTCCACCTTGGACGAAGCCGGTGTCAGCCGCGTCAAGATGGACCCGATTCTTGCTGCTTTGGACAACCAAAGCCTCGACGACTCCGGGGTCAAAGCGATTCTGGAATCATCCCGGGCCGATGACTCGCCGCGTCTTCCTTCGGTGGAAACATTCATGCATGCCGTCTGCCTGACCGAGGGCGGGGCGAAGTGGGTCGGCCACTGTCATGCGGAAGCAGTCATGGCCATTCTCTGCTCGGAGCACGGCGGCAAACCCTTCCTCAACCATATTTTCCCCGATGCCATCGTGGTGTGCGGCCGTCATGTCGCGGTGGTGCCCTACATTGATCCCGGTCTGGCTTTGGCCGTCGAAGTCCGTCGCGTGCTCCGCGAGTTCCGGGCGGACCACGGAGCGGCCCCGAAAGTCATCCTCCTCGAGAACCACGGTCCCGTCGCCCTCGGTGCCTCCAATTCCGAAGTGATGAACATCCTCTTGATGCTGGACAAATGGGCGCGCGTCTTGGCCGGAACGCTCGCCGTGGGCGGTCCAAAATTCCTTCCCTCTGCGGTGAGCGACCGCATCGACCAACGTCCCGACGAACATTACCGCCGCACCCAGATCGGCAAAGGCGCGGCCAACTGAACACTGAACACTTCCCCATGCCTAATCCCATCCTGACCAACCTCCCCAAAGTCGGCATCCGTCCGACGATCGACG
Source organism: Chthoniobacterales bacterium (assembly GCA_040880825.1). GTDB lineage: Bacteria > Verrucomicrobiota > Verrucomicrobiia > Chthoniobacterales > JACTMZ01 > JACTMZ01. The sequence goes on from JBBEEK010000190.1 coordinate 1,022, forward strand.
GCCGCCTCGGCGGCGTGCGTGAATCGCTCGAAGCCCAGACCATGGGTATGGCCAAAGCCACGGCCAAACTCATCTCGTCCCAACTGCGCTACCCGACGGGCGAACCGGTCAAATGCATCATCGCCGACACATGCATCGGCGGCGTGGCCGAGGCCGCGGCCTGCGCGGAGAAATTTCGCAAAGAAAACGTCGCCGTCTCACTGACCGTCACCCCGTGCTGGTGCTACGGCTCGGAAACGATGGATGCCGACCCGCTCGTGCCGAAGGCGGTCTGGGGATTCAACGGCACCGAGCGTCCCGGCGCGGTTTACCTCGCCGCGGTCTTGGCTGGTCACACGCAGAAGGGTTTGCCGGCTTTCGGCATCTACGGACGCGACGTGCAGGACGGCGGAGACAAAAAAATTCCGGCCGACGTGGAGGAAAAAATCCTGCGTTTCGTCCGCGCCGGTCTGGCCGCCGCCACAATGCGCGGTCGCGCCTACCTCGCGATGGGCGGCACCTCCATGGGCATTGCCGGTTCGATCGTCGATCCCGCCTTCTTCGAAAACTGGCTCGGCATGCGGGTCGAGTCGGTCGACATGACCGAATTCATCCGCCGCATCGA
>JBBEEK010000191.1:0-1600 GCA_040880825.1 Chthoniobacterales bacterium
ATCCACACGCCGTCCGGCCAGGTTGGGGCGAGGGCGAGGATGGTCGGTTTGTCACGCAAATCGGGCGGCGCAGTGGAGAGCCGGTCGATCTCGATGATGGTGGCCTGCAGTTCGCGCAGGGTAAGGAGCACGACGGAAACGTTGCCGAGGGCCGCCTCGGGGAGATGCGCGGCGACGGGATCCGTGCGGAGAGCGAGGAGGGCTTCGTCGATGGCCGAGCCGATTTCGTGGGCGCGGCGGGACCAGTCCGGGCCGAGTGGGCGGTTTTCCTGCAGGGCCGTCCAACCGGTGCCGAGATGTTGGCCGAGATTATCGAGGAGCCCGCTGAGTCGGCTGCGGTAGGGTTCGGGAGCTTCGGGTGTTGGCGCGAGCGACCGCAGCAGACTGGCCGAGCGGACGAGGAGGGAAATAATCCGGGCGTAGGACGCGATGTCGCGGCGGAAAAAGCGGCTTTCGCGGGCGCCGAAGCGCAGGAGGTTGCGCAAGGCGGCGGCGCGGGTCGGGAAGTCGTGCATCGAGGCAAGGAGGCCTGCGCTGGTCCCGCGGAAGCTTCCGGCGGCACGCGGGGTGGCATCGGCCAACTCGCCGAAGCAGAGGCGCAATTGGGCGATGAAATCGCGGTTGGCGTAGCGGGGAAAGACGAGGCTTTGGACGACGACGCTGGCGATCACGCCGAGGAGAACTTCTTCGGTCCGGGCCAGCGCGTAGGACCACGACATGCCCGGATCTGACTGGCCGTTGGAGGCTATAACAACGTAGGTCAGCCCGGTAAGAAAGAACGCGTAGGGAGCACGGGACTGGCTGAACATGGCCACGCAAAAGGCGATAATGACAAAGCTGGTCGCAAGGTAGAGCAGGGGCGATTGCTGCCAAGCACCCGTGGCGAGGTAGCCGAGCACGCCGCCGACCACGGTGCCGACCATGCGGAAAAAGGCTTTCTCTTGGATGGCGCCGACATACTGCGCCATGACGAGGAGGATGACGGTGAGGACGGACCAGTAGGGGTAGTCGAGGCGGAGGAATTGGGCGCAAAAGAACGCCGCACTGCCGGCCAGCGCCATTTGCAAGCCGAGGGCCGCGGCGCCGGGATCGAGGCGGCGGAGAAGGGATGATGGCGCGGCGGTTTCCAAGATTGAAATGTTGGCGGGGCGGGGATGCGGAGGCGAGTGCGGAGGAGACACAAAGAGTAGAAGCGGCGTCCCCGCCGCTTAACCCCACGGAAAAGCGGCAAGATGCCGCTTCAACTTTTTGAGATCAGGGGCGGCAGGCTTGCCTCGGGGGTGGGAAACTGGAGAATGACAGGACGTGGATTTCACACTGCGCGTTCCCGAAATCGTCTTTGGTGATTTCATGCTGCCCTGGGGCATGGTGCTCGGGGCGCTGGGGTTCTTTGCCGCATGGTTGGTGGTCGGAATGATGGAGCGTCTGCGGTTGACGCGTTACGTCTGGAATCTGCCGCTGTTTTTCCTCGCGCTATCCGTGCTGCTCGGCTGCTCGCTGGGTTTGGTCTTCGCGCCATGAAGATGAGGGTTGCGGTCACTCTCACCGTGGTGGCGCTCGCTCTGGTGGCGGCACTGCTGATGTATGCCCGCTATCTGGG
>JBBEEK010000192.1:0-9510 GCA_040880825.1 Chthoniobacterales bacterium
GCCCACCGCGCCTGCCTCCTCGAAACCGGCAACCTCGTGCTGGAAGGCCCGGCATCCGAACTCCTCGTCAACCCCCGCGTGCGCGAAGCCTATCTCGGCGCCGCCTGACGGGATCAGTAGCGCAACGGCCGCGACTCCTCCGCGAGGTGGAAGGTCGAGTTGACCACGAGAAAACGCCACTGATCCTCCGCCCACGCCGCCATACTCACCGCCGCATTGTGGAAACGGAAGGCACGCGGAATGTGCTCGCGCGGCGAAGGATTCCCGTGCTCGACCATGTGCGTGTGCAGCGCGTTGAGCGCGCCGCCGTGGCTGAAAAGCGCCACGTGGGAGTGCGGGCCGGACGCAATTTCCTCAAGCACCGCCTGCGTCCGCGCCATGAGCGAACGCCGCGACTCGCCGCCCGGCAGCACCGCGTCGAAATCCCCGCTACGCCAGCGCTCCACCGCCGCCGGGTCGAGCAGCTCGCACTCGCCCACCGTCTTTCCTTCGAGAATCCCGAAACTCAATTCACGCAGCCGCGCATCCGGCTCGACCGCCAACCCGAGCGCATCGGCCAGCGGCTGTGCCGTCGCCATGGCGCGCGCCAGATCGCTGCTCGTGATCCGCTCGATCGGATGCCGCCGGAGGAATTCCGACGTCTGCCGCGCTTGCTCCAATCCCCGCGCATTGAGGGGAATATCCATCTGTCCCATGGCCCGCCCCTCGGCATTGTGGTCGGTTTCTCCGTGGCGGATGAGGTAGATCGTCTTCATGTCCTTGCCTGAGGGCGGACGTTTTCGTATAGACGGCGTCCGGCTAATTGCAACCCGCACGCACATGGGCCGCTCACTTTATGCACAAACTCGTATTGCTCAGGCACGGCGAAAGCACGTGGAACAAAGAGAACCGCTTCACCGGATGGACCGATGTCGATCTGACCGAACAGGGCCGCAAGGAAGCCAAGGTCGCCGGGGAAGTCCTCAAAAAAGACGGCTATTCTTTCGACCTCGCCTACTGCTCGGTGCTCAAACGCGCCTTGCGCACCCTTTGGATCGTCCTCGACCAACTAGACGAACTTTGGATTCCGGTGGAAAAAACGTGGCGCCTCAACGAACGCCACTACGGCGGACTGCAGGGACTGAACAAATCCGAGACCGCCGCCAAATACGGCGAAGACCAGGTGCTCGTCTGGCGCCGCAGCTATGACGTCCCGCCTCCGCCGCTGGAAAAATCCGACGAGCGCTACCCCGGTCATGACCCGCGCTACACGGACGTCCCGGCCGCCGAACTCCCGCTCACCGAGTGCCTCAAGGACACCGTCGACCGCTTCCTGCCCTACTGGCACGAGGTCATCGCCCCGCAGGTCAAAGCCGGCAGGAAAGTCGTCATCACCGCCCACGGCAACTCGCTCCGCGCCCTGGTCAAATACCTCGATAATCTCTCCGAAGAGGAAGTCCTCAAACTGAACATCCCCACCGGCGTGCCGCTCGTTTACGAACTCGACGCTGACCTCAAGCCACTGAGGCACTATTACCTCGGCGACCAGGAAGCCATCGCCGCCGCCATGGCCGCCGTGGCCTCGCAGGGCAAAGCCAAGTAGGCTCCCGCCATGAACCGTCCCGCGCCGGAAAACTGGTCCACCAGGATCGGTGTCATCCTCGCGGTGACCGGCAGCGCCGTGGGCCTCGGCAACTTCCTCCGCTTCCCCGGCCTCGCCGCCAAATACGACGGCGGGACGTTCATGATCCCGTATTTCATCGCCCTGCTCCTGCTCGGCTTGCCGCTTGCTTGGGCCGAATGGTCGATGGGGCGCTACGGCGGGACGCGCGGACACCATTCCTCGCCGGGCATCTTCCGCCTCCTCTGGAAAAACCGCGCCGCCCCCTACCTCGGCGTGCTCGGTCTCATCGTGCCCATCGTCATCTACATGTATTATGTGTTCATCGAGTCCTGGTGCCTCGGTTATGCGTGGCACTACCTCACGGGGGCGATGGATCTCGGCAAAGACCCGAAAGCTTACGGCGCGTTTTTCCAGAGCTACGTCGGGATCGAAGAGAACGCCTCGCTCTTCGCCGATCCTTTCCGCGGACCGCTCGTCTTCCTTGTTATCTGCATCGCGCTCAACTTCATCCTCATCAACCGCGGCCTGACCCGCGGTATCGAGCTTTTCTGCCTCTGGGCCATGCCGCTACTCGCCCTTTGCGCCGTGCTGGTGCTCATCCGCGTGCTCACCCTCGGCACTCCCGACCCGTCCCAACCGGAACTCAACGTCCTCAGCGGCCTCGGGCAAATGTGGAACCTCGGCAGCCCGGAAAAATCCGTCTGGCAGTCCCTCGCCGACGGCCGCATGTGGATGGAAGCCGCCGGGCAGATCTTCTTTTCCCTCTCCGTCGGCTTCGGGGTCATCATCACTTACGCCAGTTACTTGCGGCGCGACGACGATATTGCGCTCAGCGCGACGACCGCGGCGACCGGCAACCAATTTTTCGAAGTCTCCCTTGGCGGCCTCATCACCATCCCTTCGGCCTTCATTTTCCTCGGCGCCGCCGGCGTCGTCGGCGGCACTTTCGCCCTCGGCTTCAACACACTGCCGCTCGTCTTCGAGCACATGCCGCTCGGACGCTGGGTCGGCTTCCTCTGGTTCTTTCTCCTCTTCCTCGCCGCCATCACCAGTTCGTTGTCCATGCTGCAACCGGCCATCGCCTTCTTGCAGGAAGGACTCGGGCTGACCCGCACCCGCGCCACCGCGCTGCTCTGCGGCGTCGGCACAGCCGGCACCCTCTTCGTCGTCTGGTTCAGCAAAAAACTCACCGCCCTGGACACCTTCGATTTCTGGGTCGGCACGTTCTGCATCTTCCTCCTCGCCAGCGTGCAGACGTTCATTTTCGGCTGGGTCTTCGGTCCGGCGCAGGGCCTCGCCGAACTCGACCGCGGCGCCGGCCTGCGCATTCCGCGGCTCTTCGCCTTCGTTATAAAATACGTCTCACCCGTCTACCTTCTGGCCATCTTCGCCCTCTGGGCGTGGCAGAATATGGGTGGTTATGTGACAAGCTTCCGCGAGGATCCCGTCGTGCGCTGGTCCATCCTCTTCCTGCTCGGCGTCCTCGCCCTTTTCCTTTGGTGGATCCGCATCGCGGTCAAACGCTGGGAAATGGAGGAACAATCGTCATGACCACCAGCGGCTGGATCATCATGGCGCTCTCCGTCGGCGGCACCAGCGGACTCTTCCTCTGGTGCATCGCCCGCGTGCTGCGTCGGCCGGACAAAACCGAAAAACTGCACGGCGTCCTCGATACCGAACTCAAAATCGAGGAAGAAGAACGCCAGCGGCGCCGCGAGGAACGCGCCCGCGATTAACAATCAGGTGGTATCGGCATCCTGTCGATGATGTCTGGACTCCACGGGCAAGCTACCCGTGCCACCTTGCGCAGCTACCCGACTGTGGCGGCACCATCCTCTCCGAACCACAGGCCCTACAAGTCGGCGGATCCGAGGCCGGCGCCAGGTTCCCGCAACACCGGCGCACGATCGGGATGCCACGGATTCGCGGCAAAGCCCACCGATTCCAACTCACGCGCCGTGACCAGAGCCAAGACAACGACATCCGTGACCACAACGCCCTCGTATTCCGAAGGCATTGTCCCCAGCAGTTCGGCCGAGCGACGGAACAGCCGCGCGGCCGGACGCAGCCGCCGCCCGTGGATCCGGTGGCTTGGCTCGCGGTGGTGATGCTGCAAGTGCACATAGCCGCCGGCAAATTGGATCAGCGCCTTGTAAAAAAGATACCTCACGCCATCCGACCCCAGCCAGATGTGCTCGAGCACATCATGCGCCTCGTAATAGGCCTGCGCATTAAAGAGCCGGAAATACTCAAGGTAGCATGGATGGTATCCACCCCGCGCGCCCAACCCCGCCGTCCGCGCCGCGATGCGGTCATGTTTCCCCATGCCCTGAATCATACCAAGCCCCGCAAGCCATGACTTGTAGCGGCCAATCAGGCCTCAGCCAAAGCCGCATGGTCGATCGTCTTGAGTCGCTTGTCCTTCGAGCCGAGACGCGGGATGCAGTCGATCAGCGCACGGGTGTAAGGGTGCTGCGGATTCCGCAAAATCTCTTCCGTCGGCCCCTGCTCGACGATCCGCCCGCGATACATGACCAGCACGCGCGAGGCAAAACCGGAAACGATGCCGAAGTTGTGTGTGATGAGGATGACCGCCATGCCAAAGCGCTCTTTCAACGACCCGAGCAACTCCATGATCTGCGCCTGAATCGTCACATCGAGCGCCGTGGTCGGCTCGTCGGCCACCAGCACATCCGGCTGACAAGCCAGCGCCATGGCGATCATCACGCGCTGCTGCATGCCGCCGCTCAGCTGGTGCGGGTAGTCGTGCATGCGTGCCGCCGGATCAACAATGCCCACCGCATCGAGCCAACGCACGATCTCGGCATCGACATCGGTCACGTCGGGACGATGCAACCGGATCGCTTCCCCGATCTGGCTGCGCACGTTGTAAACCGGATTCAACGACGTGCTCGGCTCTTGAAAAATGTAGGCAATCTTCCCGCCCCGCAACTTGCGCAGTTGCGCAGCCTTCATCGCCATCACGCTCTCCCCTTGGAACTCAATCTCCCCGCGCTTGATGTCCGCCGGCGGCACCGGCAGCAGGCGCGTCAGCGCCAGCGCAGTCACACTTTTTCCGCTCCCGCTTTCGCCGACGATGGCCAGGGTCTCGCCGGCCGCCAGTTCGAACGATGCCCCTTTCACCGCCTCGATCGTGCGGTCTTCGAGAACGAAATCGATGCACAGATCGCGCACCTGCAGGATGGGTTTTGGCTCGCTCATTGTCTTTCGGACCGGGTCTCCACCGCTTGCCGCAGCGCGTCACCGGTCAGGTAAAACGACAGTGCCGCGATGAGAATGGCAAGCCCGGGAAATAAAATCAGCCACCACGCATCGAGAATGTAGGTCTTGCCGTCGGCAATGATATTGCCCCACGTGGCCTGCGGCGGCTGCACGCCGAAGCCGAGAAAACTCAGTCCAGCCTCGGCCAGAATGGCCTCCGGCACGCCGAGCACTGCCGTCACCAAGATCGGCGCCGCCGCATTGGGCAGGATGTGGCGGAAGATGATCTTCGGACCGCGCTGCCCCAGCGCCCGTGCGGCCTGCACGTAAGCCGATTCGCGCAGGGTGAGAAATTCCGCCCGCACCAGACGCGCCGTGCCCGTCCAGCTGACCAGACCGATCACAATGATGATGTTGAAAATACTGGGGCCCACCAGCGCCACCGCCGTGAGGATCAAAAAGAACGATGGGAAGCACATGATGGCATCGACCACGCGCATGATCAGATTGTCGACCCACTTCCCGAAATACCCCGCCACCGCGCCGACGGTCACGCCGATCGAAAGCGAGACAAACACCGCGACAAAGCCGACAGTCAGCGAGATGTAGGCACCATTGAGCAGGCGACTGAAAACGTCCCGCCCGAGGTTGTCGGTGCCCAGCCAATTGACCGAATTCGGCGGCATCAGCTTGCGCTCGAGGTTCGTCGCGTTCGGATCCATCGGCCACGGAATGCCCAGTTGGCCGAGGATGAAGAAAACGAGTCCGACCACGCCGAGCACGATGACCATACCGAGCGCGAACACGCCGATCTTGTTGGCACGGAAACGGCGCAAAGAGCGTCCGGCCGGACTGGCCGAGGCAAGTTCGATCGGCTCTGGTGTTGTCGTGATCATTCCAGTCGCACCCTCGGATCGACCACCGCATACAGCACGTCGGCCACCAGATTACCCACCAAGACGAGGGCTGCCGTCACAAAGTTCAGCGCCACGAGCGTCGGATAATCCCGCTCCAGCACCGCCTCGTAACCCAGCCGCCCCATCCCGGGGTAAGCAAAAATATTTTCAATGATGACCGCCCCGCCGATCAGCGCGGGCAGCAGCATGCCGATGCCGGTGATGAGAGGACGAACCGAATTGCGCAGCGCATGACGGTAAAAAATCGCATTCTCATCGAGCCCCTTGGCCCGCGCCGTGCGGATGTAGTCCTCGCGCAACGTCTCGATCATGCTGGCCCGGATGAAGCGCGACTGCACGGCGATACCGCCGATGGCGAGGATCGAGGCCGGCAGCATGACGTGCCACCAGCGGTCGAGAAACACCTCCAGGCCATTGGCAAAGGTCACGCCGATGGTGTGCGTCCCGAGGATCGGGATGGCCGCATAATTGACCAGCGCGATGGCCAGCAAATACGAAACCCAGAATCCGGGCAGCGCGATGAACACGAAAGCCAGCACGCTCGTGATCATGTCCGGCGGACGCCCCGCGTGCCGCGCCCCGTAAACCCCGAGAAGCAACCCGAAGCTCAAGGAAAGCGCCAAGGCCCCGAAGTTGAGCACCAAGGTGGCCGGCAGGCGTTCGGCGATTTTTTCCAGCACCGGTCGTTCATCTTTGATGCTGCGCAGTTCCCCGGTGAACAGGTCGCGCATGATGAACCCGTATTGCTCATGCAACGGACGGTCCAAATGGAACTTGGCGCGGAAGACACGCTTCACCTCCTCGGACACCTTCGGGTTCAACTCGCCCCAAGGATACGGACTGCCGGGCGTCAGCGTGATGATGAAAAATGAAATCAGACTGATGAAAAACAACAGCACGACCGAGATCAACAGGCGGCGGAAGATAAACGCAGTCATCGTTTAGTCCTCCAAGTGGCACGGGCATCCTGCCCGTGACGACCGTTGGACATCGGCAGGATGCCGATGCCACTTTCTTGCCGAGAGGCCTCGCTCATTCGCCACCCTCCCCCGCGTATTCCGGCCGGTAAAACCATTCCAGATAATGACTCCAACCTGCCTTGGTCATGGTCACCGGTTCATCGATCCACCTGCCATCAGGGCCCGGGCGCTTCACGCGAAAGGTGTCTTTCCACATGACCGAGGTTCCTTCCGGCACGAAAAGAAACAAATACGGCTGGTCGCCGTAAATCAACCTCTGCAGCTCGCCGCACATGGCGATGATCTTTTCCCGGTCGAATTCCTCGCGGATCGATTCGAGCAGACGGTCGGCCTCCTTGCTCTGGTAGCCGACCATGTTCAGCCGCTCGGGCTCGGTCTGGGTCGAATGCCAGATCTGGAATTGGTCGAATCCCTGACCCAGAGCCCATCCGAGCACAATGGCGTCGAATTCGCCCTGATTGACGAAGCGCTTCAAAAAGACCGCCCATTCATACATCTCGACCGTCACCTCGATGCCGACGGCGCGCAGGTTTTCCTGCACGAGCGTGGAGATGTCGCTGCGGATGACGTTGCCGTTGTTCGTGATCAAGGTGAAAGCAAAACGCTGCCCGTCTTTCACCCGGATCCCGTCCGACCCCGCCGCCCAGCCGGCCTCGTCCAGCAACTCCTTGGCCCGCTCCGGATCGTAAGGAATGGGCGGCACATTCGGGTCGAAGAACCACATCTCGGGCGTGAAGATCCCCGTGCTCTGCGTGCCGTAGCCGTAAAGGACGTAACGGATCATCTGGTCGATATTGACCGCATGAGCCAAAGCCCGCCGCACAAGCGGATCTTGGAACATCGGACGCCGCAGGTTCCACCCGACGTAATTGTAAGAATTGCTCGGCGAGGTGAAAACCGTGAACCGCTCGTCCTCGCGGAAACTCCCCACCGCCCACGGGTCCGCCGCCCAGAAATCCACCTGCCGCGTTTCGAAGGCCAACCGCAAGGTCAGCGGATCCGGCAAGGTGCGGAAAACGATGCCGTCCAAGTGCGGAGGCCCGCGGAAATAATCGTCATTGCGCACCACCCGCACGAACTGGTTCGTCTTCCACTCGGCAAACTTGAAGGACCCCGTGCCGACCGGCGCGCGATTGAAAGTCAACGGCCATTGATCAGGGGCGACCCCGGCCAACAAATGCGCCGGCAACACACTCATCATCCAACTCTCCAGCGCCGGGGAAAACGGACGCCGGTAAACCACGCGCACCGTGAATTCATCCGGCGTCTCGACCGACAGCACCAGCTCGTAATCCGGCTTGCGCGGCGAGGCCACGCGGTCATCCATAATGGCGTCATAAGTGAACCTCACATCGCGGGAAGTGAACGGCGCCCCGTCATGCCAGCGCACGCCCTCATGCAGCTGGAAAGTCACTTCCGGCTCGGCCAAAAACGGTGGCGCCAGCACCGGCTCGATCAGCACTCCCACCTCGCCGAATTTCGACCCCAGATAAACCCGCAACCGCTCGAGCGTGGCCACCTCGTTTCCCAGGAAAACCAGCTCGCCCAGATTGCCATTCGACCAGACCCGCACCGCGCGCGAGGCCAGATCCTCCGCCGCAAATTGCTCAAGCGCATCCCCCATCGCCTGCGGCGCCGCCACCGACACCGTGTGCACCGGCAAGGGCGCCACCCCGAACTTCTCCGCCAGTTTCTGCGAATCCGTGACCCCCGGCAGCGAAAGTTCGAGCACGAGCCGGTTGCCTTCCACCATGTAGCGCCGCAAGTGCAACTCCGCCCGATCCGCGATCCCCGCCTCCATGTTCGCCGCGGCCACCACCGCCTCCTCCGGGGTGGCAAAGAAAAACGTGCTCCGCTGGCTCAGATCCCATTCCGCCGCAAGGTCCCCGACGATCTCGAGGTCGGCGTTGTATTTGAGCAAGCCGTTGAAAATCATCCCGGTCACCGAACTGGACGCCGCATCAGCCGCTTGGACCGGATTGAGCGTCGTCGGCTCTCCGATGCTGCCGATATACATCTCGTTTTTCTTGTCAACCGAGACCCGCGCCACCGTCCAGAGCGACACCCCGGTCACCACCGCCAGCAGCAGCGGAATCCCGACGATTAAAGTGCGCACCCGTGGCATTCGGCGCATTTTCCCCGTTAAGAACCTCTCCGCGAGCCAAAAGGGCGTCCCCCACCGCCCTTTTTTCCCTTTGCACGGCGGGCCATTGCCGCATTACTCTCCCTGCTCTGATGGTCTCGGCAGTCAAGGAAAAGACGGTGGCGCGAAATGACCTCGATCCGTCGCTCATCGTGCGCGCTTACCGAGTCATGGTTCTGGCCCGCGCCACCGAGGACAAACTCGCGAGCCTCTATCGCGCCGGCATGATCAAAGGCGGCGTCTTCCTCGGCAAAGGCCAAGAAGCCCTCAGCACCGCCTCCGCCATCTTCCTCAAAAAAGGCGACATCTTCGGCCCCCTCATCCGCGACCAAGCCGGACGCCTCGCCTTCGGCGACACCGTGCTCGACACCCTGCGCACTTATCTTGGCTCGGCCCAGGGTCCCATGCGCGGACGCGACGGCAACATCCACCGCGGTCGTCCCCGCGAAGGCTACTACGCCATGATCAGCCATCTCGGCGCGCTCGTGCCCGTGGTGGCCGGCGGACTCTACGCCCGCCGCCTCCGCGGCGAGACCGGTGTGGTCGGTGTCACTTCCATCGGCGACGGCGGCACTTCGACCGGCGCCTTCCACGAAGGCATCAATCTCGCCGCCGTCGAACGCCTCCCCCTCGTCGTCGTCGTGG
>JBBEEK010000193.1:0-1557 GCA_040880825.1 Chthoniobacterales bacterium
AGTGGGACAAATACCACATCAACATCGTCGACACCCCGGGCCACGCCGATTTCGGCGGTGAGGTCGAGCGCATCATGAGGATGGTCGACGGCGTGCTGTTGGTCGTCGACGCCTACGAAGGACCGCAGGCCCAGACGAAATTCGTGCTGCGCAAGGCCATGGAAAACGGCCTCAAGCCGGTCGTGGTCATCAACAAGATTGACCGCGAGAACGCCCGCCCGCACAAAGTGCTCGATATGGTCTTTGAGCTTTTTCTCGAGCTGAACGCGACCGACGAGCAGCTCGACTTCCCGCACATTTACGCCAGCGCCAAGGCGGGCTTCGCCAAGCGGGAGTTGGTCGATCCGAGCGATTCGATGGTGCCGCTTTACGAGGCCATCGCGTGGCACATTCCGGCGCCGAAGAAATCGGACGCGGGTTATTTCCAGATGCTCGTGTCGAACCTCGACTACAGCGATTACCTCGGCCGGATCGCTTACGGGCGCGTCATCAGCGGCGCGGTTAAGGTTGGCCAGAGCATCGTTTGTATTCATGCCGACGGGCGCAAGGAGCGCGGCAATGTCACGGCCATCTTCGGTCACCAAGGCTTGGAGAAGATGAAGATCGAATCAGCTTCCGAAGGCGACATCATCGGTCTGGCCGGCTTCGAAGATGTTTTCATCGGTGAGACGTTGGTCGATAGCGAGGAGCGCGCGGCGCTGCCCTTCATGAAGATTGATCCGCCGACCATCAGCATGGGTATTTGCGTGAATGACTCCCCCCTCGCAGGGCGCGAGGGCAAGTTGCTCACCGCGCGCCAGATCAAGGACCGTCTGGTCCGGGAAACGCGCACCAATGTCTCGTTGCAGTTTTCCGAGACCGATGCGGCCGGACAGTTCGAGGTCAAGGCCCGCGGCGAAATGCAGATCGCCATCCTGGTCGAGCAGATGCGCCGCGAGGGGTTCGAACTTCTCGTCTCGCGTCCCGAAGTGATTTTCCAACGTGCCGACGATGGCTCCTTGCTCGAGCCGATGGAGACGCTCTACGTCGATGTGCCGCCGGAGAATCTGGGCGACATTTTGCAGTCTTTGGCCACGCGCAAAGCCGACATCTCGAACATGGAGCACCATCCGCACAGCGTGCTGGTGCAGGCGACCATCCCGACCCGCGGCCTCATCGGGTTGGAGACGGACCTGGTCAATGCGACCAAGGGCCTCGGCACGATGAGTCATCTTTTCAAGGAATACGGGCCGCACAAAGGTGATATCCCCAGCCGCGGCAAGGGCGTGCTCATTTCCATGGAGGGCGGCACGAGCATGGCTTACGCGCTCGACACCATCCAGGAACGCGGACGCCTTTTCATCGGACCGCAGGAAGAAATCTACGAGGGAATGATTGTCGGTGAGAACGCGCGTCCGGACGACTTGCCGGTCAATCCCTGCAAGGCAAAAAAATTGACCAATATGCGCAGTCAGGGCGACGGCAAGGGCATCTCCTTGGCCCCGCCAGTCCAGATGACCCTCGAGCGCTCGATCGAATACATCGCGCGCGACGAATACGTCGAGGTGACGCCCAAGA